>NZ_JBIWKB010000040.1:0-50968 GCF_044765425.1 Streptomyces sp. NPDC102462 | reverse complement strand
CGCGCCCACGCTGACGCCGCACAGCCCGTGGGCCCTCAGGCCCCGCAAGGTGCCGCAAACCCCGGGGGCCTCTCGGTGCTGAGGCCCCGCAGGGATGTGGCTTCAGGCGCCGTAGGCCTTGCTCTGGCCCTTGGTCGGCTTGGCGCCTGCGCGGAGGTGGGGTGGGACGAGGTCGCGGGCGGGCTCGGTGTAGCCGACCGAGACGATCCGGTCCCCCTGGTAGGTGAACGTCGTCAGCGAGGCGAGCGTGCACTGCCGCTTGCGCGGGTCGTGCCACAGCCGCCGCCCTTCGACGTACGACCGCACGATCCAGATCGGCAGCTGATGGCTGACCAGCACCGCCTCGTGCCCGCGCGCCCGGTCCCGGGCGGCGTCCAGCGCGCCCTTCATCCGGACCACCTGGTCGATGTACGGCTCACCCCAGGACGGCCTGAACGGGTTGACGAGGTGCTTCCAGTTGCCCGGCCTGCGCAGCGCCCCGTCGCCCACCCCGAACGTCTTGCCCTGGAAGGCGTTCGCGGCCTCGATGAGCCGTTCGTCGGTGTCGAGGCCGAGCCCGTGCGCCTTGGCGATCGGGGTCGCGGTCTCCTGCGCCCGCTCCAGCGGGGACGCCGCGACGTACGTCACATCGCGGGACGACAGGTGCTCGGCGACCCGGTCGGCCATCCGCCGCCCGAGGTCGGACAGGTGGTAGCCGGGCATCCGCCCGTAGAGGACCCCGTCCGGGTTGGCGACCTCGCCGTGCCGCATCAGATGGACGACCGTGATGTCCTTGCCGGTGCTCATGCGGTGGCCTCCGCGGCCGCTCGGGCCGCCGCCGGAAGGGCGTCGGCGATCTTCTGGACGGCCCGCTCGTCGTGGGCCGTGGACACGAACCAGGACTCGAAGGACGACGGCGGCAGATAGACGCCGTTCGCCAGCAGCGAGTGGAAGAAGGCGGTGAAGCGGAAGGACTCCTGCCGCTTGGCGTCCTCGTAGTCGCGCACCCGCCGGTCGGTGAAGAACACGGAGAACATGTTGGAGGCGGTCTGCACCTGGTGCGCGACGCCCTCCTTGGTCAGCGCCTCGCCGACGAGGGAGCGGATCTGCGCGGAGACGGCGTCGACCGTCTCGTACGCGGCGTCGTCCAGCAGCCGCAGCTGGGCGAGGCCCGCGGCGGTGGCGACCGGGTTGCCGGAGAGCGTGCCCGCCTGGTAGACCGGGCCGGCCGGGGCGAGATGGGCCATGACGTCCCCGCGACCGCCGAAGGCCGCCGCCGGGAACCCGCCGCCCATCACCTTGCCGAAGGTCATCAGGTCCGGCTTGACGCCCTCGATCCCGTACCAGCCGCTCCTGCAGGTGCGGAAACCGGTCATGACCTCGTCGGAGATGAACAGGGCGCCGTTCTTGGCGCACGCGTCCTTCAGTCCCTGGTTGAAGCCGGGCTCGGGCGGTACGACGCCCATGTTGCCGGGCGAGGCCTCCGTGATCACGCAGGCGATCTCGCCGGGGTGCCGGTGGAAGGCTTCCTGCACGGCCTCCAGGTCGTTGTACGGCAGCACGATGGTGTCGCCGGCCTGGGCGCCGGTGACCCCGGGGGTGTCGGGCAGCGCGAAGGTGGCGACGCCGGACCCGGCGGCGGCGAGCAGCGAGTCGACGTGACCGTGGTAACAGCCGGCGAACTTGATCACCTTGGACCGCCGGGTGAACCCGCGCGCGAGCCGGATCGCCGACATGGTCGCCTCGGTCCCGCTGGACACCAGCCGCACCTGCTCCACCGGCTCGACCCGGGCGACGATCTCCTCGGCGAGGGCCACCTCGCCCTCCCCGGGCGTCCCGAAGGACGTGCCGCGCGCGACGGCCTCCTGTACGGCGGCGATCACCTCGGGGTGCGAGTGCCCGAGGATCATCGGGCCCCAGGAGCACACGAGGTCGACGTACTCACGCCCGTCGGCGTCGATCAGATAGGGGCCGGATCCGGACACCATGAACCGGGGCGTGCCGCCCACGGCGCGGAAGGCGCGCACCGGCGAGTTCACGCCGCCCGGGGTGACGGCGGACGCACGGTCGAACAGTGCCTGCGAGACGGGCGCTTCATAGGGGTAGGGCGCACCTGAAGGGGACGATTCACTCATGACCTGCGACTTCTCCGACCTCTCCGACCTTCTCCGACCTTCCCCGAAGTTCTCGGCGATTCTCGGACTCCGGGTTGCGTAGTGACCTCCTCAGGGTAGGCCGCCGCCGTCGCGGCTCCCGCAAACACGTGGTCCGACGCCCGCGATCTGCGAGACTGTGGGCCGAGACGACCTGATACACAGGGCGAGACCACAGAAGGACACCAGTTCATACGGCACACGGTGATCAACAGCCACGAAGATCCTGCGGACTGATGTTTCAACGCACGTTTCGGCGGGCGGCCGTGGGGGAGGTCACTGACACGATGATCGGGTTGCGCGGCGGGGGCCACGCGTCCTAGAAAAGCAGTCGGGTGGAGATATGCATCGCGGTGGCGGACTGGGCGAGGGGACTGATGACCTGGGTCCTCGACGCGCCCGGCGGGGAAGGCACCGGCGCGACGCGGAGGAGACGACCGAAGCACGTCAGGCACAGGGTGTACCGGGAGAGCCCGAGCGGCCCGACCGGCGGACCGACCGCTGGGCCGACCGCCGGGTCGACCGCCTCCGGGCGGGGAACAGAAATGGTGGTCGGGTGGGGGTGACGTACAAATACTTCGGTGCGCCCGACGGCGCGACCGCGGCCCGGGTCCCGATCTCGATGCGCCCCGAAGAACTCGGCGGCGACGAGCTGGGCATGAACGGCATGTTCACCAAGATCAAGCCGGAGACGATGGCCGCGATGGTGCTGACCGGCATCGAGGGCGTGCCCCTGCACAAGGTGCCGCCGCTCGAACTGGTGGTCCTGCACCCCGACTACGCGGTGGTCAAACTGCCGATGACGGTGGTCGACCCGCTCCGCGGCATCGGCGAGGAAGCGGTGGGCGCGGCGGCGTTCATCTGGTCCACGGTCCCGGACCGCGGCGGCCCACGGGACGCGTTCAACGTGTACCAACTCCTGCACGAATGGCAGGACTTCAGCCACCGCCTGCACGAGGCAGGCCACCAGCCGTACTGCCTTGTGTGGCCCTGAGCCAGACCACCCGCGGACCGGGCGGGGCTACAACACCCCGCCCCCACCACCACTTTCCCGTCCCGGGCTTCCACTGCCGCATAGGCGCCGCTCGCCGTGCGGGTGCGGGTCTTGTCGGGCAGCGACAACATGTCACCGGCAGGCAAACACGCGCACTGGACAGAGCGGCCCGGGCAGGCGCGTCTACGATCTGTCGGTATGGGCTGGCTGGAGCGGGTCGCGGGGCTGAGGCAGTGGACTCGGAGTGGGACGCGTGCTCCGCACAAGCCGTTGCTGCTCCTGTACGCCCTCGGCCGGTTCCAGGGGGACGCGGAGGGCGGGCTGCGATACAGCGCGGTGGAGGAGGATCTGCAGCGGCTGCTGGCCGAGTACGGGCCGCCGAACCGGACGACGCCCGCCTACCCCTTCCACCACCTGGTCAGCGACGGCGTCTGGGAAGTGCGCACCGATCGCGGGCCCGGCAGCCCCGGAAGCGGGGTGCGGGAGCTACGGGAAACGGGTGCCACCGGGCGGCTCGCGCCGGAGTTGAGAGCGGCGCTGCGACGCGAACCCCAACTGCTGGGAAACATCGCACGGTTGCTGCTCGACCTGCACTTCCCGCCCTCCCTCCACGCCGAGTTGTGCGAAGCCGTCGGCCTGGAGCTGGAGCCGGCGGAGCCGCAGCGGCTCTCGACGGCGCGCAGGCAACGGGACCGGCGGATGCGGGAGTTGGTACTGACCGCCTATGAGTACCGGTGCGCGTTCTGCGGATACGACGGCAGGATCGGCGCGGTGCCGGTCGGGCTGGAGGCCGCCCATGTGCGCTGGTGGGCGTTCGGCGGGCCCGACGAGATCGAGAACGGGCTGTGCCTGTGCTCGCTGCACCACAAGCTCTTCGACAAGGGCGTCCTCGGTGTGGGAGACGATCAACGCATCCTGGTCTCACAGCGCTTCGTCGGCCACAGCCCCAGCGCCCGCGAGCAGGTCATAGCCCTCGCGGGCCGCCCACTCGTCGGCCCGCAGCCCGGCGCGCGTACCGTCGCGGCGGCCCACCGCCACTGGCACACCCGCCAGGTCTTCCACGGCGCCCCGCGCCCCGCCACGGGCGCCTGACCGCGGCAGCCCCGCCGCGGTAACTCGGCTCAGCAGTACGGTGGTTGGTTGGTCATCGACGACGCCACCCGCATCCAGATGCCGAACTGGCGGTATAGCGCGGGTAGTTGGCCGCGAGCCTGGACGGTGCGGCTGTCGCTGGTGGTGACTCCGGGGATGCCCGGCAGGGTGGCGGCCACCGAGGAGGACTGCCAGCGGACCGTGAGGGTGACATCGTCCGTGGCGGCGGGCGGGCGCGGCGGCGCGGGCGTGAGCGCCGCGGCGACCGTGTCCTCGATCGCCTGCCGGGCCTCCGCCGCGGGGCGCAGTTCCGCCGAGAAGCGGTCGTGCGCGTACTTCACGGGGACCGTGGCGATCCGGTCGTCCCACGCCGTGGCCTCGGCGCAGGCCGCGTCGTCCCCGGTGAGTACGGCCACGGGGACACCGAGGGCCGCGGCGGTGGCCTGGGCCAGGCCGATCTCGCCCACGGGGCTGCCGTCCAGCCAGATGTCCTCGATCTCGTGTCCCATGAAGCTGTGGCTCAGTACGCCGAGGGCGCCCGCCCGGGAGTGGTAGCCGACGCAGATCATCGCGTCGTGCCCAGCGGTGAGCCCTTCCAGCATGCCCATCTGCTTCGGCCTGCCCCGGACCAGGCGGGCCGCCGGGTGCAGCGCCTCGGGCAGCAGATTGCGCATGGGACCGTGGGCGTCGTTGACCAGGACGTCGGTGGCGCCGGCCGCGAGGGCGCCGCGTACGGCGGCGTTGACGTCCTCGGCCATCATCGACCGGCCGCGTTCGTAGTCCCGGCCACCGGGCTGGACGTCGTCGCGGTCGACGAGCCCGGTGATGCCCTCCATGTCGACGCTCAGATAGATCCGCACGGAGCCAAGCCTAGGTCAGGGCCTAGGCCCCATCGACCCTACGTGATGTAGGTTCCCAGCTGTCCAAGGGCCGTACGACTCGTTCCACGGGGGCATGATGCAGGGCACGAACGCGGACGTGAACACACAGGGGGCACAGAGGCACGGGCCCGGCGTGCGGGCGGCGGGCGGTCTTGTGCCCACCGTCGCCCTGCTCGTCGTGAGCCTCGCCGTCGCCGCCGTGGGGGTGTACGAGCTGTGCGGCTTCGGGCTGCACAGCCTGGAGCGACGGCCGCACCTGTTCAGCGACGGGCTGGCCACCGCGGGCGTGATCGTCGCCGTGGTGGCGGCCGGGGCCGCGGCGGGCAACCTGGCCTGGCATCTGACGGCGGCACGCCGCGGCACGGACACGTAGGCGCTGCGCTGGACATGCCGCGATATGCCGTCTGTCGTCTGCGGCGCCGTTGTGGCTGGTCGTTCCCCCAAGTTCTCGGCTTCGCTCGAACAGGGGGGACCCCCATCGCGGCGGAGCCGCATATCGATACAGCCCCGCGCCCCTTCGGGGCGCTGCCGAACCGCAGCAGATCCACTGGACCTGCTCAGACGTAAGGCGAAGGTGCGACGGATCCTGACGCACCGCTCACCCGCCTCTTACCCTACGCACTGTAGGGTCGAGGGCGCCCCCACCCCCGTCCCCAAGGTGTCCGGTCACCATGTCCGCACAGCAGTCGACGCTGACTTCCCCGCTCCCCGTTCGGCCGAGCCGCCGCCGGATCGCCGTGCCCGCCCGGCTGCGGGCGCGGGCCGCCGGGGCGACCGTCTGGTATCTGCGGCTGCTCGCCGTGCTCAACATCGTCGCGGTGGTGTCGCTGCCGTTCCGCGAGGAGGTGCACGAGCACAACGCGGGCGAGTTCTTCACGCCGTACCTGGCCACCGCGGGCCTGGTCTCGGCTGCGCTCGCGCTGTTCCTCGCGGTGGTGATGCGCCGTCGCAAACGCGCGGCCTGGGTCTTCAACCTGCTCCTGGCCGGCCCCCTGTGCTGTCTGTACGCGCTCGCGCTGACCACCGACACCTACGGCAGGCATCTGTTCAACTGGCTCTCCGCCGCGCTCACCGGCCTGTTCGTGGCCGCGCTGCTGGCCGGCCGGCGCGAGTTCGACGCCGTCGGCGACCGCTCCAACCCGCGGCTCGCGCTGGCCGTCGGCGCGGGCGGCATCCTGGTCAGCGGCACCCTCGGCACGCTGCTGGTGAGCGCGACGAACACCCGGCCCGGAGCGGACCTCCAGGACCGGATCGCGTACACCCTGCTGCGCGGCGTCAGCGTCGGCCCGCTCGCCGACCGGATCGACTCGGTGAACGCGCCCCGCTGGGTCGACGTCATCGTCAACACCCTGATCGCCGCGACGTTCCTGCTCGTCCTGTACGCCTGCTTCCGCGCCCCGCGCGGGCAGGCGCTGCTGGGCGCGCGGGACGAGGAGCGGCTGCGGGCGCTGCTGGACCTGCACGGCGAACGCGACTCCCTCGGCTACTTCGCGCTGCGCCGCGACAAGTCGGCCCTCTTCTCCCCGAGCGGCAAGGCGGCCGTCGCCTATCGCGTGGTGGGCGGCGTGAGCCTGGCCTCCGGGGACCCGATCGGCGACCCGGAGGCATGGCCCGGGGCCATCGACGCCTGGCTCGCCGAGGCGCGCCGGCACGCCTGGACGCCCGCGGTGATGGGTGCGAGCGAGGAGGCCGGCACGGTCTACGCCCGGCACGGCCTCGACGCCCTGGAACTCGGCGACGAAGCCGTCGTGGAACTCGCCGACTTCACGCTGGAGGGTCGGGCGATGCGCGTCGTCCGGCAGGCGCACAACCGGGTCCGGCGGGCCGGGTACACGGTGCGGGTGCGGCGCCACGCGGACATCCCCGAGTCCGAGATGGCGCTGCTGGTCGAGCGCGCCGACCACTGGCGCGACGGCGCCACCGAGCGCGGCTTCTCGATGGCGCTCGGCCGCCTCGGCGACCATGCCGACGGGCGCTGCGTGATGCTGGAGTGCCGGGACGCGGCCGGTGAACCGCGGGCCCTGCTCAGCTTCGTCCCCTGGGGCGAGCACGGCCTGTCCCTGGACCTGATGCGCCGGGACCGGGCGTGCGAGAACGGGCTGATGGAGTACATGGTCGTGGAACTGCTGCTGCGTGCCGAGGAGTTGGGTGTGCGGCGGGTGTCGCTGAACTTCGCGATGTTCCGTTCCGTCTTCGAACGGGGCTCCCGGCTGGGCGCGGGCCCGGTGCTGCGGCTATGGCGGTCGGTGCTCACGTTCTTCTCGCGCTGGTGGCAGATCGAGTCCCTGTACCGGGCGAACGCCAAGTACCGGCCGGTGTGGGAGCCCCGGTTCCTGCTGTTCGCCAAGAGCAGCGACATCCCGCGCATCGGGCTGGCCAGCGCCCGCGCGGAGGGCTTCCTCACCCCGCCCGCCCTACCGTCCCTTCCCCGACGCCAACGCACCACCGGTCCCAGGCCCGCCTCGCCCCCGGCGCCCTGAGCACCCCGAGCAGCCAGGCGGAGCCGTTCGCCGCCCCCGGTGCGGGGGCGGGCCGGTCACCGCCGCACGGCCGCCGCGCCGAACAGCCGCCCGCGCATTCCGACCCGTTCGTACACGGCGATCGCGGGCTTGTTGTCCGCGTCCACCATGAGCGCGGCGCGGCCGTGACGTCGTACGAGCGCATCGACGACGAACGCCGACACGGCCGCGGCCGGCCCCCGGCCACGGGCCCGCGGATGGGTCACGACCCCGGCCATGAAGCCGCAGCCGGCCGCCGACCAGGCATCCGCGGCGACGGCGACGACCCCCGCCGCGCCGTCGCCCTCACCCGCGCGCGCCCCGGCCCACCGCCGCACCCCGGGCCGTCCCGGCTGTGCGTACGAGTCGGGGAAGCACCGGTCGAACAGCGCGGCCGCCGCCCGTTCGCCGTCGTGGTCCAGCCAGTGCACGCCGCAGGGCGGGCCGGGCGCCGTCGCCGTCTCCATCCACAGGAAACCGGCGCCGCCGGACACCAGCCCGGGTGTGCCGCGTACCAGCGCGTCGATCAGCCGGGCGTCCCCGAACGGCCGGTACGTCGGCCCGACCTCCCGCAGCGCGCGACGGACCAGGGGCAGCGCGTCCTGCGGGTCGCCCGCCACCGCGAGCCGGTCCCGTCCGGACAGTCCGGGGCCTGCGACCGCTGTCGCCGAACCGTGCCGGAAGATCCGCACGCCCGGCCCCGGGCCGTCGCCCTCCCGGCGCTGTTCGGCCCAGAGGAGGTGTCCGTCCTGTGCGCTCACGGGTGTCCCCCGTGCGCCGGGCCCCCCGTGAGTCCCCCGCCCACCGTGAACCCGATCACCGAGCCGCCGCCCTCGCGGCGCAGGGCGAACGGCGCGCCCCCGTGCGCCATGGCCACCTCCCGCACGATGGACAGACCGAGACCGGAGCCGGGCAGGGAGCGGGCGTCGGCGGCGCGGTAGAAGCGGTCGAAGATGCGGATCAGGTCGCCGTCGGCGATGCCCGGCCCGCGGTCGAGCACTTCGACGCGGACCGGTCCGGTGGTACCGGCCCCCGCACGGGCGAAGCCGTGGCCCTTAGGGAGCGCCGGCCCGGTGACCCGTACCTCGATGGGCGATCCGCCGTCCCGGTCGAACTTGGTGGCGTTCTCGACCAGGTTGGAGATCGCGCGCTGGAGCATGGCGGGCCGCCCGTGGGTGGTGGTGTCCCCGGCGGCCCGCAGCACGATGTCCCGGCCGGTGCGGCGGCGCGCGAGACCCACGACGTCCTCGGCGATGTCCGCGAGGTCGACCGGCTGCGGCGGCTCGGTGTCGGACTGCCCGGCGGCCAGGTCGACGAGTTCGTTGACGAGGTCCGTCAACTCGCGTGCTTCCTGGGTGAGATCGGCGACGAGTTCGTCGCGGGTGGCGGGCGGCAGCTCGTCGATGCGGCGCAGCAGGGAGATGTTGGTCCGCAGGGAGGTGAGCGGGGTGCGCAGTTCGTGGCCCGCGTCCTGGACCAGTCGGCGCTGGTCCTCCTCCGACTGGGCGAGGCGCCCCAGCATGCGGTCGAACGCCCGGCCCAGGCGCCCCACTTCGTCGAGACCGGCGACGGGTACCTCGATGCCCAGCCGGCGGGTGCGGGCGACGTCCTCGGCGGCGGTGGTGAGCAGGACCAGGCGCCGGGTGATGCGGCGGGCCAGCCACCAGCCGAACAGTCCGGCGGCGACCACGACGGCGGCCATCAGGATCAGCGTGCGCCGCTGGAGCGCCCGCAGCAGGTCCTCGGTGTCGCTGAACTCCTGCGCGACCTGCACCGCGCCCCGTCCGTCGCCGAGCGCGACGGTGGCGATCCGGAACAGGTCCTCGCCGACCCGGACGTCCGTGTACTGGACGGTCGTCCCGGCCTCCTTGGCGGTGGCGACCGCCCGGTCCTTGGCGGTGACGGGCAGGCCGGGGCTGCCGTGGTCGGCGATCTGCCCCTGGGGGCCGAGCACTTGGACGTCGGTGCGGCTGGGCCGTACCACGTCGTGTCCCGGCCGGGTGGAGCTGAAGTCGCCGGGGACCATCTCCTGCTGCCGCACCTCGGCCTGCACGTCCTGCACGACCTGGGTGAACACGGACTGCTGGTCCACCCGGACCAGCCGGGCCGCGGCACCGTAGGACAGGATGCCGACGAGGATCGTGACGGCGGCGGTGACGGCCGCGAAGGACACGGCGAAGGTGGTGCGCAGCGAGACCAGCTTGGGCCTGCGCAGGGCCGGCAGCCGCCGCAGGCGGCCCACTCAGTCCTCCCGCAGCACGTAACCCACGCCCCGCACGGTGTGGATCAGCTGGGGTGCGCCGGGCTCGTCGAGCTTGCGGCGCAGGTAGCCGACGTAGACGGCGAGGTTCTTGGAGCCGGGTCCGAAGTCGTAGCCCCAGATGCGGTCGTAGATGGTGGAGTGGTCGAGCACGATGCCGGCGTTGCGGACCAGGAGCTCCAGCAGTTCGAACTCGGTGCGGGTCAGCTCCAGCTCCCGCTTGCCGCGCCAGGCCCGGCGCGCCTGGAGGTCCATGCGCAGCCCGGCGGCCTCCACCTGGCGGTCGTTGACCTGGGTGTCGCGGACCGGGTCGGTGCCGCCGCCGTTCCCGCCGCCGTTGCCGCCCGCGGTCACCGGGGTGGTACGGCGCAGCAGGGCGCGCAGCCGGGCGAAGACCTCCTCGACGTCGAACGGCTTGACGACGTAGTCGTCGGCTCCGGCGTCGAGGCCGGCGATCCGGTCGGCGGTCTCGACCAGTGCGGTGAGCATGAGGATCGGGGTGCGGTCGCCCTCGGCGCGCAGCACCCGGCACACCTGGAGCCCGTCGATGCCCGGCATCATCACGTCGAGGAGGAGGATGTCCGGCGGCGTGCGGTGGGCATGCGCCAGCGCCTCCACCCCGTCGGCGACCGCCGTCACCTCATAGCCCTCCAGGGTCAGGGCACGCTCCAGGGCGTGACGGATGGCGCGGTCGTCTTCGGCGAGCAGTACAGTCTGGGGCACGACCCCAGTCTGCCAAGGCCACCGGCGGTTCGACCGTGTCGAACGGGTCTACGATCACCCTTTTTACCTGGCTCTCACCGTCCCGGACGCAACCGGAGGCCGGGGCCCACCGTCTTCTCACCGTCGGCCGCGATGTGCCGCCGAACGGCCGTCAGGCGGCGCCGAGCCGCGCCAACTGCTCCTCGAAGGGCACCACTCGCGGGACGTCCGCCGCGTCCCCCACCCGGCTGCCGACACCCGCGCCACCCGTGGCGCCGGCCTCGCTCCCGACGCCTGCTCCGCTCCCGGTGGCCGCTCCGTCTCCGGTGACTGCCCCGTTTCCGGCACCCGCCTCAGCCCCGGCGCCACCCTCGTTCCCCGCGCCCGCCTCGGCCCCGTCGCTCGCCGTCAGGCCGGTCATCAGCGTGGCCAGCTCCGCCGCCGCCCGGTCGATCCGCTCCGCCAGCCCCGGCGCGCCCCAGTCCTCCGAGGCGGCGTACACGGCGGTGGGTACGACCACCGCCCTGAGGTAGGAGAAGAGCGGACGCAGGGCGTGCTCCAGGACCAGGGAGTGCCGGGCCGTACCGCCGGTCGCGGCGATCAGCACCGGCTTGCCGGCCAGCGCGTCCTTGTCGAGCACGTCGAAGAAGGACTTGAACAGACCGCTGTAGGAGGCCGTGAACACCGGGGTGACGACGACCAGCCCGTCCGCCCGCGCGACCGCGTCCTGCGCGGCGGACAGGGCACGGCCCGGGAAGCCGTTGGTGAGGTTGTGCGCGATCTCCACGGCGAGTTCGCGCACCTCGACGACCTGGACGTCGGCCGGGGCGTGCCGGCCGGTGGCCGCGGCCAGCCGGTCGGCGAGCAGCCGGGTGGAGGACGGGACGCTCAGTCCCGCCGAGACGACGACGAGCTTCATACGGCGGCCACCTCCTGGGCGGCGAGCAGGGACGCGTGGGTGGGGGCCTCGGGCACGCCGGCCGGGCGGCCCTTGGCGAACTCCTCGCGCAGCACCGGTACGACCTCCTCGCCGAGCAGGTCGAGCTGTTCGAGCACCGTCTTCAGCGGCAGTCCCGCGTGGTCCATCAGGAACAGCTGGCGCTGGTAGTCGCCGGCGTACTCGCGGAAGGACAGCGTCTTCTCGATGACCTGCTGCGGGGAGCCGACGGTCAGCGGGGTCTGGTCGGTGAAGTCCTCCAGGGAGGGGCCGTGCCCGTAGACCGGCGCGTTGTCGAAGTAGGGGCGGAACTCGCGCACCGCGTCCTGCGAGTTCTTCCGCATGAACACCTGGCCGCCGAGCCCGACGATCGCCTGCTCGGGCGTGCCGTGCCCGTAGTGCGCGTACCGGGTCCGGTACAGCTCGACCATCCGCTTGGTGTGGTCGGCCGGCCAGAAGATGTTGTTGTGGAAGAAGCCGTCGCCGTAGTAGGCGGCCTGCTCGGCGATCTCCGGGGAGCGGATGGAGCCGTGCCAGACGAACGGCGGCACGCCGTCCAGCGGGCGGGGCGTGGCGGTGAAGCCCTGGAGCGGGGTGCGGAACTTGCCCTCCCAGTTCACCACGTCCTCGCGCCACAGCCGGTGCAGCAGGGCGTAGTTCTCGATGGTCAGGTTGATGCCCTCGCGGATGTCCTGGCCGAACCAGGGGTAGACCGGTCCGGTGTTGCCGCGGCCCATCATCAGGTCGACCCGGCCGTCGGCCAGGTGCTGGAGCATCGCGAAGTCCTCCGCGATCTTCACCGGGTCGTTGGTGGTGATCAGGGTGGTGGACGTGGACAGGATCAGCCGCTCGGTGCGCGCGGCGATGTAGCCGAGCATCGTGGTCGGCGAGGACGGCACGAACGGCGGGTTGTGGTGCTCACCGGTCGCGAAGACGTCAAGGCCGACCTCCTCGGCCTTCAGCGCGATGGCGACCATGGCCTTGATGCGCTCGCGCTCCGTCGGCGTACGGCCCGTGGTGGGGTCCGGCGTGACGTCGCCGACGCTGAAGATCCCGAACTGCATGGTCGCTCACCCTCCAAGTTGTTTACGGTTCAACTATACCCGTCGAACGGTCGGCCGCCACTCCCTATTCCGGCGCTTGTCGGTGCCCCGTCCTACGATCGCGGCATGGCCGCCGCACGCCGTGACACCCGGGGCATCGTCGATGCCGCGGACCTCTTCGCGCACGTGGACTTCCGCCGCCGGGAGCCCGCCGTACCGCTGCGCCCGTACCTGGAGCACTACTGGCTGATCGACTGGGACCTCGCCCGGCCGTACGTCTCGCAGGTCGTCCCGCACCCCTCGGTGAACATCGTCTTCCAGCAGTTCTCCGGTCAGGAGCCGTTCGCGGAGGTCTCGGGCGTCGGACTCGGGCTGTTCACCCAGAAGCTGGAGGGACGGGGCCGGGTCTGCGGAATCCAGTTCCGGCCCGGCGGCTTCCGGCCCTTCGCGCCGGACCGCCCGGTGGCCGGGTGGACGGGCCGGCGCGTCCGCTTCCCCGGCGTCTGGCCGGACGCCGACGTGCGGGCCGTGCTCGGCCCGGACGAGGAGGACGCCCGCGTCGCCGCCCTGGACACGTTCCTGCTCTCCCTCGATCCCCGGCCCGATCCGCAGGCCGACCTCGCGACCGCCCTGGTGGACCGCATCCGCACGGACCGCTCGATCCGCCGCGTCACGGACTTCGCCCGCGCGGAGGGCCTGTCCGTACGGCTGCTGCAACGGCTGTTCGCCGGGTACGTCGGGGTCGGGCCGAAGTGGGTCATCCTGCGCTACCGCATCCACGAGGCGCTGGAGCGCGCCGAGACCGGGCACGCGGTGGACTGGGCGGCCCTGGCCGCCGACCTCGGCTACGCGGACCAGGCCCACCTGATCCGCGACTTCACCACCACGGTAGGGGTGCCTCCGGCGGCTTATGCGGCGGGGGTTCGCTGAAATCCTGCCGGAGGCCGGCGGCGCCGTCGCGCGATGGGTCGTCGGTTGTCCGCGGCCACGTCGTGGCTGGTCGCGCCGTTCCCCGCGCCCCTTTGGGGCGCGCTGCACCACCCACCGCTACAAGCTCAGTTGCCGTGGCGCACCGCGTAGATCATGACCCAGGCCAGGATGTGGATGCCGAAGAGGAAGTACGCGAGGAAGTACCAGACCTGGCGCTCGTTCTTCGTCTCCTGGGCGAGCCGGCGCTTCTCGGCGGCGCGCTCCGGCGAAAGCTCCTCGGACTCGGACATCAGCGCTCCCGGTGGACCTTCGTGTTCGACGCCTGGGCCCGCGGACGCAGGATCAGCAGGTCCACATTGACATGGCTGGGCCGGGTCACCGCCCAGGCGATGGTGTCCGCCACGTCCTTCGCGGTGAGCGGCTCCGCCACGCCCTCGTACACCTTCGCCGCCTTCTCAGCGTCGCCGCCGAAGCGGGTCAGCGCGAACTCGTCCGTCCTGACCATGCCGGGCGCGATCTCGATGACGCGGACCGGCCGGCCGACGATCTCCAGGCGCAGGGTCTCGGCGAGGACATGGGCGCCGTGCTTGGCGGCGACATAGCCCGCGCCGCCCTCATAGGTGCCGTGGCCCGCGGTGGAGGAGACCACCACGACCGTGCCGTCGCCGCTCGCCTCCAGCTTGGGCAGCAGCGCCTGGGTGAGGTTGAGGGTGCCGATGACGTTCGTCTCGTACATGGTGCGCCAGTCAGCCGGGTCTCCGGTGGCGACCGGGTCGGCGCCGAGCGCCCCGCCCGCGTTGTTGACCAGGACCCCGACCGTCTTGAAGGCGGTCGCGAACTCGTCGACGGCGGCCCGGTCGGTGACGTCCAGCGGATAGGCCGTCGCCGCGCCCCCGGCCGCTTCGATCTCCTCGGCCAGCGCCTCGATGCGGTCCTTGCGGCGGGCCGTGAGCACGACCCGGTAGCCGGCGGCGGCCAGCGCACGGGCGGTGGCAGCGCCGATTCCGCTGCTCGCACCGGTGACGACGGCGATGCGGGAGGCGGCGGGCGGTACGGCGGCGGCCATGGGCTGCTCCTCGGCGGGCGGAGGCGGGTCTGTGCCCAGGGTAGGTGACGGCCACCGACGCCCGGTGCCCAGGCGGTGGATCAGCCGGCGTCGCGCGGCGCCCACATGATCACGGCCATCCCGACGAGGCAGATCAGCGCGCCGGCGAGGTCCCAGCGGTCGGGCCGGTAGCCGTCGGCGACCACGCCCCACAGGATCGAGCCGGCCACGAAGATCCCGCCGTAGGCGGCGAGGATGCGGCCGAAGTGGGCGTCGGGCTGGAAGGTGGCGACGAAGCCGTAGGCGCCGAGGGCGAGCACCCCGCCGGTCACCCACAACCAGCCGCGGTGCTCCCGGACGCCCTGCCAGACGAGCCAGGCGCCGCCGATCTCGAAGACGGCGGCGACGACGAACAGGGCGGCGGAGCGGAGGATCAGCATGGGTGCAGCTTGGCATGCACGGTGTCACCTGATGGACGGCGCCTGCCGCCCGCCGCGCGTGGCATACATCCCTGCGTACGCCATGACGTGATACCGGATCGCACGACGGAGTGGGTGGCATGCGAAGGACGAGGGTGCTTGCCGTGTGGGGCGCCGCCGCGCTGGCGGCGGTCGCCGCCGCCGGGCCCGCCGGGGCGGTAGGGGCGCCGGAGGCGGACCTGGCGTACCACGGGTCGGCGGCGCTGACCGGGGACCGGGTCGACATCCGGTTCACACCGCGCAACCACGGGCCGTCCGCGGTGCCGGGCGCGAGCGTGCAGCTGCGCTGGTCGGTGCCGCTCGCGGACCGGCAGGAGCTGCCGGCCGGGTGCGCGCGCACGGGCGAGCGGGAGCTGGTGTGCGGGACGGGGCCGCTGGCCGAGGACGGGGTCGGGGAGCAGATCCGGCTGGTGGTGGCGCTGCGGGACCGGCCCGCGGAGGTCACGGTGGACCTCGACACGGTGTGGAACGGCGGCACAGTGGACCGCGACCGCACCAACGACCGCGAAGAGCTGCTGATCCTGAACACCGGGGATCCGTACGCGTTCTGACCCGGTACGTCGGCTGCACGACGCGTACGGCGCGAGCGGGCCGCGCGGAGCGAACCGCCCGAGCGCAACGGCACGAGCAGGCAGCGCGGAGCGAACCGTGCGCAGGAGCGTGAGCGGAACCGCGGACGAAAGGGAGCGCATGGCCGGGACCGGGAGCGCGCGGGGGCGGCTGCTGGCGGAGCTGTCCACCGTCTCCCGCCGGTACATGGCCTCGTACGCCCTGTTCAACCAGGCCGTCGCCGACCATCTGGGCCTGCACCCCACCGATCTGCAGTGTCTGAACCTGCTCGCGCTGGAGCGGGCTCCGGTGACGACGGGCCGGGTCGCGGAGCTGACCGGGCTGACCACCGGGTCGGCGACCCGGCTGGTGGACCGGCTGGAGCGGTCGGGCTATGTGGTCCGGGAGCGGGACGCCTCCGACCGGCGGCGGGTGCTGGTGGCGACCGTACCGGAGAGGATCGCCGAGTTCGGGCGGGCGTGGGAGCGGCTCGGCGGCGACTGGGCCGCGCTCTTCGAGGACCTGGACGACACGGAACTCGCCGCGATCGTCCGCCACATGAGGCGAACGGTGGCCTTCAGCGCCGACCGGATCAACCGGCTGCGCGAGACCCGGCCGCAGTCCCCGCCCGGCGGGTAAGGCCCCGGCGCCCGACCGGGGCCCGCGGCGTCAGCCCTTCACACACACGACCTGCTTCAGCCGCGCGACGACCTCCACCAGGTCCCGCTGCTGGTCGATGACCTGCTCGATCGGCTTGTAGGCGCCCGGGATCTCGTCGACCACGCCGGAGTCCTTGCGGCACTCCACGCCACGGGTCTGCTCCTCCAGGTCCTTGGTGGAGAAACGGCGCTTGGCGGCGTTGCGGCTCATGCGCCGACCGGCGCCGTGGGACGCGGAGTTGAAGGACTTCTCGTTGCCGAGACCGCGCACGATGTAGGAGCCCGTGCCCATCGAGCCCGGAATGATCCCGTACTCGCCGGAGCCCGCGCGGATCGCGCCCTTGCGGGTGACGAGCAGGTCCATGCCCTCGTAGCGCTCGCGGCTCACGTAGTTGTGGTGGCAGCTCACCTCGGGCTCGAAGGTCACCTTGGCCTTCTTGAACTCCTTGTGGACGACCTCCTTGAGCAGCGCCATCATGATCGACCGGTTGTGCCGCGCGTACTCCTGGGCCCAGTACAGGTCGTGTTCGTACGCCGCCATCTGCGGGGTGTCCGCCACGAAGACGGCGAGGTCGCGGTCGACCAGTCCCTGGTTGTGCGGAAGGCTCCGGGCGACGTCGATGTGGTGGTCGGCGAGTTCCTTGCCGATGTTGCGGGAGCCGGAGTGCAGCATGAGCCAGACGGAGCCGGCCGTGTCGACGCACACCTCGCAGAAGTGGTTGCCGGAGCCGAGCGTGCCCATCTGCTTGCGGGCCCGGTCCGCCCGGAACCTGACCGCGTCCGCGACCCCGTCGAACCGTCCCCAGAACCCGTCCCACTGCGCGGTGCCGAGGCCGTGGAAACGGGACGGATGGACGGGGTCCTCGTGCATGCCCCGGCCCACCGGAATCGCTTCCTCCATCTTCGAGCGGAGCCGGGACAGGTCGCCGGGCAGGTCGTTCTCCGTCAGGGAGGTCCTGACCGCCGACATCCCGCAGCCGATGTCCACGCCCACCGCGGCCGGGCACACCGCGCCCTGCATGGCGATGACCGATCCGACCGTCGCACCCTTGCCGTAGTGGACGTCCGGCATCACGGCCAGGCCCTTGATCCAGGGCAGCGTGGCGACGTTGCGCAGCTGCTGCAGCGCGCCGTCCTCGACCGTGGCGGGGTCCGTCCACATGCGGATGGGGACCTTGGCGCCCGGTATCTCCACGTACGACATGTCTTCCTCATTCCCCCGAGAAGAATCCCCCGAGAAGTCAACAAAAGCCTTGGAAGCGACACACGGCAAAATTGACGCCTAGGTCGGTGAAAAGCGACAACGGACCGGCGTGTGCGGCAGCGCGTGCGATACACATTGTCTCCAGGGGGCGCCCCGCTGCGGCAAGCGAATAACCAGCGGGGACACTGGAGTACCGAACGCACCGACACCGTCGAGAGGACCCTGACCGTGCAGCGGAAGGCGTACGCAATCGGCACCGCCGCCCTCCTCGCGGCGCTGCTGACCGGCTGCACCGGCGGGTCCGGTGACAAGGGGTCGACGGACAACGCGAACCCGGGCGACACCGGCGCGGCGACCGCGGCGGCCCAGCCCGGCAAGTACCGCACGCTCCCCGAACCCTGCGGCGTGGTCGGCCGTGGCACCCTCGACTCCCTGTTGCCCGGCATCAAGCAGATCGCCGACCAGGACCAGCGGGCCAAGGCGTACGAGGGCACCGCGACCCTGACGTACGACACCGACCGCAAGGTCGGCTGCCGTTGGAAGGTCGAGTCCGCCGACGCCACCGACCACCTCCTCGTCGACTTCGAGCGGGTCGTGTCGTACGACAACGCCGTCAGCGACGACAGTCAGGCGCACAACCTGTTCGCGGCCAGCGAGACGGCGGCCGACCTGCCCGAGCCCCGCGTGTCCACCTCCTCCTCGGCGCTCGCGGCCGGCGGCGAAGCGACCGCCGATGCCTCACCGGGCAACTCGCCCTCGTCCTCGGCCTCGTCACCGTCTCCGTCGTCGTCCGGTTCCTCCTCGCCCGACTCGTCCTCTTCCGGCTCGCCGTCGGCCGGCGCGTCCGGCGGTGGCACCCCGGCCGACCTCCAGCCGCGGGTGCTCGACGGCCTGGGCGACGAGTCCTTCCTCGACGACCAGCTCGGCGGCTCCGGTTCGACGGCAGCGCGGCGGACGGTGACTGTGGTGTTCCGCACGTCCAACGTGATCGTGACCATCGAGTACGCGGAGCAGCCGACGACCGTCGGAGTGACCCCGGACAGCAAGGAACTGCAGGACAGGGCGCGGAATCTGGCCGCGCAACTGGCCGGCTCGCTGAGCGGCTAGCGGCCACCTCGCCCGCTTCGGTGCCGATCCACGAGGCGCGCGAAGCGGAACCGCACCGCTCCTTCACCGCGTACCGTGGCCCCCCGGACCCGATCCGACCGCAGGAACACGAGCGTCATGAGTGAAGGAACCATGCAGCGAGCAGCCCAGCGAGACGACCACCGTGATCAGCGTGACCGGCGAGCGGGGAGGCTCGCCCGAGCCCTTGGCTGCGCGGCCGCCGCCGCGGCGGTGCTCGCCGCCGCCGGCTGCTCCTCGGACTCCGGCTCCCAGGGCGGCACGGCCGAGCAGTCCCCGAGCGGCAGCGCGACCGGCACCTCCGTGAGCCCGTCGCCCACCGTGCAGGCCGCCGCGTACCGCAAGCTGCCGGAGTCGTGCGCCGTGCTGTCGAAGAAGACGCTCGGCGAACTCGTCCCGAAGGGCACGTCGTCGGGCAAGGAGGGCGGCTCCGACGACACCTCGTCCCGGGCCAGTTGCTCCTGGACCAGCCTGGACGACAACGGGGTGAAGGGCTCCCAGTTCCGCTGGCTGAGCGTGTCCCTGCTGCGTTTCGAGTCCGACACCCACCGCGGCCCGGCCGACGAGCAGGCACAGGAGTACTACGCCAAGCAGGTCCAGGACGCGCAGGCCGTGGAGGGCGCCAAGAACGTCAAGTCGCAGCCGCTCGCCGGGGCGGGCGACCAGGCGACCACGGTGCGCTACGACCTGAAGAAGAAGGAAGGCGCCTTCAAGCAGCAGACGATCGTGGCACGCGTCGAGAACGTCGTCGTCACCCTCGACTACAACGGTGCGGGCCTGGCCGGCGAGAAGACCCCGAACGCGGACGATCTGGCGAAGGCCGCGCAGAAGGCGGCAAAGGAGGCCGTGGCCGCGGTGTCGTCGGCGAACGACGGGGGCGGCTCGTCGTCCGCGTCCCCCTCCAAGTCGCCGTCCGCATCGCCCTCGAAGTCGTCGTCCGCGTCGCCGTCCGCGTCCGAGTCGGCCAAGAAGGGCTGACCAGCGGCCTGCTGACGGACCGGCGACACGCGCGCCGCACACATGTGCCACCCTGTTGCGCGCAACCACACGCAAGGGGAGGGGAGTCGGGTGGCCCGGCCAATCCAGCTGACCCGGATGCACCGCGTTCTCATCGGCGTGGTCGTGACCGGCGCCGTGATCATCGCCGGCATCGGCTTCGCCGGTTCCTACGCGGCCGTCCGCGAGCTGGCCCTCAAAAAGGGGTTCGGGGATTTCTCCTACGTCTTCCCGATCGGCATCGACGCGGGCATCTGCGTCCTGCTCGCCCTGGACCTGCTGCTGACCTGGATCCGCATCCCCTTCCCGCTGCTGCGCCAGACGGCCTGGCTGCTGACCGCGGCGACCATCGCCTTCAACGGCGCGGCGGCCTGGCCCGACCCGCTGGGCGTGGGCATGCACGCGGTGATCCCGGTGCTGTTCGTGGTCGCGGTCGAGGCCGCACGGCACGCCATCGGCCGCATCGCCGACATCACGGCGGACAAGCACATGGAGGGGGTACGCCTCACCCGCTGGCTGCTCTCCCCCGTCCCCACGTTCCTGCTGTGGCGCCGCATGAAGCTGTGGGAGCTGCGCTCCTACGAGCAGGTGATCAAGCTGGAGCAGGAACGTCTCGTGTACCAGGCGCGGCTGCGCTCCCGCTTCGGCCGGGCCTGGCGCAGAAAGGCGCCGGTGGAGTCCCTGATGCCGCTGCGGCTGGCCAAGTACGGGGTGCCGCTCGGCGAGACGGCCCCCTCGGGCCTGGCCGCGGCGGGCATAGAACCGATCCTGATATCCGCGGCGCCCCCGCAGCCGGCGCTGCCGACGGCCGGTGTCCCCGGCGTGGCCGCGGCCACGGTCCCCGTCCAGCAGCCGCCGGCGCCCGCCGACGAGCGGCGCTCCGGGCCGGTCGAGCAGGACGCCGGGCAGCCGGAGGCAGCGCAGCCCGGGGACGCACAGGACCCGGAGCAGAGCCCCTGGTTCCAGAAGCACCCCCAGCACGTCGACTACCAGGGTGGATACGACCCTTACTTCGACCCGGGCGACCTGGCGTACGGCCCCCAGTACGGCCCCGACGAGCAGTACGAGCAGCAGTGGTTCGAGGCCCAGCAGTACCCGGACCAGCTGCCGGCCGACCGGTACCGGGAGCGCCCGGTGAACCAGCAGGCCACCGGCCCGTACCAGGAACAGCCCTACCAGGAACAACAGGAGCAGCCCTACCAGGAGCCCGAGCCGCCCGCCCCCTCCCCCGAGGACACCGGCAGCTTCCCGATCCCGGTGGGCCCGAACCGCACCCGGGAGCTGGGCGAGGGCGGCGGCACCCCGGCAGCGGAGCCGGACGAGGACGCGTACTACCAGGTCTTCAAGAAGTCGATCAACGGCAGCTACCCGACCCCGCGCGAGTTCGGCGACAACGTCGAGGCCGAGTTCGGCAGATCGCTGCCCTCGGACGAGGCCAAACGCATGGTCAGCCGCTTCACCAACCGCCACACCGCGGAACTCGAAGAGGACCACATCGCCTGAGCGGCACAACCACCCACGCGACCGACGAGGGGGCGCCCGGTGTGCACCGGGCGCCCCCTCGTCAGGGTGGTGGGGTCACTCGCCGAGCAGGGCCCGGACGCGGTCCTGGCCGACCGCGAGCAGCAGCGTGGGCAGGCGCGGGCCGGTGTCGCGGCCGACCAGCAGGTGGTACAGCAGCGCGAAGAACGACCGCTGGGCGGTCTTGATCTCCGGCGGCAGCTCCTTCGGCGTGGCGTCGGCGGGGAACCCGGCCTGCACCTTGGGCACGCCGTACACGAGGTGGGTCAGCCCGTCCAGCGACCAGTGCCCGGCCAGCCCGTCCAGCAGCAGCCGCAGCGACTGCTGCCCCCGCTCGTCGAGGGACTTCAGCAGCTCGGCGTCGGGCTCCTCACGCACGATGGTGCGCTGGTCCGCCGGGACGTGCGTGTTGATCCACGCCTCGGCCTTGTCGTAGCGCGGCCGGGCCTCGTCGAGCGAGCCCAGCGGATCCGCCGGGTCGAGTTCGGACAGGATGCGCAGGGCCTGGTCCTGGTGGCCTGCGGTGATGTCCGCGACCGACGCGAGCGTGCGGTACGGCAGCGGACGCGGCGTCTTCGGCAGGTCGCGGGCCGCCGTGCCGACGGCGCGCGTGTAGGCGGCCACGTCCCCGGGGAGCGCGGCGCCCTCGGCGACCTTGCCGGCCAGCTTGTCCCACTCGTCGTACAGACGCTGGATCTCCTGGTCGAAGGCGATCTTGAAGGACTGGTTGGGCCTGCGGCGGGCGTACAGCCAGCGCAGCAGCTGCGGCTCCATGATCTTCAGCGCGTCGGCCGGCGTGGGCACACCGCCACGGGACGACGACATCTTCGCCATGCCGCTGATCCCGACGAAGGCGTACATCGGCCCGATGGGCTGCTTGCCGCCGAAGATCCCGACGATCTGGCCGCCGACCTGGAAGCTGGACCCCGGCGAGGTGTGGTCGACGCCGGAGGGCTCGAAGACGACCCCCTCGTACGCCCAGCGCATCGGCCAGTCGACCTTCCACACCAGCTTGCCGCGGTCGAACTCGCTCAGCCGGACGGTCTCCGTGAAGCCGCAGGCGCCGCAGACGTACGCCAGCTCGGTGCTGTCGTCGTCGTACGAGGTGACCGTGGTCAGGTCCTTCTCGCAGTTGCCGCAGTACGGCTTGTACGGGAAGTAGCCGGCGGAGCCGGAGCTGCCGTCGTCCTCGCTCGCCGCGCCGGAACCCTCCTCGGCCTCCAGCTCGGCCTCGTCGACCGGCTTCTGCGACTGCTTGTGCGCCTTCGGCTTGGTCCGGTACTGCGCGAGGATCGCGTCGATGTCACCGCGGTGCCGCATCGCGTGCAGGATCTGCTCGCGATAGGCGCCTGAGGTGTACTGCGCGGTCTGGCTGATCCCGTCGAACTCCACGCCCAGTTCGGCCAGCGACTCGGTCATGGCGGCCTTGAAGTGCTCGGCCCAGTTCGGGTACGCGGAGCCGTGCGGCGCGGGCACGGACGTCAGCGGCTTGCCGATGTGCTCGGCCCAGGACTCGTCGACGCCCGCGATGCCGGCCGGGACCTTGCGATAGCGGTCGTAGTCGTCCCAGGAGATCAGGTGCCGGACCTGGCGGCCGCGTCGGCGGATCTCGTCGGCGACCAGGTGCGGTGTCATGACCTCGCGCAGGTTGCCCAGGTGGATCGGACCTGACGGGGAGAGGCCGGACGCGACGACGACCGGTTTGCCCGGGGCCCGACGCTCCGACTCCTCGATGACCTCATCCGCGAAACGGGAGACCCAGTCGGTGGTCTCGGTGCTCTGAGCCACGATCGGCACGTCCTTCTTTCTGAACGGTTGACACCCCATTGTCACAGACCACCTTGCGACCGCGAAAACCGCTTTACCCCCCGTGGGATACTGACGGAGACCATCCATCCCCACGAGGAGAACGGCATCCCTTCCTATGGCCTCGGTCACGTCCCTCAGCGACTCCGTACAGCAGCGTCTCGCGGCGGCCCTCTCGGCGGCACTGCCGGACGCCGACTCCGCGGACCCGCTGCTGCGACGAAGCGACCGGGCGGACTTCCAGGCCAACGGGATCCTGGCGCTCGCCAAGAAGGCCAAGGCGAACCCGCGGGAGCTGGCGGCCGAGGTCGTCTCCCAGGTCGTCACCGGTGAGGTGATCGAGGACATCGAGGTCTCCGGGCCCGGCTTCCTGAACATCACCGTCGGCGACGGCGCGATCACCCGGAACCTCGCGGAACGGTACGCGGACGAGACGGGCCGCCTCGGCGTGCCCCACGCCCCCGACCCCGGTACGACGGTGATCGACTACGCCCAGCCGAACGTGGCGAAGGAGATGCACGTCGGCCATCTGCGCTCGGCCGTCATCGGCGACGCGGTGGTCCAGATCCTGGAGTTCACCGGCGAGACCGTGGTCCGCCGGCACCACATCGGGGACTGGGGCACCCAGTTCGGCATGCTCATCCAGTACCTGGACGAGCACCCGCACGAGCTGGACCACAAGGCCGACGAGAACACCGCGGTCTCGGGCGAGGAGGCGATGTCGAACCTCGACCGCCTCTACAAGGCGGCGCGGGGGCTCTTCGACTCCGACGAGGAGTTCAAGACGCGGGCCCGGCGCCGGGTGGTCGACCTCCAGGCCGGCGAACCGAACACGCTCGCCACCTGGCAGCGGTTCGTGGACGAGTCGAAGATCTACTTCTTCTCGGTCTTCGAGAAGCTGGACATGGAGATCAGCGACCCGGACATCGTCGGCGAGTCCGGGTACAACGACATGCTGGCCGAGACCTGCCGCCTGCTGGAGGAGTCCGGCGTGGCGGTCCGCTCCGAGGGCGCGCTCTGCGTGTTCTTCGACGACGTCAAGGGCCCGGACGGCCAGCCGGTCCCGCTGATCGTGCAGAAATCCGACGGCGGCTACGGCTACGCGGCCACCGACCTGTCGGCGATCCGGGACCGCGTCTTCCACCTGAAGGCGGACACGCTGCTGTACGTGGTCGACGCCCGCCAGTCGCTGCACTTCCGCATGATCTTCGAGACGGCCCGCCGGGCCGGCTGGCTCAACGAGGACGTGAAGGCGCAGCAGCTGGCGTTCGGCACGGTCCTCGGCAAGGACGGCAAGCCGTTCAAGACGCGTGCGGGCGAGACGGTCCGGCTGGTCGACCTCCTGGACGAGGCGATCGACCGGGCCACCTCCGTCGTCCGCGAGAAGGCCGAGAAGGTGGGCCTGACCGAGCAGGAGATCGTCGAGAACGGCCGGTACGTCGGCATCGGTGCGGTGAAGTACGCGGACCTGTCCACGTCGGCGGTGCGGGACTACAAGTTCGACCTCGACCAGATGGTCTCGCTCAACGGCGACACCTCGGTCTACCTCCAGTACGCGTACGCCCGTATCCAGTCGATCCTGCGCAAGGCGGGCGACGCCCGCCCGGCCGCCCACCCGGAGCTGCCGCTGGCGCCGGCGGAGCGCGCGCTGGGACTGCACCTGGACCGGTTCGCCGAGACGATCCGCGAGGTGGCCGCGGCCTACGAGCCGCACAAGCTCGCCGCGTACCTCTACCACCTGGCCACGCTGCTGACCGCGTTCTACGACCAGTGCCCGGTGCTGAAGGCCGACACCCCTGAGCAGCGGGAGAACCGCCTGTTCCTCGTGGACCTCACGGCCCGCACGCTGCACCGCGGCATGCGCCTGCTGGGCATCCGCACGCCCGAGCGGCTCTGACCCGCACCACCGCACCAAGCCGCGCACGGCCCCCGCCGGACCCCGGGGAACCACCGGACGGCGGGGGCCATTTCGTCATGCCCAGGTAGGCTCCCGACCATGATTCGCGCTGTGATCTTCGACGTCGGCGAGACGATCACCAGAGATGACCGGTACTGGGCAACCTGGGCCGACTGGCTCACCATCCCCCGCCACACTCTCTCCGCCCTCGTCGGCGCCGTCGTCGCCCGCGGGGACGACAACTCCGAAGCACTGCGCCTCATCCGCCCCGGCATCGACATCCAGGCCGAGTACGCCGCCCGGGAAGCCGCCGGACGCGGGGAACGCCTCGATGAAAGCGACCTGTACGACGACGTGCGGCCCGCCCTCTGCGCACTCCAGGATCAGGACGTCCGCGTCGTCATCGCCGGGAACCAAACCGCCCGCGCCGGCGAACTGCTTCGCGGGCTCGACCTGCCGGCCGACTACATCACCACGTCCGCCGAGCTCGAGGCCGCCAAGCCGTCGACCGACTTCTTCCACCGCGTGCTCGCCGCCAGCGGCACCGACCCGCACACGTCCCTGTACGTCGGTGACCACCCCGCCAACGACATCGGACCCGCGCAGGCGGCCGGGCTACGCGCCGCGCACCTGCGCCGCGGGCCATGGGGACACCTGTGGGCCGACACGGTGGAGGCAGCCTCAGCGGACTACCGTATAGACTGTCTGCTCGACCTCGTTGGGATCGTCTCCGCCTGACCGCCCTCACAAGCCGAACCGACACCGCTACGGTGAGTGCAGAGACAGGACGGTTCGGGGGTCAGAGTGTCTGCACGTTCGGTCGGCGAGCGTATCGCCTACTACCGAAGCGCCACTCGCCCGCGGATGACCCAGCAGCAACTCGCCGACGCAGCGTGCGTCGCGCTCGGCACGATCCGCAAGATCGAGCGGGGTGAACGGGGCGTCAGTCCGCCCACTCTGGAAGCGATCGCGGATGCCCTCGGCGTCGATCCGAGTCGACTGCTGTCAGACCGGGGCGCGGCAATGAGCCGAGTCCGCGATGCGCTGCCCGCGATGTCTGCTGCGATCGCCGTATACGACCTGCCCGACGACGGGCCCGTACGCCCGCTCACGACGCTGCATGAGCTGGTTGAGGCGGCGGCCGCCTGGAGGCTGGCCGCACAGTACACGCCGATCGCTCGCACGCTACCGGGACTGCTGCCGGAGCTGCTGCGCGGCTACCACGCGGCAGCAGGCACGGACCGCAGGGAGTGGGCGGGGCTGCTCGTGCGGGCGGCCCGGTCAGCCGACGCGGTGGCATACAAGTTCGGTGCCCGCGACCTGTCTGCGCGGCTGATCGACCTGATGCGGTGGGCCGTGCCCGAAGCCGGTGACCCGCTGCTGGAGTCGTCCGTGGCGTACGTGCGCACGGAGACGTTCTTCGCCGCCCGCGCTCACACCGTCGGACTGCGCGCTCTGGAGGCGGCCATCAACGCCTCGCCCTCCCCGGACGACGCCGGAACGACAGCAGCACGTGGGGCCCTGCACATGCGGGCAGCGGTCATCGCCGGTCGAGCGGGCGACGGGGACGCAGCGGATGCGCACTTGTCGGAGGCCCGAAAGCTCGGCGACCAGATCCGGGAGGGCGTGTACTGCGGGACCGCGTTCGGCCCGGACTCCGTACAGATCCACGAGGTTTCAGTGGCCGTGAGCCTCGGTGATCAGTACGCGGGTCGCGCCCTGGATGTTGCACAAGAGTGGAAACCGCCGCACGATCTCCCGGCAGAACGCCTGTCAGGCTTCTACATCGAGATGGCCCGCGCGCAGCTGTGGGTAGGCCGCGCCGATGATGCTTTCGAGGCGCTGAAGGTCGCCCGTCACATCGCGCCGCAGCACACCCGGGAGCATCCGTGGGTGCGGGAGGACGCGGCCACGCTGCGACGACTCAAACGGGCAGATGCCGAGGAGCTGTCGAACTTCGCAGAGTGGTGCGCTGCCACCTGACTACCCCTGGCTGGGGTACTTGTGCCGTGCTGGTAGGGCCACCATCTGTCACACGCGAGAGCCGAGCAGATGGGACCCGGGATGCCTGATGCGCCCCTGCCCCCACCGATGGTCATAGACCGCAACGTAAGCATCGTCCGCCTTCACGGGCTGGCCTGCTTCCACTGCGGGTCTATCGCCGGGCCTTTGCGTGCGGCGGGGAAAGTCGTGGTGCGTGGTGCGACTCGCGTGTGGCCAATCGTCACGTGCGGGTGCCGCCCTGAGCGGCGCGAGGTCCCGCTCGGTAGGAGTCCCCGGCGGCCGAGCGACCGGCCCCGGGGCATGGCCGACCACGAAGGAGCCGACATGACGCACGGTACCGTCCGGCCGCCCCAAGGGGCGATCCAATGAGCAGCACGGTTCAGGAGATCCCCGCCGAGGTTCTTGAGGCCCTGACGTTGCCGGACCTCGACGGCTTGCCCGACGCCAAGGTGCGCGGCGCCGAATGCCTCTGGTGCCCGACCCGGCTGACCGCGGAGACGGCCGTCGACCTCGGCGTGCAGCGCGTCCCAGCCGAGGACTGCTCTTCGGTCTCCGGTATGAAGTGGTACCCGCGCGCCTGCCGGGCCTGCACCGCTGACCGCGCGCACTGCGGCCTGTTCGCCCACACGCCCATGTGCGACCTCTGCAAGACGGAGGCGACGGCCGCCAGGTGCACCGTCGGCCGCGGCTTGTACCGGCTCGTCAGGGACAACCGCCGGTGACCCGCCGGCAGACGACCGCAGGGGCGCGGTCCCCGCACGCGAGCCCGCCGCTCAGCCGCATGACCATGCGGGTCTACCAGGTGGACCGCTACGGGACGGTCACCCGTGACAGTGGACGGGTCATCCTCCCGCCCGCCCAGGCGCTGACGCCGGCCGCAGACAGGTACCCGCCGTGCCAGTGCCCCCACCACCGAGGCGGACAGGGAAAGCCCCGGTGACCACGGACAGGTACAGCCTGTACTCCCGGCGCCGACTACTCGCCGACGACATCCGGACCACCCAGGCCATGGAAGCGGGCCCCCGCCCGTGCACAGCCGGGAACAAGTTCGCCTGCGCCCCGTGCCGGAAGATGCGCCGCCTGGCCCCGCTCACCGCCGGCCCGCCCAGGGAGAACGCCGATGCCACAGAGAAGTACGGCTGTACGGATGGCCGAAGCGCAGCAGTCGGACGACCGGGCCACGGGCTACTGCTCGTCCCGCCCTGCCCATGAGGCCGGACAGTCCGAAGGGCCAGTTCTTCTGTCCTTGCCGCCCTCATAGGTGCCCTCGTGGCCGGTATCGGCCGCTGACCTCATGACCGGCTCCGGTCGCTCGCGCCCCAGGGGGCGACCGGAGCCCCCCAGGTGCCCGCCGGTTTCCCGCTCCCGACTCTCCCCAGCGGGGGCCGGCGGGCCGCCACCCTCTTCTCCACAAAGAAAGGTTCTCGATCGTGTTGCCTCCGGCACCGCCAGGTGTTGTCCCGTACATCGCCGGTTGGAGTGAGGAACGGCTCCTGTCGTGTCCGATCGTCCGCCGCCGCATGGTCCCGGGAATCGGGTACGTGGATGAAACGCCGTACGACCGGGACAGTTTCGGTGTGCTCTGGGCCCGCTACGCCCTGCGGCCCAAGCGGCGCCGGGGCAGCCCACAACTGCGGAACGTCCACCCCTACCGGCAGCGCCGCGCGATGCTGAACATGATGTGCCAGGTCTGCTCCCGCATGCCGGCGGACCCGCACGGCCCGCATCTGTTTCTCCTGCGGGACAGCGTCGGCGCGATCCGGGAGGGGGAGCGTACGACGAGTCCGCCGGTGTGCGTACCGTGCGCCGGGATCTCCATCCAGCTCTGCCACGCCTTGCGCGGTGGGCGGTTCGTGGCGGCATGGGCAAGACGCGTGCCCGCGTGGGGTGTCGTCGGTCCCCTTCACCATCCCGTCACGCTTCAGCCGATCCCGGGGTGTCACATGGAGCAGGTGAAATACGGGTCGGAGTGGGCGCCGTGGGTCCGGGCCGCTCGCACGATGGTGGAGTTGCGCGGGGTGACACCGGCGGACCTGGACCGCGAGTTCGCGGCCCTCGGACGCGACCGCCTGGAGGAGGAGTTCGCCCGGGTCGCGACGCTGCTGAAGGTCGCCTGCCCCTGAGACACCCGCCTCGGGCCAGTCGGCGAAGTGACCGGCTCCCCATGCCGCAAAACCCGCAACCGTCCCGCGTGGTCCCGGCCCTCGAAGTCCCTCGCCCTCCCCCGGCTGGGGTGTTGCGACGGCCACCAGAACTCAAGACCTTCCGGCGAGCGCCGTTCGTGTTGTCACTGCCTCCCCTTAAAGTCGCGGCATGGCGACTCTTCCCAACCCGCTGCCCAAGCTGGCGGCCGACCCGAGCGGGCGTTCCCTGGGGCTCCGGCTCCCGCCCGGGAGACTGATCGACGCGACGGACGACGGGCCCTGGCCTCAGCCCCTGCTGTGGCACGCCGACAAGTCGGCCGCGCCCGGCAGTTGGGCGGCGCTGGGCGCACCGGCCGGCCGGGTGGGCCTGCTGCCCGTGCTCCTCGAACTGGGCGGCCCCCAAGGCGGCCCGGAGCGGTGGCAGTTGTCCCCGGCGGACACCTCCTACCCGGGGGACCATGACGCCGAGGACGTGCTCGCGGAATGCTGGGAAGCCGTGGTCGAAGACGAGGAGGAGGGGTTCGATCCCGAACTGGCCCGGCTCCTTGCGCCGTTCGGGGCGGACTGGCCCGGACTGGCCCCCGCCGGGTCGCTCACCGTCGAGCCCGGGATCTGCGCCGCCCGGGTCGCCGACCTGCTGAGCGGCGCCGACGCGGGCGGGCGCGCGCACGCCGCCCTCAAGGACCCGCATCTGGCGCTCGTCCCGGCCCGCCGCTCCGCCGACATCCCCGCCGCCATCGGCTGGAGCGGCCCGGTCAACCATGAGGACGACGTCGCCCGGCTCTGCGCGGTGCTGCGCTCATGGGAGGACCGCTTCGGGATACGGGTGGTCGCCCTCGGCTTCGACACGCTGGTCGTCTCCGTGGCCGCGCCGCCCGCCACCCGGGCCGAGGCGCAGGCGCTGGCCGCCGAGCACTTCGCGTTCTGCCCGGACAACCTCACCCAGAACGGCCGCGACAGCCTGGCCGACTACGCCGACACCCTGATGACGGAACGCACCTGGTCCTTCTGGTGGGACTGACCCCCACCCCGCCGCGGCATGCGCCCGGGTCGGGTGGGCGGTCTTGTCAGGGCTTCTTGGCCGCCGAGCCGGAGAGCTTTCGGGCTCGGCGGCGCAGGGCCGGGCCGACCTTGACCAGGACCCGCTTCTCGATGCCGCCGACCCGGCGCTCCACCGCGGCCAACTGCTTGCGGGCCGCAGCCAGTTCCTTGCGCAGGGCCTCCAGCTGACGGGCGGTCGCGGCCTCCCGCTTCTCAGCCGCGGCAAGCCGGACGCGCAACTGCCTGGCCTCCTCCACCCGCTTGTCGATCCGGGCGTCGGCGACCGTGATCCGCTCCCGCAGCCGGCTCACGCGGTAGCGCATGTACTCATCGTGGGAGCCGTCCCAGACGGACATCGACGCAGGCAGGTCCAGCGCGGCGAGCCGGGCCTCGAAGGCGGCGCCGCCATCGCCGTGGGTGTAGGTGTTCCGCAGGCCGTTGCGGTCGAGGAAGGAGACGATCCGCTCGAAGCGTTCGCCGTGGCCCTTGATCATCGCCGAGTAGTCGGCGTCCTCGTACAGGTCGCGCGGGTCGGTGTCGCCCGGCAGCGCGGACAGCTGGCGGTGCGGTATGTCGAAGTACCGGCACAGCTCCAGCGTGCGCGAGTCATGGGTGAGGACGACCGCGGGCGTCCCGGCCAGCAGCGCGGCGATGTTTCCGTGGATGCGGGTGCCGTACGCGAAGTCGAAGCCGCTCAGTTCCTTCATCCAGGTGGCCGGGTCCAGCGGCATGCGGACCTTGTTCTCCTGGAGCATGGCGTGGCTGAGCTGACGCGGGAAGGCGTCCTGCCGGCCCGACTCGGGGCTGGTGTCGCCCCACAGCAGCAGCTCCGCGTCGGAGGTGTTCTGCGCGTAGTAGGTGAGGCGGGGGTAGCGCTCCCACGCGTGGTGTGCGATGCCGGTGATGTCGCCGACCCGTATCGCGTTGGGCGAGAGGTTCAGGGCGATGCGCGAGTCGGCGGAGATCTCGGTGGCGCGGATCTCGGGGAACCTGTCGCCGTAGAGGAACATCGACGGACAGCCCATGATGTCGATCTTGTCGGAGCCGAAGCCGAGGCCCGTCAGATACCGCGCGGTCAGCTCGCCGCGGACGCCGATGGACGCCGACCGGTCGAGAACGGCGGAGACGAAACGCTGTACCGATGCCTCCATCGGCTTCAGGACGTCGGTCTCGTAGTCGTCGCCCGCCTGGGCACCGACGCCGAACACCACGACCGGAATGGTGAGCTGTTCGATCAGCGTGGACAGCCGGTCGAGCGAGGCGTGGAACGAGGGCCGGAAGGCGTTGGCCAGCGGGACGACGAAGGCGTCGTACTGCTCGTTGATCTCGGCGGCGCGCTCGGGCGACGCGTTGGTGCGGATGCCGTTGGAGACGACCTCGGTGTCCGGTGTCGTCAGCATCTTGTGGGCGGAGTCGCTGAAGAGCAGATTGCCGGTGTTCGTCCCGATCAGGTCCTGCTGGATGAACTCGGTGGGGGTGGCCACGTGGAACGGGCTCTTCCCGGAACGGATCAGGATGCGCTTCACGACACTCCCCGGCTACGACGGACGACATCTGCACGGTCGGGGTGCGGCGGTGCAGTTCGACTGTGCGTGCGAATGCACCTTACGTGAAGAGCAAGGGACGGGTGAAGACAGGGTTAAGGGATGTCAAGGAGACGGTGTGCGTCGGGCGTACGCGCGTGGCGGTCTCGGTCGGCGGTGGGGCTTCCCGTGTCCCGTTTCTCGGTGTGGGACGGGCCGTCCGGGCAGGTCAGGGGGCCGGACCGTCCCCCGGCGTCCCCTCTTCGGCCCGAGCCATGGCGCCGCCGCCACCGCCCGCCGCACGCTGGGTCCGCGCCCTTCGCCCCCCCACCGCCGGGAGGACCCATGCCCGCTCGCGGCGCCCGCGCGGCGCTCGCTGCCCTGGCCGCCCTGGTCGTCCTCACCCTGAGCGGGTGTCACGACGGAATGGGCCTCCGCGACGAGGGACCGTCAAACCGCACCCCCGCCACCACACGGCAGCCCCCGCCGGCCGCCGACCTCGCGGGCGCGGACGGCCGGAACACCGCCCACCTCGCCGACACAGACAGCCGGAAGACGGCTCAACTCGCCGACGCGGACGGCCGGAACACCGCCCACCTCGCAGACGCGGACCGCCAGAACGCCGCCCATCTCGCGCACACAGACAGCCAAAACACCGCCCACCTCGCAGACGCGGACCGCCGGAAGACCGCTCGCCTCGCGGGCGCGGACGGCCGGAAGGCCGCCCGGTGAGCGGTCCGGGCGGCCTTCGGACGGGTCGGGCGCGTGCGCGCCCCCGGCGTCAGCTGTGCGCCGGCGAGTACCCGCCCTCCTTCGGGTCCGCGCCGTAGGCGTTCTGCCCCCGCGTGCCCTCGCTGACCGTGAAGACCAGCAGCACGATGAAGCCCACCACCGGGATGATCCCGATGAGCAGCCACCAGCCGGTGCGGCCTGTGTCGTGCAGTCGGCGGACCGAGACGCCGAGGCCGGGCAGCAGGATCGCCAGGGTGTAGATGAGAGACAGGATCTGGTTGCCCAGGATGGCGTCCACGATGGCCAGCACGATGGCGATGACCACATTGACGAGCGCGAACATCCAGTACTCCTTGCGGCGCGCCCGCCCCCCGAAGACCGCGTACTTCTTGAGCACTTCGATGTACCAGTTCATTACGTCCCCCCAGGGATCGACGTCCGGGGCCCACCGGAACGGATCAGGCCAGGCGCAGAGGATATGGACGTTGACAGGAACCTGTCGCGCCGGCCGCAGACCCGGAACGCCCCGCCCACGGACGGCGACCACCCGTGGATCCACGTCGATTTCAGGACAGACCAGCCCTTGACCACCCCGGATTCCCCGGCCGGCCCCCGGACGTTTCGGTCACCGAGTTCGTTTCGTGGCCGAACCGCAGACACACCGAGATCGCCCCGCCACCGGTTCGGTACCGGAACGACCTCGAACCGTGTCCGACCGGGCACGGAGCGAGCAGCCGTCAGCGCAGCCGCTGGGCCGCCTCGACGGCCCAGTAGGTGAGGATGGTGCGCGCCCCGGCCCGCTTGATACCGGTCAGCGTCTCGATGATCGCCCGGTCCCGGTCGACCCAGCCCTTCTCCGCGGCGGCCTCGACCATCGAGTACTCGCCGGAGATCTGGTAGGCGGCGACGGGCACGTCCACGGCGTCGGCGACCCGGGCCAGGATGTCGAGGTAGGGCCCGGCCGGCTTCACCATCACCATGTCGGCCCCCTCCTCCAGGTCCAGCGCCAACTCCCTGAGCGATTCACGCCAGTTGGCGGGGTCCTGCTGGTACGTCTTGCGGTCGCCCGTGAGCGAGGAGCCGATGGCCTCCCGGAACGGCCCGAAGAAGACGGACGAGTACTTGGCGGTGTAGGCGAGGATCGCCACGTCCTCCCGTCCGATCTGGTCCAGGGCCTCCCGGACGACCCCGATCTGCCCGTCCATCATCCCGCTGGGCCCGACCACATGGGCACCGGCGTCGGCCTGCACCCGGGCCATCTCGGCGTACCGCTCCAGGGTGGCGTCGTTGTCGACGCGCCCCTGCTCGTCGAGCACACCGCAGTGCCCGTGGTCGGTGGTCTCGTCCAGGCACAGGTCGGACATGACGAGCAGGTCGTCGCCGACCTCGGCCCGTACATCGCGGATCGCGACCTGGAGGATCCCGTCCGGGTCGGTCCCCGGGGTTCCGACGGCGTCCTTCTTGGCCTCCTCGGGCACCCCGAACAGCATGATCCCGGAGATCCCCGCCTCCACGGCCTCCACGGCGGCCTTCTTCAGGCTGTCCCGGGTGTGCTGGACGACGCCCGGCATGGCGGCGATCGGCACGGGCTCGCTCACGCCCTCCCGCACGAACGCGGGCAGGATGAAGTCCGCCGGGTGCAGCCGGGTCTCGGCAACCATGCGGCGCATGACGGGAGTGGTGCGCAGCCGACGGGGACGCGCACCGGGGAAGGATCCATACTTCGTCATGGCTTCTACGCTACGCCCGCCCCGGCACCCGTTTTGCCGACGGCCGGTCGGCCTCCGCAGGGGCCCCGGCGCGGCGCCCGCCCCACCTTCGCCCCCACCACGGACGGGCCCCGCGTCGTCCTCGTCGCCCCTCTCCGCGACCCGGGAAATCCCACGGCCCCGCCCCGTCTCCGCCACGCAGAAACGGTTCGCCGTACCGCATCGGAGTCATTCCGCTGCGGTACGGCGAACCGTTCCAGGGGTGAGCCGTCAGCCGGAGTTGCGCCGTCTGCGTGCCCCCGGTCGCCGCTCACTGGGCCGCGTCACCGGGTCCCCGGCCTCCAGCGCGGCGGCCCGCCGCCGCGCGCCGAAGTCCGCCAGCGCCTCCGCCAGCCGGTGCACGGACGGCTCCGGAGCCATCACGTCCACCCGCAGCCCGTGCTCCTCGGCGGTCTTCGCCGTGGCGGGACCGATACACGCGATCACGGTCACGTTGTGCGGCTTGCCCGCGATGCCCACCAGGTTCCGCACGGTCGAGGACGACGTGAACAGCACGGCGTCAAAGCCACCGCCCTTGATCGCCTCCCGGGTCTCGGCCGGCGGCGGCGAGGCCCGCACGGTCCGGTAGGCGGTGACGTCGTCGACCTCCCAACCCAGCTCGATCAGCCCGGCGACCAGGGTCTCCGTGGCGATGTCGGCCCGCGGCAGGAACACCCGGTCGATCGGGTCGAAGACCGGGTCGTAGGGCGGCCAGTCCTCCAGGAGCCCCGCGGCCGACTGCTCACCGCTCGGCACCAGGTCCGGCTTCACACCGAAGGCGATCAGCGCCTTCGCCGTCTGCTCCCCCACCGCGGCGACCTTGATCCCCGCGAAGGCCCGCGCGTCGAGCCCGTACTCCTCGAACTTCTCCCGCACCGCCTTCACGGCGTTGACGGAGGTGAAGGCGATCCACTCGTACCGCCCGGTGACCAGGCCCTTCACGGCCCGCTCCATCTGCTGCGGCGTCCGCGGCGGCTCGACGGCGATCGTCGGCACCTCATGCGGCACGGCCCCGTAGGACCGCAGCTGGTCGGAGAGCGACGCCGCCTGCTCCTTCGTACGCGGCACGAGGACCCGCCAGCCGAACAGCGGCTTGGACTCGAACCACGACAGCTGGTCGCGCTGTGCGGCGGCGGAACGCTCACCGACCACGGCTATCACCGGCCGCCCGCCGTCCGGGGACGGCAGCACCTTCGCCTGCTTCAGGGTCTGCGCGATGGTCCCGAGGGTGGCGGTCCAGGTGCGCTGCCGGGTCGTCGTGCCGGCGACGGTCACCGTCATCGGGGTGTCCGGCTTGCGGCCCGCGGCCACCAGCTCACCGGCCGCGGCGGCCACCGAGTCAAGCGAGGTCGACACGACGACCGTGCCGTCCGACGCGCCCACCTCGGTCCAGCACCGCTCGGAGGCGGTACGGGCGTCCACGAACCGGACGTCGGCGCCCTGCGCGTCCCGCAGCGGAACACCCGCGTACGCGGGCACGCCGACCGCGGCCGCGATGCCGGGGACCACCTCGAAGGGCACCCCGGCCGCGGCGCACGCCAGCATCTCCTCGGCGGCGTACGTGTCGAGCCCGGGGTCCCCGGACACCGCACGGACGACCCGCCTGCCGCCCCGCGCGGCCTCCATGACAAGATGTGCGGCATCCCGCGTCGGCGGGACCGCAGCGGTTGTTGACGCGGCGTCAACAACCGCGCGTTGAGACGTGCCCGGGCCCGGCTGCGTATCAGTGGATGGATCCGCGTCGACGCGCAGGACGGAGACGCCCTGTCTGGCGTGGGCGCGGACCACGTCCAGCACGTCGTGCTCGACGACGAGGACGTCCGCGTTCGCCAGCGCCTCCACGGCGCGCAGCGTCAGCAGTCCCGGATCCCCGGGTCCGGCACCCAGGAAGGTGACGTGACCGAGTTCAAGGCCGGCGGGAAGGGTGGTGGGGCTCACTGTGCTCGCTCCCCCATCAGACCGGCCGCGCCCTGGGCGAGCATCTCGGTGGCGAGTTCGCGACCGAGCGTCACTGCCTGGTCGTCCGTCTCGGGCACGGGACCGGTGGTGGACAACTGCACCATGCGGGCACCGTCGGTCGTGCCGACAACTCCCCGCAGGCGCATTTCCTTGACAATCTGCCCGTCGGCCAAAAGGTCGGCCAGTGCGCCCACGGGGGCGCTGCAGCCGGCCTCCAGGGCGGCGAGCAGTGAACGCTCGGCGGTCACGGCGACCCGCGTGAACGGGTCGTCGAGCTCGCCGAGCAGGGCGATCAGCTCCGCGTTGTCCGCGGCACACTCGATCGCCAGGGCCCCCTGGCCGGGGGCGGGCAAAACCGTGTCGACCGACAGGAAGTCGGTCACCTCGTCGATACGGCCGAGGCGGTTCAGGCCGGCGGCGGCCAGCACCACGGCGTCCAGCTCGCCGCCGCGGACGTATCCGATGCGGGTGTCGACGTTGCCGCGTATCGGTATCGTCTCGATGTCCAGCCCGTGGCCGCGCGCGTACGCGTTCAGCTGGGCCATGCGGCGCGGCGAGCCGGTGCCGATGCGCGCCCCGCGGGGCAGATCGGTGAGCTTCAGCGCGTCCCGGGCGACGATCACGTCGCGCGGGTCCTCGCGTCCGGGCACGGCGGCCAGCGCCAGCTCGTCGGGTTGCGTGGTCGGCAGGTCCTTGAGCGAGTGCACGGCGAGGTCCACCTCGCCCCGGTGCACCGCCTCGCGCAACGCGGCCACGAACACGCCCGTGCCGCCGATCTGCGCCAGATGCTCCCGGGAGGTGTCGCCGTACGTGGTGATCTCGACCAGTTCCACGGGCCGTCCGGTCATCCGGCTCACGGCGTCCGCCACCTGCCCGGACTGGGCCATGGCGAGCTTGCTCCGCCTGGTCCCGAGCCGCAGCGCCGCTGTCTTGCTCATGCTGGCCCTCGGTTCTTCTTGTCTGTGCTTTCCCCGGCCCGGGAGACGGAGGCCACCGTCTCGGGGTCGAGGTCGAACAGGGTCCGCAGCGCGTCCGCGTACCCGGCGCCGCCGGGCTCGGCCGCGAGCTGCTTGACCCGTACGGTCGGCGCGTGCAGCAGTTTGTCGACCACTCGGTGCACGGCCTGTCTGATCTCACCGCGCTGGCGTTCGTCCAGGTCGGGCAGGCGCCCGTGGAGCCGGGCGATCTCACCCGCGACGACGTCGGCGGCCATGGTGCGCAGAGCGACCACGGTCGGCGTGATGTGCGCCGCGCGCTGCGCCGCCCCGAAGGCGGCGACCTCGTCGGAGACGATACGCCGGACCTGGTCGACGTCGGCCGCCATCGGGGCGTCCGCGGACGCCTCGGCCAGCGACTCGATGTCCACCAGCCGCACCCCGGCCAGCCGGTGCACGGCCGCGTCGATGTCGCGGGGCATGGCGAGGTCGAGGAGGTAGAGGGCGGGCGCCGGACGCGGCACCCCGGCGACCGGTTCGGGCCTGCGGCGCTCGGGGACGCGGCCGGCCACCGCGACGGTGGCGGCCAGCGCGGCGATGGCGTCGGCGTCCTCGGCCGGGTCGCTCTCGCCGCCCGGCCTGCGCTGGGCGCGGCCGGTGGCGTCGCCCTTGTCGACCCAGACCGCGTGCTGCTCAAGTTCGGCGGCGGCCATGCCGGCCACGGCCGCCTCGCCCAGCACGGAGAAGGCGGCTGTGCCCTGTACGGCCGACAGGTCGAGCGGGCAGTTCTCCTCACGCTCGTCACCGGCCGACCCGGACGCAGACGCCGTGTCGCGCACGACCGGACCGCGGCCCTGGGCGCCGTCGTAGGGCCCGGCCTGGGTGGCTTCGGCGGCTCCGGTACGGCCCTCGACGCCCGCGGCGACGGTCTCCGCCGTCAGGACGAGCCCGGTCGCACCGGTGCAGGAGACGGCGACGTCGGCACGTGCCAGCTCGGCCGGCACCGCGTCCATCGGTACCGCGCGGGCCACCACGTCCGTGTCGCCGGCCGCCGCGAGGATCTGCGCAAGGCGCTCAGCCCGCTCCACGGTCCGGTTGGCGACGACGACCTCGGCGACACCGGCACGCGCGAGCGTGGCCGCGGCCAGCGAGGACATCGAACCGGCCCCGATGACCAGCGCCTTCTTGCCGCGTGCCCAGGTCTGCACCGCCGTGCCCGCGGCCAGCTGCTCAAGGCCGAAGCTGACCAGGGACTGCCCGGCGCGGTCGATGCCAGTCTCGGAGTGCGCGCGCTTGCCGACCCTGAGCGCCTGCTGGAACAGGTCGTTCAGCAGGCGGCCGGCGGTGTGCAGCTCCTGCGCCCTGGCCAGGGAGTCCTTGATCTGGCCGAGGATCTGGCCCTCGCCGACGACCATCGAGTCCAGTCCGCAGGCCACCGAGAAGAGGTGGTGCACGGCCCGGTCCTCGTAGTGCACGTAGAGGTGGGGGGTCAGCTCGTCCAGGCTCACCCCGCTGTGCTGGGCGAGCAGCGTGGACAGCTCGGCGACGCCGGCGTGGAACTTGTCCACGTCCGCGTACAGCTCGATGCGGTTGCAGGTGGCGAGCACCGCGGCCTCGGCGGCCGGTTCGGCGTCGACCGTGTCCTGCAACAGCTTGACCTGGGCGTCCTCGGTGAGCGCGGCCCGTTCCAGGACGCTGACCGGGGAGCTGCGGTGGCTCAGCCCGACGACGAGGAGACTCATGCCGGCATCACGGCGGGTACGTCCCCGTCGGGCCCCTGGTCGGTGGACTCGTTGCGGCTGGCGGCGACCGGTCCCGCGCCGTTGGGCGTGGCCTCCTCGCCTGCCTTGCGCTGCTCGTGGAAGGCGAGGATCTGCAGCTCGATGGAGAGGTCGACCTTGCGTACGTCGACGCCGTCCGGGACGGACAGCACGGTCGGCGCGAAGTTCAGGATGGAGGTGACACCGGCGGCGACCAGGCGGTCGCAGACCTGCTGGGCGGCGCCCGCCGGGGTGGCGATCACGCCGATCGACACGCCGTTGTCCTCGATGATCTGCTCAAGCTCGTCGGTGTGCTGCACGGGGATGCCCGCGACGGGCTTGCCGGCCATCGCCGGGTCCGCGTCGATGAGCGCGGCGACCCTGAAGCCACGCGAGGCGAAGCCGCCGTAATTGGCCAGCGCGGCGCCCAGATTACCGATGCCGACGATCACAACCGGCCAGTCCTGGGTCAGGCCCAGTTCGCGGGAGATCTGGTAGACGAGATACTCGACGTCGTAGCCCACGCCCCGGGTCCCGTAGGAGCCGAGGTAGGAGAAGTCCTTGCGCAGCTTCGCGGAGTTGACCCCCGCGGCGGCGGCCAGCTCCTCAGAGGAGACCGTGGGTACCGAACGCTCGGACAGCGCCGTCAGGGCGCGGAGGTACAGCGGAAGCCTGGCGACGGTGGCCTCGGGAATCCCTCGGCTACGGGTCGCCGGTCGGTGAGTTCGGCCAGTTGCCACGGTGCTCCTGCGGGTAGAGCGGGGCTGCGGGCGGTCATACGTCCCCGGACCGCCCCGTCCACAGCAGGCTATGTCTTTGTGAACGCGTGCACAAAGATGGTGTCCGATTTGCCCGGCCAACGTGACCGGGGTCACGCGTCCAGGGCGCGCCCGCACGGAACCGGCGCACCTGCGGCGATGCTGTTCTCCCGATGGGGGCAAAACCGAACACTCTCCTCAGTGAATCCCGCCCCCGAGACCAAACGTGCTCGACCCTAGGCGACTTTTCCGGCTGCTTCCCGTCCGCCGAGGACCGCTTTCCCGGCTGCTTCCCGGACGTTTCCCGGCCGCTTCCCGGCTGCCTCCCGGACCGCCGGACTAGCCGGTCAGTTCTTTCCGCAGCCGGTCCTCGTTCACCCGCCAGAAGGTGTGCTGTGCGCCGTCGACGAGCACCACCGGGATCTGCTCCCAGTACTGCTCGTGCAGGCGCGCGTCCTCGGTGATGTCCTGCTGCTCCCAGGGCACCCCGAGTTCGCCGCACACCCGCTCGACCACGGCTTGCGCGTCATCGCACAGATGACATCCCGGCTTGCGGATCAGGGTGACGCGCCGGTCCTCGGGGGCCGGCTTCCTGCGGAAGAGGGGACTCATACCGGCCATTCTCGCGCGCTCGCGGTCACTTCGGGACCAGCAGTCGCCTCGGTTCTTTAACGGCTCGGTCGGGGAGAGTTCACACCGACCAAACCTCTCGACTCCGGAAGCACCGAACAAACTGGCTATGCTCACGCCATGGCCGCTCTCGGATGGCTCACTCCCCGTAGGCGCTCCGCCACGGCGCGGAGCGTGTTGGCAGGCGAGGCCTCGGCGGAGGCAGCGCGCAAGTCCTCGCAGGACACCCAGGACGTCCATGACGCCCAGGACACCGCGGACGCCACCGCCCGGGAACCCGAGTTCCCGGTGCTCGGCGACGACAGGGCCGCGGCCTTCTTCGACCTGGACAACACCGTGATGCAGGGCGCCGCGCTGTTCCACTTCGGCCGGGGCCTGTACAAGCGGAAGTTCTTCGAGACCCGCGACCTCGCGAAGTTCGCCTGGCAGCAGGCGTGGTTCCGGCTGGCCGGCGTCGAGGACCCCGAGCACATGCAGGACGCCCGCGACTCCGCGCTGTCCATCGTCAAGGGCCACCGCGTCGCCGAGCTCCAGTCGATCGGCGAGGAGATCTACGACGAGTACATGGCCGAACGCATCTGGCCGGGCACCCGGGCGCTGGCCCAGGCCCATCTGGACGCGGGCCAGAAGGTGTGGCTGGTCACGGCGGCCCCGGTGGAGATCGCCACGGTCATCGCCCGCCGGCTCGGCCTGACCGGCGCGCTCGGCACGGTCGCCGAGTCCGTCGACGGGATCTACACCGGCAAGCTGGTCGGCGAGCCGCTGCACGGCCCGGCCAAGGCGGAGGCGGTCCGCGCGCTGGCGGCGGCCGAGGGCCTGGACCTCGCCCGGTGCGCCGCCTACAGCGACTCGCACAACGACATCCCGATGCTGTCGCTGGTCGGCCACCCCTACGCGATCAACCCGGACACCAAGCTGCGCAAGCACGCCCGCGAGAAGGACTGGCGGCTGCGCGACTACCGCACGGGCCGCAAGGCGGCGAAGGTCGGCATCCCCGCGGCGGCGGGCGTGGGCGCGGTGGCGGGCGGCACGGTCGCGGCGATCGCGCTGCACCGGCGCCGCCGGTGACGACCGGGCACCGGGCACACCACGACGCACCACCGGCCGGCACCGGCGCGCCGCCGGCGGGGCACCGGGCCCCGGCGCCCGCATGATGCCGCACGCACACCAACACGCCCCCCACTCCGCCGAAACGCGCACTTTTCTGATCAACAAGCGGTCACTCTGCGACACTTGATGGTGCGTCAATCGGTTACGGAAGCGACGTAATCGATGATTTGAGCAACTGGGCGTAGCAGCACCTGTACGAAGCGTTATTCTCCTCAGACGCAAACCGGTACCCCTTCCGTCGCCACGACGGGTGAACGGTCCCGCACTGCACGTGATGGAAGCTCTGCCTCTGGGAGTCCCGTGTACCCACACGTCGGGGTTGACGCCTCGGGCCTGGCTACGCTGCGCGCAACGGTCGCTACGGCCCAAGAACTGCTGCGCGGCCTCGTCCCGGCCGCGCACGCCGTCCCTGCCTTCGCCACCGCCGCCCCCGTAGGCCCGTGCTACGCACTCGCCGACGGCATCGAGCAGGCGCCCGCGCGCAGCGCGGTCGTCGAGGGGCGGCGCTCGGGCGACGGACGGGTGGCCGGCAGACGGGGGCGCGCGTCCGGCGCGGCCACCGCCCGCCGGCCGGCCGCGGACAGCGACAGCGCCCGGATGATGGACCTCGTCGAGCGCGCGCAGGCCGGCGAGGCCGAGGCGTTCGGCCGCCTCTACGACCAGTACAGCGACACCGTGTACCGCTACATCTACTACCGGGTGGGCGGCAAGGCGACCGCCGAAGACCTCACCAGCGAGACCTTTCTGCGGGCCCTGCGCCGCATCGGCACCTTCACCTGGCAGGGCCGCGACTTCGGGGCCTGGCTGGTCACCATCGCCCGCAACCTGGTCGCCGACCACTTCAAGTCCAGCCGCTTCCGGCTGGAGGTCACCACCGGCGAGATGCTCGACGCCAACGAGGTGGAACGATCCCCCGAGGACTCCGTCCTGGAGTCCCTGTCCAACGCGGCCCTGCTCGACGCCGTACGCCGACTCAACCCCCAGCAGCAGGAGTGCGTGACGCTTCGTTTCCTTCAGGGTCTCTCGGTCGCGGAGACCGCCCGTGTGATGGGCAAGAACGAGGGCGCCATCAAGACGCTCCAGTACCGGGCCGTGCGCACCCTCGCCCGGCTCCTGCCGGACGACGCACGCTGACGCCCGGCCGGATGTCGCCACCGTGTGCGATGTCCAACTCACGTTCAGTGAAAGCCCATTGACTTTCCCAGCCGATCATCCGTCGTCCGTAACCCAAGTGCCGAGCCAGTCGTTGTGCGGGATACAGGCTCCCTGTGGTCACGTCATGGCCGACCCTGATCACCTGATCGTGTGGAAGTGGTCATGGGCGTGCAACCCTCAGGACCCCCTGGGGAGTCGACCGTGATGACGAGAGGAGGTGCCGCCAGTGATCGCGAACGTATCGGCGCACCGGCGGGCGAACGCCTTCGCCCAGGCCCTGGAGGAGCAGTCCGCCCGGGACACGGCGGCCGAGCAGTCCGAGGCACCGGCACCGGCCGGCGAACGGACCGAGCAGGGCGAGTTGTTGGCACTCGCCACGGGACTCGGCGCACTGCCCAAGCCGCACCTCGACCCGGAGGTCAAGGTCGTCCAACGGGCCCAGCTCGTGGCCGCGATGGAGGCCATGCTGCAGGAGGGCGGCGCGGCCGAACCCACGGTGCCGGCACAGCGATCGCACCGGGCCGAAGGTGCGCACCGGGCCGGCCCGCTGGGCAAGCTGCGACCGCGCACCAGGCTGACCAAGGGGCTGGCCGCGGGCGGGCTCAGCGTCGGAGTGGCCGCCGGAGCCTTCGGGGGCGTCGCCGCCGCGAGTTCCGACGCCCTGCCCGGCGATTCGCTGTACGGCCTCAAGCGGGGCATCGAGGAGTTCAAGCTCAACTACCTGACCGACGGGGACGACGAACGCGGCCAGACCTACCTCGACCAGGCGTCGACCCGGCTGAGCGAGGCCCGGCGGCTGCTGGAGCGCGGCCGCGGCGGGCAGCTCGACCACGAGTCGATCGGCGAGATCCGCCGCACCCTGTCGGGCATGCGGCAGGACGTCACCGAGGGCCACCGCCTGCTGCACGAGGCGTACGAACGCGACCCCGACTCGCTCGGTCCCATCCAGGCCCTGTCCACGTTCTCGCGGTCCCACCGGGATGTGTGGGGCGCGGTGCGCGACAGGCTCCCGGTCCAACTCGGGGATGTCAGCGACCAGGTCTCGTCGGTCTTCGACGCCATAGACGAAGAGGTCGCCCCGCTGCAGTCCCTGCTCCCGCAGAACCCCGCCAAGACCAGCGAGGACCCGCCGCAGGGCCCCGGCTCCCCGTCCGACAGCCCCTCCGGCACCCACCACTCGACCACACCCAGCGCCGGTCATGGCTCCGCCGCCGGCGGTGACTCCAGCAGCAGCCCGAGCGGCGCGGCCACCGGCAGCACGCAGGAGGGCCTGATCGGGGGCAGCACGGGCGGACTGCTCGACCCGCCGAAGAGCAGCGGCAGCGCCTCCCCGTCCACCAGCAGGACCCCCAGCAGAGAGCCGGATGTCACCCTCCCGCCCCTGCTGCCGGGCCTGCTGCCCGGCCTGGGCATCGACAGCGAGGACGCGAACTAAGCGCTCCGCTGGAGATGCCGCGCTATGCCGTCGGTCGTCTGCGGCGCCGTCGTGGCTGGTCGCGCAGTTCCCCGCGCCCCTTTCGGGGCGCTGTCGAACCGCAGCGGACTTCACTGGACCTGCTGAGGCGGCAGCGCCCCATGGTGGGCCCCTCCCGTGAGGGGCCCACCGTCATGCGGCACGGTCAGGGACGTCAGGAACTCAGAAGAACACCGACCGGCGCTGCACCAGCAGCTTGTACAGCGTGTGCTGGATCTGCTCGCGGACCTGGTCGGTCAGGTTGAACATCAGCATCGGGTCGTCCGCGGCCTCCGGCGGATAGCCGTCCGTCGGGATCGGCTCGCCGAACTGGATCGTCCACTTCGTCGGCAACGGGACCGCGCCCAGCGGCCCCAGCCACGGGAAGGTCGGCGTCAGCGGGAAGTACGGGAAGCCCAGCACCCGCGCCACGGTCTTGGCATTGCCGATCATCGGGTAGATCTCCTCAGCCCCGACGATCGAGCAGGGGACGATCGGAGTGCCCTTGCGCAGCGCCGTGGAGACGAAGCCGCCCCGCCCGAACCGCTGGAGCTTGTAGCGCTCGCTGAAGGGCTTGCCGATGCCCTTGAAGCCCTCCGGCATCACCCCGACCAGCTCCCCCGCCTCCAGCAGCCGCTCGGCGTCCTCCGTGCAGGCCAGGGTGTGGCCCAGCTTGCGGGCGAGTTCGTTGATCACCGGCAGCACGAAGACCAGGTCGGCCGCGAGCAGCCGCAGATGCCGGCCCGCCGGATGGTGGTCGTGCACGGCGACCTGCATCATCAGCCCGTCCAGCGGCAGCGTCCCGGAGTGGTTGGCGACGATCAGGGCGCCGCCCTCGGCGGGGACGTTCTCGATGCCCTTCACATCGACCCGGAAGTATCTCTCGTACACCGGGCGCAGCAGGGACATCAGGACCTGGTCGGTCAACTCCTCGTCGTAGCCGAAGTCGTCGACCTCGTAGTCCCCGGTCAGCCGCCGGCGCAGAAAGGCCAGGCCGCTCGCCACCCGCTGCTCCAGGCCGCGGTCCCGCGACTGCGGCGGCTGTTCCTCTGCGATCACGGGAACATCATCCTGCGCCGGGACCCGTCCCGGCAGGGGCTGTACCTCGCGCACCACCGGGCTCTCGCCCGAGCGCCGGCCGGCCGCGCTCCGGCGCCGTGCGGACCGGGCCACGGCGGATCCGCGGGACCGGTCGTCGTCGAACGGAATGACCTTGGCGTCCGCCATCGTTGCTGCGCTCCTCAATCGGCGCTCTGCGTCTGGGGGTGGCCGCCGCCCCGCAGGGACAGCGCGGCGATCCGGTCGACGGCCCCGGCCAGGGCCTCCGGCGGCAGCAGCCCGGGGCCGCGGCTGCGCGCGAAGTCCGCGAAGGTCTCCGCCGTCGTGTACTTCGGCCGGAAGCCGAGGGTCTCGCGCATCTGCTCCGTCGACACGACCCGGCCGTGGGTGAGCAACCGAATCTGCTCGGGTGAAAAGTCCGTCATGCCCAGGGTACGCACCAACGAGCCGGTCCAGGTGACCGCGGGCAGCAGCAGCGGCACCGTGGGCCGCCCGAGGCGCCTGGAGCACTGCGAGAGCAGCAGGACACCGTCGCCGGCGATGTTGAAGGTGCCGCTGTTGAGCGTGGCTCGGGCAGGTTCGTGCGCGGCGATCCGCAGCACGTCGATCACGTCGTCCTCGTGCACGAACTGCAGCCGCGGGTCGTAGCCGAACACGGTCGGCAGGACGGGCAGCGAGAAGTAGGCGGCCAGGGGCGTGTCGGCGGTGGGCCCCAGGATGTTGGCGAACCTCAGGACGCACACGGCCACGTCGGGCCGCCGCCGCGCGAAGCCGCGCACATACCCCTCGACCTCCACCGTGTCCTTGGCGAAGCCCCCGCTGGGCAGCGACTTGGGCTGGGTGGTCTCGGTGAACACGGCCGGGTCGCGGGAGGCCGACCCGTACACATTGGTGCTCGACTTGACGACCAGGCGCCGCACGGCCGGCGACTTCTGACAGGCCCCGAGCAGCTGCATGGTGCCGATGACATTGGTCTCCTTGACCGTGGCCCGGCTGCCGCTGCCCAGCGCCATGCCCGTCACATCCAGGTGTACGACCGTGTCGGCGGCGGTCTCGGCGAGGACGCGGGCGATGGTGGGCTGCCGGATGTCGGCCTGGATGAAGTCGGCCCCGCCGAGGTGGTGCTCGGGCGGCACCGCGTCCACGGCGACGACCCGGTCCACCTGGGGGTCACGCTGGATCCGCCGGACGAAACGGCCGCCCAGTTGCCGGGCCACGCCGGTCACGAGCACGACCTTCCCCAAGATCAGCGCCTTTCTTCCGTATGTCCCCGTGTTCGAGTCAACTTAGCGGGTCGACGTTGCGCTGTGATGACCACCCGATGCCGGAGGCGGCGGAAATTCCCCAGTCGGAATATGCCTGTGGCCCCCCACCGCTCCCGGTGGGGGGCCACAGACGCAGCTCTCGCGGTTCGCGCCGAACCTTACTTCTTGTTACGACGCTGAACGCGCGTGCGCTTGAGCAGCTTGCGGTGCTTCTTCTTCGCCATCCGCTTGCGCCGCTTCTTGATAACAGAGCCCACGACTACCCTCGCTCACTTCTCATCACTCGGTGCTGGGCGCCATGGGCCCATACGACCTACGAGGGGCTAGCCTACCCGCCCGAGGGCTGAGGTCGTAATCGAGGTGCTCCGGGCGGTCACCCGGAGCCGCCGTCAGGCCGTTTCGACCCCCACATAGCTCTCGCGGAGGTACTCGTGGACCGCTTGCTCCGGGACACGGAACGACCGTCCGACCCGGATCGCGGGCAGATGACCGCTGTGCACCAACCGGTACACGGTCATCTTCGACACGCGCATCACCGCGGCGACCTCCGCCACGGTAAGGAATACGACCTCGTTCAGAGGCCTCTCGCCAGCAGCCATGACACACCTGAACCTTCCGCACTCGACGGCCACCGGCTTCCCCTTCCGGTGACTCTTCGTCGCTGCGTGCTCACTCCCCAGACTAGATGCGGGTGATGCGAGTGGGGAAGAGGTGCACCCATCGGCGGCCTACTGTGACAGACACGCTCGATTGAGTACGTAGCGGGTAAGCGGACCGTAGTAAGCAGACCGCACCGCGTCATCAAGCGGAACGACCACGGACACCCGCCCCTCGGCCTCCCCCACGAACGGCGCCGGGTCGTCGGTGTCCGCAAGACCCATCGCCTCGAACCCCAGTTGACCTGCTCCGCAGACCCAGCCGTGGTCCCCGATCACCAGCTCGGGCAGCGGCCCGCCGGCCTCCGCCGCGGCGGCCAGCGCGGTCCGAACCGGCAGCGGGGAGTGAGTGTGCGCGCCGGGCTCACCACCGGGGCGTTCGGCACCGGCCGGCCGGACCAGCGCGACTCCCCGTACGTAATCAAGGTTGTGGGTACGTAGTCCGAACCGGGTCGTTATGTCGACACGGCGACCCTGCGCGGGGGTGAGGACGTCACATCCCGCCGCCGACAGGGCGTCCGCCAAGGCTGCGTAGAACCCGAGCAGACAGTGCGGGTGCCCGGTGCCGAACAGCACCTTGGCGCCGCGCCGGGCCGCGACCGCGATGCGCTCCGCGAAGGCGTCCAACGCGGCCAGGGTCAGCTCCGGGTCAATCACATCATGGCCGGACGTGTGCCGGGGATCAGCCGAAACCCCACATCTCCTCGCCATCAGCTCGATCAACTCGGGCTGCCCCCAGGCCAGTTCGGGATCGATCCCGATCAGCACACGGGGATCCCGAGCCGCGAAGAGCCGATAGCTCCGCAGGCTCTCCTCCCGCGAGGTGGCCACCGGCCCGGCGATCCGGGCGGCCAGCAGATGCGCACGAAGCGCCCCAACACTCAACACACCCCCGATCCTGACGCCCCCACCCCCTCACCACCCCCAAAACCCCCAACAACCCCACCCATGGCCCAACCCCCGCGCCCCGAAGGGGCGCGGGGAACTGCGCGACCAGCCACAACGGCGCCGCAGCCAAACAACACCCCGTCACGGCCCCCCAAGCGGAGCGATTACGCCTACGCCAACAACCCCCGCAGGGGGAACACCGCCCGCCGGGTCGCCCGTACCGCCTGGTCCAGTCGGTCGGCCGGGTCGTACCCGGACTCCCAGTCGGCCCACGACACGGGCCAGCGCCCGTCGGTCATCCGCATCGGCCCCAACTGCCGCGTACGGGCGTAGACATCCCGCCGCCACCCCTCGGGGATCGCGGTCTCGGGCGCCACGGGACGCCCCGCCGCGATCCCCACCAGGTGCGTCCAGGAGCGCGGCACGACGTCCACCACCTCGTACCCGCCCCCACCGAGCGCCACCCACCGACCGCCCGCGTACTCGTGCGCCAGGTCATGGCATGCCACCTGCACGGCCCGCTGCGCGTCCAGTGAGACCGCCAGATGGGCCAGCGGATCCTCGAAGTGCGTGTCGGCCCCGTGCTGCGTCACCAGCACCTCGGGCCGGAAGTCGGCCACCAGCTCAGGCACCACGGCGTGGAACGCCCGCAGCCACCCCTCGTCCCCGGTACCGGCCGGCAGCGCCAGGTTCACCGCGGACCCCGCCGCCGACTCCGCCCCGGTCTCCTCCGGCCACCCGGTCTGCGGGAACAGCGTCCGCGGGTGTTCGTGCAGCGAGATCGTCAGCACCCGCGGATCCTCCCAGAACGCCGCCTGCACCCCGTCCCCGTGGTGCACGTCCACGTCCACGTACGCGATCCGCTCGGCCCCCAGCTCCAGCAGCCGCGCGATCGCCAGCGCGGCGTCGTTGTAGATGCAGAACCCCGACGCGGCCCCGGGCATCGCGTGGTGCAGTCCGCCCGCGAAGTTCACCGCGTGCGCCGCGTCCCCGTGCCACACCGCCTCCGCGGCCGCCACCGACTGCCCGGCGATCAGCGCGGACACCTCGTGCATCCCGGCGAACGCGGGATCGTCCACCGTCCCCAGTCCGTAGGTACCGTCCGCCGAACCGGGGTCCGCCGAGGCCGCCTTCACCGCCTCGATGTAGTCCTCCCGGTGGACCAGCCGCAGCGTGGACTCCCCCGCCGCTTTCGCCGCGACGACCTGCACCACACGGTCGAGCCCGAAGGCGCCCACCAGTCTGCGGGTCAGCTCCAGCCGGACTGGGTCCATCGGATGGTCCGGGCCGAAGTCATAGCCCGTTACTGCCTCGTCCCACATCAGCTGTGCGCGGCCGCTCATGCCGGCCACCGTATCGGTCCGGCCGAGCCTCGAACGACCCGGCGTACACCGACGTCACCAGCACCAACACCATCGGCACAAGCATCGCCCAGCGGTAGCCCCAGGCATCGCCGAGCACCCCCACCAACGGCGAACCGATCAGAAAACCCACGTAGTTGAAGATGTTGAGCCGGGCGATCGCCGCGTCCGAAGCCCCCGGGAACAGCCGTCCCGCCGCCGCGAACGTCTGCGGCACCAGCACGCACAGACCCAGCCCCAGCAGGGTGAATCCGAGCATCCCGACCCATGCGCCCGGCGCCGCCGACACCACCGCGAACCCGGCCGCCGCCACCAGCGACCCCAGCCGTACGACCGCCGCCGCCCCGAACCGCCGCACCCCGAAGTCCCCCACGGACCGGCCCACGAGTGTCGTCACCATGTACACGTTGTACGGAACCGTCGCCAGCTGCTCCGAACTCCCGAGCACGTCCTTCAGGTACTTCGCGCTCCAGTTGGACACGGTCGAGTCCCCGATGTACGCGAAGGTCATCACCAGACACAGCGGAAGCAGCACGCGGAAGACCACGCTCCCGCCTCCCGCTCCGCCCTGCCCCTCCTCCGGGCCGGCGGCACCGGTCCCGTCCGCCGCGGGCGCCGGATCGCCGTCCAGGTACCACCGGCTGCCCACCAGGACCGCCGGCAGCAGCACGGCCACCACCGGCAGGTACGACACCCACAGCGCCAGCTGCCAGTGCGCTCCCGCCCAGGCCAGCGAGGCGCCCACGATCCCGCCCAGGCTGAACACGGCATGGAAGCTGAGCATGATGCTGCGCCCGTACGCCCGTTGCAGGCTCACCCCGAGCATGTTCATCGAGGCGTCCAGCGCGCCGACGGCCAGCCCGAACGTCGCCAGCGCCAGCGCGAGCCAGGCCAGCTGACCGCCGGCGCCCACGGCGAGCAGCGCCAGCAGCACCACGGGCTGGGACCAGCGCAGCACTCGGCTGGGCCGTATCCGCTTCACCAGGTGCTCGGTGGTCACGCTGCCGACCCCGGCGAGGACCGGTACGGCGGCCAGGAAGACGGGCAGCAACGCGTCGGAGACGCCGTACCGGTCCTGGATGGCCGGAATGCGCGTGACGAGGAGGGCGAAGGCGGCGCCCTGGGCGAAGAAGCCGAACGCCAACGAGGCCCTGCCGCGCCGCAGCACATCTGTCATGGCCGCGAGCGTAGGGCTCCGGGATACCCGTGGGTAGATCCAGCCAAAGGTGAATTTCCCTCATCTTCAGCCGGGGCGGCTACCCGGGTTCATATCAGCAGGTCGGCCAACTCCCGCATGTCGGAGAAGAGTTGCCCGGCACCGGTCAGCTTCTCCGGTGGGGTCATGGCGGTGAACCCGTACACGTCCATCCCGGCCGCGACAGCCGCCCGCACGCCCAGCGGGCTGTCCTCCACGACGACACACCGCTGCGGGGCGACCCCCATACGCTCGGCCGCGTACAGGAACAGGTCGGGCGCCGGCTTTCCGCGCCCCACGTCCTGCGAGCTGAAGATCCTGGAGTCCTCGAACCACTGGTCGAGCCCGGTCGTCCGATGCCCCACCCGGATCCGCTCATGGCTCCCGGAAGACGCCACGCAGTACGGCACCCCGTCAGCGGCGAGCTTCTCCAGTACGCCGACGACCCCGCTGACCGGCTTCAGCTCCCGCTCGAACGCGGCGAACACGCGCGCGTGGAAGACATCGTCGAAGTCCGCGGGCAACCGCTGCCCGGTCCGCTCCGCCACCAGATCGTGCACACGGTGCATGGCGGCCCCCATGTAGTCCCGCAGGGAGTCCTCGTAGGAGGTCGGATGACCCAGTTCGGTGAGATAGGCGGCCAGCAGCCGGTTGGAGATGGGCTCGCTGTCCACGAGCACACCGTCGTTGTCGAAGATGACCACGTCATAGCGCATGCCCCGACCCTAAACGCAGAAAACCCCCGTGCCAAAAGGCACGGGGGTTTTCCCAAAATTAGTTCGGCGGTGTCCTACTCTCCCACAGGGTCCCCCCTGCAGTACCATCGGCGCTGTAAGGCTTAG
>NZ_JBIWKB010000039.1:0-88207 GCF_044765425.1 Streptomyces sp. NPDC102462 | reverse complement strand
AGGCCGCCCCCATGCGCGTACCGCATGACGACGTCATACCGCAACGATCAAGAAGCGTCACGGGCCACCGGACTCCACGAGTTCAACCTGAGTAACGCGCATTCGAATCTCGCCGCCGGCGCCGTGCCGGTGTCGTCCAGCGGCCCAGGACGCCTCTACAGCGCGTGGCCGCCTACCTCGATGTCTACCCCTGAGATGGCACCTAATCGAAAGCCGTAATGATCACGTCAATTATGGCTTGAAACCCCTGACCAGTCTTGGCTCTCCAAAACGGACTTATCACGAAGCGCAGCATCCATCTTAGCCTTGAATTTTTCTTGGAGTTGCACCTTACCCATTACCTCGCCCTGGTATGAGTGCGACCCTTCAATGTAGGACTTCCACTGGACAGGACTCAAAATCCTCAGCCGACGAACGTCAGCCACGAGGGCGGGCACGCCGACCGATCAGGTGCGCGTATGTCTCGCTGCAGCCCCGCCGGCCTCAGCCACGCTGCGGGCTTTTTGGCCTCGCGTTGAGTCAAGCCGTCTTGCCCGGTCGTCGCGTAGGAGTGCCCACAACACACTGGTGCGGCGTCGTGCGAGGGCGATGACGGCCTGGACGTGTTTGCAGCCCTCACCGCGTTTCTTGAGGTAGTACTCCCGGTTGGGGCCGTCGCGGATGATGCTGGTCTGCGCGGAGAGGTAGAAGACTCTGCGCAGGCGGCGGCTGTAGCGCTTGGGGCGGTGCAGGTTGCCGGTGCGGTGTCCGGAATCGCGTGGGACAGGGACCAGTCCGGCGGCTGAGGCAAGGTGGCCGGCGTCGGCGTAGGCGGTCACGTCGCCCGCGGCGACGACGAACTCGGCTCCGAGGATGGGTCCCATGCCGGGTAGCGACTCGATGATCTCGGCCTGTGGGTGGGTGCGGAAGGCGTCGCGGATCTGCCGGTCGATGCGCTTGAGCCGGTCGTCCAGGGCCAGGATCTGCGTAGCCAGGTCGGCGACGATCTGTGCAGCGGCGTCCTCGCCGGGCAGTGCGGTCTGCTGGGCCTGGGCGGCTTCCACGGCCGTCGCGGCCACGCTGTCTGCGTCGCGGACACCTCGATTGACCAGCCAAGAGGTCAGGCGGGCCAGGCCGCGTCGGCGGAGGGCAGCTGGGGTCTGGTAGCTGGTCAACAGCACCAGTGCGCCCTTGCGGGCCGAGTAGTCAAAGGCTCGCTCCAGGGCGGGGAACATGCCCGTGAGCACGTCACGGAGCCGGTTGACCGTCCGAACCCGGTCGGTGACCAGGTCGGTTCGGTGAGCGGTCAGGAGCGCGAGGTCGGCGGCCAGCTGTGCGGGCACGTCGAGGGTGGTGAAGTCCCGGCGGTGGCGGGCGGTTTCGGCGATGACGTAGGCGTCGCGGGCATCCGTTTTGGCCTCGCCCCGATAGGCGCCGGCCACGCGGTTGACCGTCCGCCCGGGCACGTAGACGGCCCGCTGCCCGTGGGCTGCCAGCAGCGCCAGTAACAGCGCGGAGGACCTGCTGGAGATGTCCACCGCCCAGTGCACCTCGTCGGCCAGGTCCAGAATCTCGCCGAGTGCGGTCAGGATCGCCGACTCGTCATTTTCGATCTTCTTCGACCACAGAGTCGCACCGGTCTCGTCGACCACCGCGGCCCAGTGATGGCCCTTGCCTGTGTCGATACCGACCCATATCCGGGCCCGCTGTTTGCTCACGCGTCCCTCCCGCAGCCGAGTTTCTTCCGTCGGCCCGTAGGACACCCCGTCGTCAGCTCCGTAAACAGCGACCCGTTCCGCATATTTCAATCAGCGACCAGGGCGCCCCGAAGGACCGGACGGCCACTCCAGCCAAGCCACGGTCGGCAAGCTGCTTTGAAGCCACATCCGGCCCTCCCGGGCCACCGAATAACTTACGGAGCTGCTTTGGGGCGAGTGATCATGGCCCCGTAAGCTTCCGGCGTGTCGGGCAGGCTGTGGATCTGCCCGTTAAAGCACGACGTTGGGGCCATGATCTTCGAGGCTCGCGCCAAAGTGGCTGCCTAAAGCCGTGGAGCCGACCGCCCCAGACACGACATACCACTTCTCTGGCATCGGGCGGCTGCATGCTTTGAGCGCGGCACGGGCGCCGGCCGGGCTGGAGCGGGGCGGAGACAGGAGCGCAGGCCCGGCCGGGGGCCGGGCCGCGCGCGGGCGGCGCTGGCGCCGACGTACCTGACGGCCCGATCAGCAGCTGGCGGCCCAGAGACGGCCCGAGGCCACCTAAAAGCCCCCCACCCGCAGGGAATTCGCAGGTGGGGGGCTTACCGGTGTCGCGTTACTTCTTCTTGCCCTGGTTCTTCACTGCCTCGATGGCTGCTGCCGCTGCGGCTGGGTCGAGGTAGGTGCCGCCGGGGGTGAGGGGCTTGAAGTTATCGTCGAGGTCGTAGGACAGGGGGATGCCCGTGGGGATGTTCAGGCCCGCGATGTCGGCGTCGGAGATGCCGTCCAGGTGCTTGACCAGGGCGCGCAGGCTGTTGCCGTGGGCGGCGACCAGGACCGTGCGGCCGGCGAGCAGGTCCGGGACGATGCCGTCGTACCAGTAGGGGAGCATGCGGACGACGACGTCCTTCAGGCACTCCGTCTTCGGGCGCAGCTCCGGCGGGATGGACGCGTAGCGCGGGTCGTCCGACTGGGAGAACTCCGCGCCGTCCGCCAGCGGGGGCGGCGGGGTGTCGTAGGAGCGGCGCCACAGCATGAACTGCTCCTCGCCGAACTCCGCGAGCGTCTGCGCCTTGTCCTTGCCCTGGAGCGCACCGTAGTGGCGCTCGTTCAGGCGCCAGGAGCGGTGGACCGGGATCCAGTGGCGGTCGGCGGCCTCCAGCGCGAGCTGCGCGGTGCGGATCGCGCGCTTCTGGAGGGACGTGTGGACCACGTCGGGCAGCAGGCCGGCGTCCTTGAGCAGCTCACCGCCGCGGATCGCCTCCTTCTCGCCCTTCTCGTTGAGGTTGACGTCCACCCAGCCGGTGAACAGGTTCTTCGCGTTCCACTCGCTCTCGCCGTGGCGGAGCAGGATCAGCTTGTACGGTGCGTCGGCCATGCCTCAGAGCGTAATCCACGCATTCGGCCCCCTGCGGACGCGCCCGGAAGCCGGACGGTTGACGGCATCTGTTAATTGGGTGGCCCTCACCGGCGGCGCTCTCGTAAGTTGCGATCAATACCTGAGCCGCTTACATCCGGGGGTCCGTCCATGTCCGTCGCCGCACTCAGACGCGCCGCCCGGCAGACCGTGTCCGGGCTGCCCCGGGAGTTCTGGTGGCTGTGGACCAGCACCCTCGTCAACCGGCTCGGCGGCTTCGTCGCCACGTACATGGCGCTCTACCTGACCGTGCACGAGGGGTACAGCGCGTCGTACGCGGGTCTCGTCGCCTCGCTGCACGGGCTGGGCGGGGTGGTCTCCTCGCTCGGCGGCGGCGTGATGGCCGACCGGCTGGGGCGGCGGCCGACGCTGCTCATCGCGCAGTCGGCCACCGCCGCCTCGGTGGCGCTGCTCGGGTTCATGCGCGACCCCGTCGCGATCGCCGCCGTCGCCTTCCTCGTCGGCATGGCCTCCAACGCCTCGCGGCCCGCCGTGCAGGCGATGATGGCGGACATCGTCCGGCCCGAGGACCGGGTCCGGGCGTTCTCCCTGAACTACTGGGCCATCAACCTGGGCTTCGCCGTCTCCTCCATGGGTGCGGGCTTCATCGCCGAGGTCAGTTATCTGGCCGGCTTCCTGATCGAGGCGGCGATGACGGCCGTCTGCGCGGTCGTCGTGTTCGTGAAGCTGCCCGAGTCGCGGCCGGTCCGTGCCGACGAGAAGGCCGGCGAGACGGCCGGCGAGCAGGGCGGCCGTGGCCGCAAGGACGAGGTGAGTCTGCGGACCGTGCTGCGCGACGGGCGGTTCATGGCCGTCGTCGGGCTGTCCTTCCTGGTCGCGGTGGTCTTCCAGCAGGGCGCGGTCGGACTGCCGGTGGCAATGGGCTCGGCCGGGTTCTCGCCCGCCGACTACGGCATGGCGATCGCCGTCAACGGTGTGCTGATCGTCGCCCTGCAGATCCCCGTGACCCGCTTCATCGAGCACCGGGACCCGCGGCGGCTGCTCGTGATCTCCTCGCTGATCGCCGGGTACGGCTTCGGGCTCACCGCGTTCGCCGGGTCGGTCGGTGTGTTCGCGCTCACCGTGTGCGTGTGGACGCTGGCCGAGATCGTGAACGCGCCCACCCAGACGGGTCTGGTGGTACGCCTGTCGCCGGTGCACGGACGCGGCCGCTACCAGGGCATGTACACGCTGTCGTGGTCCGTCGCGGGGCTGGTCGCGCCTCTGATGTCCGGCCTGGTCATCGACCGCTTCGGCGCGGAGTGGCTGTGGGGGATGTGCGCCCTCGTCGGTACGGCCGCGGCACTCGGGTACGGGCTGCTGATGCGGCGGCTGCCCACCGAGCAGACCGCGCCGCCCTCCCCCGCGCCCAACGGCAGCGAGTCCGAGGTCCGCGCGGCCTGATCCGGAAACCGGGCCGGCGTGCGCCACGGGTGCCTGCCCGCCCCTTCAGCCCTTCACGGGCGCACGCCCCCTCAGCACCCTTCAGCACCTTCACGGATGCATGCGGGCACCCTTGAGCACCTTGTCGACCGCGTTGCGCGGCCCGTACACCGAGAGTCCCACGAGGTCCAGTTCCGCCGTGGGCACCGCCCGGACGGCCGCGCGGTTGTCCCGGTCGTTGCCCGTGCCGAACAGGTCCGAGGTGAACACGGCCCGGGGCAGCGCGCGGGTCAGGGCCCGGCCGTGGGCGGTGGTCAGCGTCTCCTTGGTGCCCTCGAAGACCAGGACCGGCTGGCGGAACATGGGCAGGTAGCGCACGCCGTCCGCGTCCTCGTAGGGCTCCCCGATCACCTCGGGCGCCTGCGCGCCGAGGCCGCTGACCAGGAACGCGGTGACGTTCAGGCGCTGCCAGGGCTCCAGGTCGGCGCGGAGCAGTACGGCGATCTTGGTGTCGAAGCGGACGGGTTCCGGGCTCTGCGTGCTCATGCAGTGAGACTGCCCGGCGGCCCGGGACGGCGTCTTGTACGTTCTTTGCATGGCCGTGCGTCCGGAAGTCTCCGCCTGGCGCCCGCGGGTCCCGGGTGTCGTGGAGGTCTTCCATGCGCGTTTCACCGAGTACGCGTACCCGATGCACGTCCACCAGGCGTGGACGCTGCTGATCGTCGACGACGGCGCCGTCCGCTACGACCTGGACCGGCATGAGCACGGCACCCCGCACGACACGGTCTCGCTGCTGCCGCCGCACGTCCCGCACAACGGCTCCCCCGCCACCCCGCACGGCTTCCGCAAGCGCGTCCTCTACCTCGACGCCTCGCGGCTCGGCGACGATCTGATCGGCCCCGCGGTCGACGGCCCCGACCTGCGCGATCCGCTGCTGCGCCGGCGCGTCGGGCAGGTGCACGGCGCGCTCGCGCGGCCGGGCGACGAGTTGGAGGCGGAGAGCCGGCTGACGCTCGTCGAGGAGCGGCTGCGGGCCCATCTGCGGCCCCGGGTCGGGGCGGCGCAGGTCCGCCGGGATCCCGCGCTGGCCCGTTCCCTGCGGGAGCTGCTGGACGAGCGGATCGCGCACGGCATCGGTCTTGAGGAGGCGGCACGGCTGCTGTACGCCCATCCGGCGCACCTGGTACGGGCGTTCAGCTCCGCCTACGGGATCGCGCCGCACCAGTACCTGATGTCACGCCGGGTCGAGCGCGCACGCCGCCTGCTGCTCGACGGGCGGGCGGCGGGCGAGGTGGCCTCGGTGACCGGGTTCTACGACCAGGCCCATCTGACCCGGCACTTCAAGCGGCTGGTGGGCGTCACCCCGGGCCGCTACCGGCTCGGCGCGCGCTGAACGCCGTACGGGCCGCGCGGGCGTACGCCGACCTGCGGACGGGAAATCGTACGCCGACCTGCGGCAGCGAAACGGAGTCCTGCGGTCAGTCGGTCGGGCGTTGCGTCAGGTGGGCGAACGCGTCCAGGTTCCGGGTCGACTCGCCCCGGGACACCCGCCAGGCGTACTCCTTGCGGATCGCCGAGGCGAAGCCGAGTTCCAGGAGCGTGTTGAAGCTGCCGTCCGCGGCCTCCAGGACCTGGCCGAGCAGGCGGTCGGTCTCCTCGGCGGTGACGCAGGACAGCGGCAGCCGGGCGGTGACGTAGATGTCGCCGAGCGGGTCGACGGCGTAACTCACGCCGTACAGCCTGAGGTTGCGCTCCAGGAGCCAGCGGTGGACGGCCGCCTCATTCTCGTCGGGGTGGCGGATCACGAACGCGTTGAGCGACAGGGAGTGGCGGCCGACGATGAGGGAGACCGTCGTCGACAGCTTGCGGGTGCCGGGGAGCTTGACCACGTAGGTGCCGGACTCGGGGCTCTCCCACTCCAGTTCGGCGTCCTTCAGGGCGCCCTCGATGACCTGCGCCGCCCGCTGCTGTGAAGCCTCACCCATGGGGCGAGCGTACGCGACGGCGGTACGCCTGGGTCGCGGCCGTGTAGACGTCGGCGGTGGCGGCGGCCGCGGTGTCCCAGCCGAAGGACTGCGCGTGCCGGGCCGCGGCGGCGCCCATGCGGGCGGACAGCGCCGGGTCCTCGGCGAAGCGGCGCAGCACGCGCGCGTAGTCGGCCGGGTCGTGGCCCCGCACCAGGAAGCCGGTCTCGCCGTCGCGCACCGCCACCGGGAGCCCGCCGACCGAGGCCGCGAGCACGGGCGTGCCGGCCGCCTGCGCCTCTATCGCGACCAGCCCGAAGGACTCGCTGTACGACGGCACCACCAGCACCGAGGCGGCCCGGAACCAGTCGGCAAGCCGTTCCTGGCCGACGGGCGGATGGAACCGCACGACATCGGCGATGCCGAGCCGGGCGGCGAGTTTCTGCAGCCCCTCGGGCTTGGCGAGGCCGCTGCCGCTGGGCCCGCCGACCACCGGCACGACGATCCGCGACCGCAGCCGGGGGCACTCGTCGAGGAGGACGGCCACGGCGCGCAGCAGCACGTCGGGGGCCTTCAGGGGCTGTATGCGGCCCGCGAACAGCGGCACCAGGGCGTCCTGCGGCAGGCCGAGGCGGGCGCGGGCGGCGGCGCGGCCGTCGGCCGGCAGGAAGCGCTCCAGGTTCACGCCCGGGTGGACCACGGCGACCCTCGCCGGGTCGGCGGCGTAGTGCCGCGCGAGTTCGCCCGCCTCCTCGGCCGTGTTGGCGATCAGCCGGTCGGCGGCGGTGACGATCTGCATCTCGCCGATGACCCGGGCGGCGGGCTCCGGGGTGTCGCCCTCGGCCAGACTGGCGTTCTTGACCTTGGCCATGGTGTGCATGGCGTGCACCAGGGGCACGCCCCAGCGCTGGGCGGCGAGCCAGCCGACGTGGCCGGAGAGCCAGTAGTGGGAGTGGACCAGGTCGTAGTGGCCGGGGCGGTGGCCGGCCCACGCCTGCATCACGCCGTGGGTGAAGGCGCACAGCTGGGCCGGGAGGTCTTCCTTCGCCAGGCCCTCGTAGGGGCCCGCGTCGACGTGCCGGACGAGCACGCCGGGGGCGAGCTGCACCGTCGGCGCGAGGCCGCCCGCGGTGGCCCGGGTGAAGATCTCCACCTCGATGTTGATCGCGGCGAGGCGCTGCGCCAGCTCCACGATGTAGACGTTCATGCCGCCGGCGTCGCCGGTGCCGGGCTGGTGGAGCGGTGAGGTGTGCACGGAGAGCATGGCCACGCGGCGGGGTCTGCGGTGCAGTCGCAGCCGCGGGGGCGTGGCCGGTGAGCGACGCCCGAGCCTGCTGACGTACTGGCTCACGTGGCGTTCCTCCTCGTCGCTGGCATGCCGTTCGCAGGACGTGGTACGCCCTTCAAGGTGGTGCAACAGCGGAGGGGGCACCTCCATTTCCCGATCGTCTTCCCGATCGCAGGCTTTACCCAACCATTACCCGTGATCGCTGAACCGTTCGATACGGGAATGCGTGGGTATCCGCGGGCGCGCTTACTCTCGTACGCATGACAGCCCGCGCCGCCGCCCCCCGCCCTCGGCTTCGCTCGAACGGGGGCGCCCCCGTCGTGGGCACGGTGACACGCGGGACGACCAATCCGAACCGCCTGCGCCGCATGGACCGTTGGATCGCCGCCACGCACGGCGCCGAACTGCGGCGCGCCGCAGACCCGGTGGCCGTCGACCTCGGTTACGGGGCCGCGCCCTGGACCGCCGTCGAACTGCTCGGCCGGCTGCGCGCCGTCGCGCCCCGCACACAGGTGGTCGGCGTCGAGATCGAACCGGCCCGGGTCGCGGCGGCCAAGCCGTACGAGCGCGCCGGGCTGCGCTTCCGGCACGGCGGCTTCGAGGTCCCCGTGCCCCGGCGCCCGCACCTCATCCGGGCCGCCAACGTGCTGCGCCAGTACGACGAGGCCGAAGTGGCCGACGTCTGGAGGCGGCTGTGCGCGCGGCTCGCCCCGGCCGACGGGCGCTCCCGCGGCGGGCTGCTCGTTGAGGGCACCTGCGACGAGATCGGACGGCGGCACGTGTGGGTGGCGCTCGGCCCGGACGGCCCGCGGACGGTCACCTTCGCGACCCGGCTCGGCTCCCTTGAGCGCCCGTCCGACCTCGCCGAACGCCTCCCGAAGGCGCTCATCCACCGCAATGTGCCCGGCGAGCCGGTGCACGCCTTCCTGCGCGACTTCGACCGCGCCTGGGCCGCCGCCGCGCCCTACGCCGCCTACGGCGCCCGGCAGCGCTGGACCCGAGCGATACGGGACCTGACGACCGACTGGCCGGTGACGGACTCACCACCACGCTGGCGGCAGGGCGAAGTGACGGTGGAGTGGAGCGCGTTGGCGCCCCGGGGGTAGGGGACGGCACTACGGGCCAAGTGGGCGCGGGGGCACCTGGGGTTGGGGACCATACGGGTATCAGCACACCGGGCCACATCGGCGCCCTGAACAAGGGGGCGTGGTGTAGGGCGCGTTGACGTCCGAGATCGGGCGGGGCGATTAGCGGCGCCTCCGGAGCCAAGGGTCCAGGTGGCGGCGGGGGCCGGTATGAACAACTGATAGTCCTCGTCCGTCGGCCGGTGAAGAGTCATCAACGCCGCACCAAGCTGCCCCTGTTCCGCGTGCCGTGACCCGGTGCGACCGAAGGTGCGCGGCACTATGCGTGGTGAGGAACGATCTACGTGAGTCGTTCGTCACAAAGACGGGAGATCGTCGTGATCGAGCGGGAAAGAGGGCAGGACTCGCCAAGTACCCCTCTGTCGCTTTACGCCGCGACATGGCACGATCCCCCCTGCGCACAAGTTACTGACGGTAAATCAGTTTGGGGTGCATGGTATGGAAACGGGCAAGCGCGGCCTGACCACGACGGCAGTGGCCGTGGTCTGCGCGATCACCGTGCTGGCGGCGCCCGGCACTGCGCTCGCGACCCCCTCGCCGACGCCGTCCACCACCGCCTCGCCGTCGAACTCCCCGAGCCTTCCGCCCAACAGGGACCTGGAGGCCGTCCGCAAGAGGCTCGACCGGCTCTACCACGACGCGGCGGTGGCCACCGACGCCTACAACGCGGCCGAGGAGAAGGCGAAGGAGCAGTCCGCCGAGATCGTCGAGCTGGCCCGGAAGATCGTCCAAGGCCAGCGCAGACTGGACGACTTGAAGGACCGCGCGGGCGCCGCGGCGCGCGCCCAGTACCGCACCGGGGGGCTGCCGCCGGAGGCCCGGCTGATGCTGAGCGACGACCCGCAGCAGTTCCTGAACGGCGCGGGACGGGTGCTCCAGGGTCAGCGGGCCACCAAGGGTCTGATCGGCGAAATGACCCGTACCCAGCATGACTTGGAGCAGTACGCGAAGGACGCCTCCGCCCAGTGGGAGAAGCTGGAGGCGGGCCGCAAGGCGAAGGCCGCCGCCAAGAAGAAGATCAAGCGGCAGATCGCCGCCGCGGAGAAGCTGGAATCCCAGCTGGAGAAGCAGGAGAAGAAGCGGCTGGCCGAGCTGGAGCGGCAGGCCGCGTACCGGGCGCAGACCGCCTGGCTCGACACCGGGATACTCAAGGAGATCACCGGCAAGGCGTCCGCGCAGGGCAAGAAGGCCGTCGCGTTCGCCTCGGCCCAGCTCGGCAAGCCGTACGAGTGGGGCGCGGAGGGTCCGGACACGTTCGACTGCTCGGGCCTGACGTCCCAGGCATGGGCGGCGGCCGGGCGGCCCGTCCCGCGCACCTCGCAGGAGCAGTGGAAGCAGCTCCGGCACATCGAGGCCGCGGACATGCGCCCCGGCGACCTCATCATCTACTTCGACGACGCCAGCCACGTCGGGATGTACGTGGGCGACGGCGCGATCGTCCACGCCCCCCGCCCCGGACGAACGGTGACGATCGCAGGCGCCGGCTCCATGCCAATCCTGGGCGTGGTACGCCCGGACGCGGATGCCCCGGGCACGTAAGCGGGGGCGCGAGGGACGCCGGGCGCGTATGCCGCGGGTGCAGGGGGCGCCGCATGCGGGGGGCCATGGACGCGCAAGCGCGGCGCGGAAGGTGCCGGACGCGTGAGCCCGGGCGCGAGGGGCCCCCGGGCGCGTAAGTCGGCGCGGCGGGCGCCGATCGCGGGAGCAGAGGGCAAAGACCCGGGGCGCGCGAGCGGGGCGCGGAAGGCGCCGGGCGCGGGGGACACCGGGTGCGTAGGCCTGCGTGGTGCCCCGGGTGCGTAAACGGGAGCAAGGGGACGCCGGCGCGTAAGCGGGGCGCGGAAGGCGTCGGGCGCGCGGGCCCGGTGCGACGGGCGCCGGGCCCGCGGGGTATGTGACGCAGCGCACGTGCTTCGGTTCGGCAAACCGCGGTGGGACGTGAGCTTCGTCATTCCGTCGGTGGCGCCACCGTGTCCAACTGCGGTACGGAACGCGGCATATGACAGTGGCCTGAGGCGGAGCGACGCGGCTCACACCATTCCGTTGCGGCGCCCAGTACCGCTATGGTCCCCGTCGGGTGGGTCGAGGTCCCTCGCCCCGCCGTGCCCTCGGGGGGAGGGAAGGAACCCAACACCATGCCCGTACCCGTACCGCGGCAGAGAGCCATTCCGGCCGCGGAGAGTGGTCAGGCGCAGGCCGGGTCGGCCGTCGGCGGCCCCCTCAAGGAAGAGGCCGACCGAAGGGAAGCCGGCGCCTCGGCCGGCGCCACCCTGACCCTGCTGCTGATCGAGGACGATCCGGCCGGTTCGCCGATCGTGCCCGAACTGCTGGACTCGGCCGGTAAGCCGATCCGCGTCCGCACCGCCCGCAACCTCACCGAGGCCGGACGGCTGCTCACCGACGACGTCCACTGCATCCTGCTGGACCTCGCGCTCCCGGCGCCCGGCCGCTCCGGCGCCGACGACGACGAGCTGGCCGTGCTCAAGCACGTCCTGGAACTCGCACCCCGGCACGCCGTCCTCGCCCTGACCGCGTCCAACGACGCCGAGCGCGGCGCCGAGGCGGTGCGCGTGGGCGCCCAGGACTACCTCTTCCGGGACGAACTGGACGGCCGGCTGCTGAGCCGGGCCATCCGCTACGCGGTGGAGCGCAAGCGTTCCGAATCGGCCGAGCGGCGGCTCGCCGAGGGGCGGCTGCGCGCCCAGGAGAACCGCCGTCTGGAGCGCGGCCTGCTGCCGACGCCCCTGCTGGAGGGCTCGTCGCTGCGCTTCGCCGCCCGCTACCGCCCCGGCCGCTCCCGCGCGCTGCTCGGCGGTGACTTCTACGACACCGTACGCACGCCGGACGGCACCGTGCACGCCATGATCGGCGACGTCAGCGGGCACGGCCCCGACGAGGCCGCGCTCGGCGTGGAGCTGCGCATAGCGTGGCGGGCGCTGACGCTGGCCGGACTGTGCGGCGACGAACTGCTCGGCACGCTCCAGCAGGTGCTGGAGCACGAGCGCTCGGACGAGGAGATCTTCGCGACGCTGTGCACGGTGGACATCTCCCCCGACGGCCGCTGGGCGGGCCTGTGCCTGGCCGGCCACCCCTCCCCGCTGCTCGCCCGCCCGGACTGCCCGGCCCGGCTGCTGCCGTACGACAACAACGGCCCCGCGCTCGGCCTGCTCCCCGCCGCCCGCTGGCCGCGCATGCAGGTGGAGCTGGGTGCGGAGTGGAGCCTGATGCTCTACACCGACGGTCTGATCGAGGGCCGGATCGGAGAGGGCGGGGAACGCCTCGGGCAGGACGGCATGGTGAGCATGATCCGCCGCCAGTTCGCCGAGGGCCTGCGCGGCGAGAACCTGCTGCGGGCCGCGGTCCACGAGGTCCGCGACCTCAACGGCGGAGAACTGACGGACGACGTGGCGGTACTCCTGCTGGACCGGACCCCACAGCCGTGACGACGCCCCCGGGCGGCGCATGGCCTGCGTGGTGTCCGTGCCCGGCGTGACGATGTGCCGGTTCCCTTTGCGGCCGGCGTGGCGGTGCCAGGGCGGGGCGGCGCCGCGTCGGTGCCGTCTGTCGCCGCTGACGTGCGGCAGCACACCCGTACAGGCGCCCAGGACCGTGGTGGGCGGCGGTCATGGCGAGGGCGGGTCAGCCGGTAGGCCCGCCGGGCGCGGTTGCCGGGAGCGCCCGGGCGGATGACGGTCAGCGGCCGCCGTTGTACGGGCCGTACGGACCGTCGCTGCTGCTTCCGCCGCGGCGGCGGCCCCAGCCGCTGCCGCCCGACACCTGCTTGAGCGCGGGCCGCACATCCACGATGTAGACGATGCTCGCGATCACGCCGATGACCGGCAGGAACGACAGGATCGAGAACAGATAGCTCACCACCAGCGCGATGGCGAGGATGATCAGCCAGAACACCTTGTTCTGCTTGTCGGCCGCGCGGAAGGCGTCCTCACGGCGGAACGCCGCGTCGAACAGCCCGAACGCGGCCAGGGCCATCAGGACGATCTTCAGCAGCCCCAGGAACCCCGCGAAGCCCAACATCAGCATGTCGCCCACCGCCCGTTCTTTCCCGACTCCTACGCGGCAACCGTACCCGTACAACGGGCCGGACACCCCAAGGGTGCCCGGCCCGTACGCGAGAGAGCCCCTTACTTGGCCGGCGGCGTGCTCTTCTTGACCGCCGGCTTCTGGGCCGGGGAGGTCTTCTGGGCCGGGGACGGCTTGTCGACCGGGGCGGTGGCCCGCTGGGCCGGGGACGCCTTCTGGGCCGGAGACGTCTTCGGGGCCGGGGTCCGCTCCGCGGGCGCCTTGTCGGCCGGGGCCTTCTTCGCCACCGGCTTCCTCGCCGGCGCCGGAGCGGGCGCGGGCGCGGGCGCGGCCTGGGCCTCGGCGGGCTTCGGCTCGGCCTTGACCGCCACCCGCTGCGTCTTCGGCTCGACGGCGACGGCCAGGTCCTCGATCTCCTCGGCGGCCTCGCCGCGCCAGGTCCGCACCGCCTGCTCGCCGTGCTCGGCGACCTTCTCATAGGTCTCGCGGGCCTTGACGGCGTACTCGGCGGCGACGCCGACGCCGCGCAGGGCGAGGTCCTGGGCGGACTCGCCGAGCTTCTTCAGATCGGCGTCGAGGGTGCTGCCGAGCTTCTTCAGGTCGCCGTCGAGGGTGCCGAACAGCTCGTTGACCTTGGACTGAAGGCTCACCTGCGCGTCCCTGGCCCTGCTCTGGAGGGTTTCCTGCGCTTCCTTGGCCCGCAGGGCGGCCCGCTCCTGCACGGCCTTCGGGTCGGTGTTGCGCACGGCCTCGATACGGGCCGGGGCCTCGCTGCGCAGCTGCTCCACCAGGCCGGGGACCTTCTTGGCCTGCTGAAGGGCCAGGTCCGCGGTGCCGGCGGCGAAGTACAGCGGGGTCGGGTTGCTGAAGGTCTTGCGCAGATCGTCGGTGATGGCCATGGTGATGGTCCTCCCGGATTCACGTTCGGCTGAGGGTTTGTGTGGTCCGCGGCGGGGCGGCCGGTGCCCTGGTCCGGCTCAACCGGCCGTCCGCTGCGGGTCGGCGTCACTGCCGTCGTCCGTGCGGGTGTCCTGCACGGCGGTGTCGTCGTGCGGGTCTTCGCGGCCGTCGCTCCCGTCGGCGCCCGCCCGCGCGTCCACCGCACCGCGGCCGGCTCCTGCGCCGCCGTCGGTGGCGCCGCCTTCGCCCCGGAATCCGTTCTCCTTGCGGAAGGACTCGTAGATCTGCAGCAGCACCTGCTTCTGCCGTTCGTCGAGGGTGGGGTCGGCGAGGATGACGGCGCGCGTCTCCACCTCGTCGCGGTCCCGCTCGGCGTCGAGGATTCCGGCGCGGACGTACAGCGTCTCCGCGGAGATCCGCAGGGCCTTGGCGACCTGCTGCAACACCTCCGCGCTCGGCTTGCGCAGCCCGCGCTCGATCTGGCTCAGGTACGGGTTGGACACGCCGGCGGCGTCGGCGAGCTGCCGGAGCGAGAGCCGCGCGTTGCGGCGCTGCTCGCGCAGGTACTCCCCGAGGTTGCCGACGTTGAGCGATGCCATACGTCCACCTTGCCCCACCCCCGCTAACAATTGCAAGCACCCCGCTTGCAAAAGTGCGTCGACACTCTCACGCTCGGCAGTCAGGATGGCTGGTGTCCTGTCTCTGTGATGTCCGGGCAGTCTCGGAGATCTCCGGGCATCTGAGCTGACGTCTCAGTCATCTCCGGGCATTTAGTGGGGTGTCTCGGTCTTCTCCGGGTACGCCGCTGCGGCTGTGTCTACGGTCGCCGTGGCTGGTCGGCGTCGTTCCGGAGGCCCGGATGGATGCGTGTGAGGTGTCGGCGGAGGACGTCGAGCTGGAGTACGTCAGCGCGGGCGGGGTCCGTGAGCGCGGGCCTCTGGGGTGTCTGTGGTCGGTCCGGTTCGAGTCGGTACGGCCTGAGCGCCGGTTTCCGGCGTTTCGGGGTCAGGGCAACTGGTGCGGCTGGTACTGGTCGGCGACGTGTGGCGGGCATGTGGGCTACGAGTCGTGGCTGGAGCGTGATCGCCTGATGCTGCTCGACTTCGACCCGCTGGTGACAGGCATGTCCTCACAGCCGTTCCGGCTGTCCTGGGCGGAGCCGGGAGGGAAGCGGGTGCGGCACACGCCGGACTTCTTCGTCCGCCTGGCCGACGGCACGGCCCTGGTGGTGGACGTGCGCCCTGATGAGCGGATCGAGCCGCAGGACGCGGTGAAGTTCGCGGTGACTGCGGCGGCTTGCCGGTCGGTGGGCTGGGACTTCGCCCGGGTGGGGACGCCGGATGCGGTGCTGATGGCGAACGTGCGGTGGCTGGCCGGCTACCGGCATCCGCGGGTACACCGCCCTGACGTCGCCGATCGCCTGGTGGAGGTATTCGTTGACGGCGCCGGTCTACTGGACGGGGCTCGGAGGGTAGGTGATCAGATCGCGGTGCTGCCGGTGTTGTTCCACCTGATCTGGCGCCGGGTTCTGACCACGGACTTGGATAGCGGGCTGCTGTCGGCGGACACGCAGGTCCGGCACGGTGAAGTGCTGGAGGGAGGCGGGGATGCCGTCGCGTCCGCGGCTGCTGCGAGCGGGTGACCTGGTCCGCTTCGACGGACGGCTGCATACGGTCGCCGCGTTGGAGGGGACTGCCGTCCGGCTGGTCGACGAGGGCCAGTCAGCGAGTGTGGTGATGCTGGCCCAGCTGCTGTCCTCCACCGGCTTCGAGGTGGTCACACCGGCCTCGGTGCGGACGGTCGTCCCACCGGCTGGAGCCCTGGAAGGACTCCCAGCCAGGGCGGTTGAGCGGGCCGAGTGGTGGCAGCGGCACCTGGTGGAGATGCTCACCGGGCGGCCCCTGGACGATCCGCACGGCCCGGTGAAACCCGAGTACGACCCGGCGGTCTGGTCCCTGCGTCAGCGGGAACTGGCGAAGGCAGCCGAGCTGGCGGCGGCGGGGACGGCGGTGTCGCTGACCGTCCTACAGGACATGCGGGCCCGGTTCGAGCGGGAGGGAGTGCTCGGGCTGGTCGACCCGCGGCTGCGGACCGTCTCGGACGGCACGGGCCGCACCGACCGGCGGGTGGTCGAGGCCCTTCGGAAGATCGTGGACGAGCAGACCGACCGGTCCACGGTCTCCGCGCAGGTGCTGCGGCGCCGAATGGAACGCCTCCTGGAGGCCGAACACGGCCCCGGAGTGGTGCCGCTGCCGTCGCGCGCGACGTTCTACCGGCTGCTGAGTGCGGTCAGCTCCGGGCGGCACACGCTGGGCTCGGCCCGCACCCGCCGCTCGCTGGCCAAGCAGCCGGACGGCATGTTCGGCCAGCTCACCGCGGCCCGGCCGGGCGAGGTGATGGAGATCGACTCGACTCCGCTGGACGTGCTGGTCGTTCACGACGACGGCACGGTGGACACCGTCGAGCTGACCGGCATCGTCGACATCGCGACCCGCACGCTGGCCGCGGCGGTGCTGCGGCCGTCGACGAAGGCGGTGGACGCAGCCCTGCTGCTGGCCCGGGCGATGACGCCGGAGCCGATGCGTCCGGGCTGGGCGGACGCCCTGCTGATGTCCCGCTCGGTGCTGCCGCACACCTCGCTCATTGCGCTGGACGAACGCCTGGCCCAGGCGGCAGCCGTCCCCGTGATCGCGCCGGAGATGATCGTCTGCGACCGGGGCAAGGCCTATATCTCCGACACGTTCCGCTCAGCCTGCCAATCGCTGGGCATCTCCTTCCAGCCCGCCCACCCCGATACCCCGACGGACAAGCCGCACATCGAGAAGACGCTGGGCTCGGTGGCCACGATGTTCATCCAGCACCTTCCCGGCCACAAGGGACGCAGCACCGAACACCGCGGCGCCCATCCAGCCGCCGAGGCGGTCTGGACGATCCACCAGCTCCAAGAACTGCTGCAGGAATGGATCGTCCACTGGCAGAACCGGCCGCACGACGGGCTCCGCGATCCGCTGATGCCCGGTAAGGCCTTGAGCCCGAACGAGAAGTACGCCGCTCTGGTCGCAGCCGCCGGGCACGTCCCGGTCGCGCTCAGCCCCGATGAGTACATCGAGCTGTTGCCCCGGCACTGGCGGACGATCAACTCCTATGGGATCCGCATCAACCACCGCACCTACGACAGCACGGAGTTGAACCCGTTCCGTCGGCAGCCCTCCGGCATGGGCCCTGACGGGCGGAGCTGGGAGGTCCACTACGACCCCTATGACATCTCCCGCGTCTGGGTACGCAACCACCGCCAAGGCAGCTGGATCACTGCTCTTTGGCGGCACCTTCGCACCGCCCCCGACGCCCATGGGCGAGCTGGCCTGGGACCATGCCCGCCGCATTCTGGCCCGGAGGGGCGCCGATCCTGTCAGTGAGGAGGAGATTGCCCAGGCCGCCCTCGCGCTGCTGGATCGGGCCAGCGACGGACCACAAGAGTCCGCGGCCATGCCGGCGGAGCCAAAGCGGGGCAGTCGCAGGGATCGCAAGGTCGCCGCCCGCACCCGCGCCACCAGTGCGCCCGACCGGCCCTGGGCGCCCCCGGACCCGCCCGAGTCCGGCAAAGACGACACCGATGAGGGCGCGGACGACGAACTCGCCGACGTCATCCCGCTGGAGATCTTCGACGCCCGGAAGGAAGCCGAACGATGGTGGTGAAACCGCCCGAGCCGGACGACGAGGACCCCGCCGGGGAACCACGCACCGACCCGTCCACCACGTTATCCGGGTGGCGGCATTTCGTGGACGCCGATCCCGCCACGTTCGACCTGCTGCCCGACGACCGGTGGCAGGCGCTGGACGGGGTGCAGAGGGATGCCTACGACGAGGCTCGCATCGCTTACCACTCCGAACTCCAGGTCGTGCGGACCTCCACGGTCAAGGAGATCGCCCACCAGGGCCGACTGCTGACCCTGCTCAACCAACGCGAACACGGGGCTCGTCGCGGACTGATCGTCTCCGGCGAGTGGACCACCGGCAAGACAACCGCCCTCAAGCAGCTCGCTCGCCTCCATGAGCTGCGCGTCCGGCAACGCTATCCGGGCAGCGACCGCATCCCGGTCGTCTACATCACCGCTCCTCCTCGTGGCTCACCCCGCAAGCTGGCGATGGAGTTCGCCCGGTTCCTCGGTCTGCCGCTCATCACGCCGCGGCACAACACGACCGACGTCACCAGCGCGGTCTGCCAAGTGCTGATCGAGGCCCGGACGGACCTGGTGCTGGTCGACGAAATCCACCTGATGAACCACGCAACGATCGCAGGCGAGGAGCTGTCGGACCATCTCAAGTACTTCACCGAGCACCTGCCCGCCACGTTCGTATATGCCGGGATCAACGTCGAACACTCCGGGCTGTTCGCCGGGATCCGCGGCAGCCAGCTCGCCGGCCGCTGCGTGCTCATCCGCACCGGCCCCTTCCCGCTCAACGCCGAATGGCGGTCGCTGGTGGCCAGCCTGGAGGGCACGTTGCGGCTGCACCAGCACGAACCCGGAACCCTGGTGCGCTGTCGAAGTATCTCCACCAGCGCAGCGGCGGCATGATCGGAAGCCTCTCCCACCTGATCCGCGCCGCAGCCGTCACCGCGATCCTGGATGGCAGCGAGCGCATCACCCGCTCCGTCCTGACCACGATCCGCATCGACCACAGCAGTGAATCCACTCAGTCCGGCCAGTCCACTCCTCGGAGATCCGCTGGATGAGCACACCCTTTCGGCCTGTGATCTTCCGGCCGTTGCCCCGGCCACTCCCCCCGTTCCCGAACGAGACCCTGAACTCGTACTGCCAGCGACTGGCCCACGCCAACCGCGTTCCCGCAGAGCGTCTCCACACCCCCTCGCGCTGGCTGGCGCACGACGACGACTCCGTCACCGCGCTTCTGCGGCGTCTGACGATCCTCACCGGCCTGCCCCGGGAGACGTTCTGGCACGCGCTGCCGGAACTGCGCTGGAGCCACGAGCACGGCATGAGCCCCCTGGGCCGCTCCCTGCCTCCGGTCGTGGCCATGCGCCTCCGACGGCGCTGGGCCTGCCGACGCTGCACGGCCACCCGAACGCCAGGCCAGCACGTCATGACCTGGATCCCCATCTACACCCACGCCTGCCTCCAGCACGGGCTCTGGATCGGCGAAGCCGTCGCTGTCACGCGCGAACAGGTCGACCTCGCGCAGATGCCGGGAACCCTCTGGGCTCAGCGTCGCCACCACCGCCTCGTCCGACGTCATGGAGAGAGAGTCACCGCTGAGTGCTTTCGGACCGGCGGCGCCCTTTGGAAACTGTTCGCAGCGCATCACTACACGCTCGTCCCGGACGCCCTTGACCAGGGACTCGCCAAGCCCCGCGGCCCCTACCTGTCCTGGGGGCCACAGCTCTACGCGGCGGCCTATCCAGCGGCCGTCACGATGATGTCGCTGGTCGCCTCCCCTGCCTGGCGATCCCTCCTCGCCGAGAGCATGTTCCCCAGCGATGTCGACCGCTTCATGAAGGAGTTCACGCGACGGCTCCCACCAGGCCACCCCGCCTATGCCACCAACCTGCCCGCCCTCCCGAGCAGGACCGGCGCCATGATCCGCCGCGTCACGCAGATCCTGCGCGAGACCAAGGCCGCCTGAAAACCGTAGGTCTCTTACGGTGCTTGCCAAGTTCGACCGTGTTGCCACTTACGACGATGCCCGGCACGGCGACTGCGCATCAGAGTGATCACGCCGACGGCCGCCGACTGTCAGTGGTGCGTGCTTCTCTGAAGCTTGCAGTCACGGAGTCCACGTAGGTTTCCGAAGCTCGATCGACGGTTGACGGAATGTCATATTCGGCGCGGTACAGCTCCGTCCTGCCAGCGGTAGAGGTCACGCAGCAGGGAAATCTCGGCGCCGTGATGGATCAGCTCCCTGTTGACGTGCAGGACCCTGTTCTCCATGGGAAACCGCTCGGGACCCACCGTGGGCGGATTCTCCAGGTCAGCCTCCGAGAGCTCGCGGACCCCCGCGTTCCATCTCCCATACATCTCATCGAGCTGTTTCAGCGCCTCGTCAGCGGTCCCCGCGTACGCGAATGTCTCGAAGTCGACATCCTGGCCGCCGAAATACCATCCGACCCGATAGCCCAGGCACGAGACGATGATGTGCGCCAGCCGCCAGGCAATCGTGGTCACCGGCGCTCGCACCGGGTCAGGGGACGCGAAGTCCATCGTCCACTCCCCCGAACCTGCCGACATCGGTGCGGCCGACGTGCTACGTGGGCGGATGCTCCAGCAGCCGCGCACCGGCTCCCAGAAGTACTCCTCATCGGTAAGACCCTCCAGCCGTGGCCGCAGGTTCTTGCGCCAGTACCAGTCCAACTGCTCCGCGAGTCGCTCACTTCTTGTCATTTCCGCACACTACATACAACGGCCTGCAGCACTTGCCTGCGGGTTCTTCAGAGAGCTCGGGAGATCCAGCCGGGGGGCTGCATCTCCCAAAGTGCAAGGTGGCCTCCGCCTACCTCAAGTACGGTGACTCGGCATGATCGAGTCCGAGATTGAGATCAGCGAGGATCTGGTCCGCGACCTGCTTCGGGAACAACATCCGGACCTGGCCGAGCTGCCCATCCGCGAAGTGGCGGGCGGCTGGGGCAACCAGATGTGGCGCCTCGGTGACGAGTTGGCCGTCCGGATGCAGCGGATGGACACGAGCCCCGATCTCCAGCTCAAGGAGCGCCGGTGGCTGCCGACTCTGGCCTCGCGCCTGCCGCTGCCGATTCCCGTCCCTCTACGGGACGGTGCGCCGTCCGAGCGCTTCCCTAAGATCTGGACCGTCATGACATGGGTCGACGGCACGCCGCTGGACCACGGCTCGATCACTCGCGGCGACCACGCGGCCGAGACGCTGTCGGACTTCCTCAGGGCCCTGCACGTGGAGGCGCCCGCCGACGCACCGACCGCTTCGGACTTCGGCGCCCACCCCAAGGACTGCACGGACGGCTTCGAGCACTTCTTCCAGGACGTTGCCCCTGCCAGCCTCGCCGACAAGATCCGTGAAGTCTGGGGCGAAGCGGTGGCGGCCCCGGAGTGGGAGGGCCCACCGGTGTGGGTGCACGGCGACCTGCATCCCGCGAACGTCGTCGTCGCGGACGGGACACTGGCGGGTGTCGTCGACTTCGGCGCGCTGGTCGCCGGCGACCCGGCGTGGGACCTCGCGGCCGCCTGGCTGCTACTCCCCGCGGGCGGCGCCTCACGGTTTTTCCACAGCTACGCACAGGCGGACGAGGCAGCGGTGCGACGGGCGCGCGGACTGGCCGCGATGAGGAGCCTGTTCCTGATGGCGATGGGCCAAGCCGGGGATCGCGGCCTGCCCGGCGGCAAGCCGAACTGGGGGCCCGCAGGCCGGTCCGCACTTGATCGTGTCCTGAAGGGCCTTTGACGTCGGCATGGATCGACTGGGCCTCCCCGCCGGCCATGCACTCGCTGACAGGGATCGATGCAGCCCGGCCATGGGGACCGCGGTCTGAGAATCTCGGCGACGGTGCGGGCTGTCTCGAAGTCGAGCAAGTTACGGATGCCGCCACGGCAGGACAGCTACCCGGAGCAAACTGAGACGATCCCAGATCCGGACGTCTCAGAGTTCTCCGGGCACCCCAGGTCAGAGGGCCCCAGATGCCCGGACCTAGCTGAGACAGGACAGTCAGGATGGCTGCCGAATCCGAACCGAGGCCGGGGTCGCCGTCCACAGGTCGTGCGGGGCTTGTGCCGCCACCACTTCGCCGCCCCACATTTGGCCTGGGCCAGAACGCCCGGAAGTCCTCAAAAGGGGGCTCGAACGAGGGGGCAGCAAGCCCTGGGGCGGCCTGCCCCACCGCCACTACCGGCTCAACCGCCGGGCCGAACTACCCGGGGATCAGCGTGTGAGGATGCAGAAGGGGTGGCCGGCGGGGTCGGTGAGGACTCGGGCCTTGGTCCCGTGTGGCTGGTGGTCCGGCTTGCCCGCGCCCAGGTCCAGCAGCCGTGCCTCGGCCTCGTCCAGGCTGTCCGTGACCTTGAAGCAGATGTGAAGCTGCTGGGGGACGATCTGGTCGGGCCAGCTCGGAGGCCGGTAGTCCGCGACCCGCTGGAAGCCGATGAAGAGTCCGTCCTCACGGTTGAGTCCGGCGAACTCGGCGTCCGACTTCGGGTGCGGTTCATAGCCGGTGGCCTGCTGATAGAACGCCATCAAGGCCAGCGGATCAGGGCAGTCGAGCGTTATCGCGACCAACTCCATCTGCAGGGACATGGCGACTCCAGGCCGATCAGTGGACTTCCGCGAAGAACACCCTAGAGACGGTTGCCTGCCATAGAGCGGGACATGTCGCGCGTACGGCTCTGGAGTGATGTGGGTCACTTGCTGTCAGGGGGAGTCGTCGGGCGGTGTCTTGGGGGCGTAGTTCGAGGGACGGAGGAGACGTCATGGTGGGGAACACCGAAGTGATCGTGATCGGCGGCGGATACGCCGGTGTCATGGCGGCCAGTCGCCTGACGCAGCGCGACGACGTGACGGTGACGCTGATCAACCCGCGCCCGGACTTCGTCGAACGGGTCCGGCTGCACCAACTGGTGGGCGGGACGCACGACGCGGTGGCCGACTACCGGAAGGTCCTGGCCGGCGGCGTCCGGCTGGTGGTCGACACGGTGACCCGGATCGACGTGGCCGAGCGCAGCGTGACATCGGCGGCCGGCCGCACGTACGGCTACGACTACCTGGTCTACGCGGTGGGCAGCGGCAGCGCCGAGCCGAGCGTGCCCGGAGCGGCCGAGTTCGCCCATCCGGTGGCCGGCCTCGAGGAGGCGCGGCGACTGCGGACGGTGCTCGACGCGACGCCCGCGACGGCCGCGGTGACGGTGGTCGGAGCCGGTCCGAGCGGCATCGAGACCGCCGCCGAACTGGCGGAGGAGGGCCGCGCCGTGACTCTGGTCTGCGGCGGGCCGCTCGGCCCCTACCTGCACCCCCGGGGCCGGCGCTCGGTCGCCGGGCGGCTGGCCCGGCTCGGGGTGACCGTGCTCGACGGCCCCGGCACGAAGGTGACGGCGGTGACACGGGATGCCGTGCGGCTCGACGACGGCCGTACGGTGCCGAGCGCGGTGACCGTCTGGACCGCCGGGTTCGGCGTGCCGGACCTGGCCGCGCGCAGCGGGCTGAGCACCGATGCCGACGGCCGCCTCCTCACGGACGAGACTCTGACGAGCGTGGACGACATCCGCATCGTCGCGGCCGGTGACTCGGCGGCGCCGTCGGACCTGCCGTTCCGGATGGGCTGCCAGTCAGCGATGCAACTGGGCCCGCAGGCCGCCGAGACGGTGCTCAGCCGGATCGCGGGCCGGCGGCCCGCACCCGTCAGTGTGGGGTTCGCCGGCCAGTGCATCAGCCTGGGGCGCCGCGCCGGCGTCTTCCAGTTCGCTCACAGGGACGACACCGCGATCGGGCTCCACCTCGGCGGACGCCCGGGCGGGAAGCTCAAGGAGGTCGTGTGCAGGAGCATCGTGTGGCAACTGGCGTACGAGGCGCGCAAGCCCGGTGTGCGCACCTGGTGGGCCAAGGACGGCAAGCGCGAACAACGGCTGCTGGCCAAGGTCTCCCAGGCCCCGGCCGCCCCTGAACGAGCGGCCTAGGCCCGGCACGCCCCGGCCCCGGCCCCGGTCGCGGGCCGGGGGAACGACCGGCGAGGACATCACCCACGAGAAGGGACTTTCCGTGCACGCACCGTTTGACGGCCGTCGGCGACCGGGGCAAGGGGAGCAAGCGGACGGCCCGGAGCTGGACGACCGGGCCGAGCCGGAAGGCGGACCCGAGGGGGGCGACCGGGCCGAGCCGGAAGGCGGACCCGAGGGGGGCGACCGGGCCGAGCCGGAGGGCGGACCGGAGGGGGGCGACCGGGCCGAGCCGGAAGGCGGACCGGAGGGGGGCGACCTGGCCGAGCCGGAGGGCGGACCGGAGGGGGGCGACCGGGCCGAGCCGGAAGGCGGACCGGAGGGGGGCGACCTGGCCGAGCCGGAGGGCGGACCCGAGGGGGGCGACCTGGCCGAACCAGAGGGCGGACCGGAGGGGGGCGACCGGGCCGCCGATCCGGCGACCGCGGCTTTCCTCGCCCACCGCAACCTGCTCTTCACCGTCGCCTACGAAATGCTCGGATCGGCGGCCGACGCGGAGGACGTCCTCCAGGAGACCTGGCTGCGCTGGGTCGAGGCCGACCTGGCGCAGGTGCGCGACCGGCGCGCCTATCTGGTCCGGATCACCACCCGGCAGTCGCTCAACCGGCTGCGCACCCTGAAGCGCCGCAAGGAGGCGTACGTCGGCCCCTGGCTGCCCGAGCCGCTGCTCACCGCGCCGGACGTGGCCGAGGACGTCGAGCTGGCCGAGAACCTGTCGATGGCGCTGATGCTCGTCCTCGAAACGCTGTCGCCGACCGAGCGGGCCGTCTTCGTGCTGCGCGAGGCCTTCGGCGTCGGCTACGACGAGATCGCGGCCGCCGTCGACAAGAGCCCCGCGGCCGTCCACCAGATCGCCCACCGCGCCCGCCGGCACGTGGACGCCCGCCGGCCCCGCCAGACGGTCTCCGCGAGCGCCACCCGGGCGGCCCTGGACGCCTTCCGGCGCGCGCTCGAAACCGGCGATCTCCAGGGCCTCCTCGATGTGCTGGCCCCCGACGTCGTGATGGTCAGCGACGGCGGAGGCATCAAGAGGGCCGCGCTGCGGCCGACCGTCGGCGCCGACAAGGTGGCCCGATTCATCGTCGGCGGCACCGGCAAGGCCGGCGTCACGATCACCGGCGACCCCACCGTGGTCAACGGCAACCCGGCGCTCCTCGTGCGCGTGGACGGCGAGTTCGACGGCGTCGTCGCGATCCGTGTCGAGGACGCCCGCATCAGTGGCCTCTACTACGTCCGCAACCCGGAGAAACTGACCCGAGTGACATCCGAAACCCCCCTCACCCTCCACTGACCTGACCACCGAGCACCGGTCTCAGCGCACCGTGGAGTTCAGCCGGCCCCGCAGCACGGCGAAGTCCGCGTCCGTGACGGGTCGGCCGCCCCGAAGGGGAGCAGCGTGCCGTCGGTGTCGAGGAAGAGAAGCATCAGGCCCAGGATGCGGCATGGCGCACGGCGTCGGCGAGGGTGAGGGGGTGGTGGAGGTGGGTGGGAGGCGGTAGCGTCCGGGGCATGACTGCCGGGTCGGCCTTGGGCCGTGAGCGAGTTGGGTGCCCGGCCTCTGAGTGAGGCCGCAGGCCCCCGCGGCCGACGGGGCCCGGGGAAGGGCGAGGGGCCCGCCCGTTTTCTTCTCTGCACCACGAAAACCCACCGCGGAGAAGAAAGAGAGAACACAGCGTGCCCCATGACTTCAACCAACGGATCATCGAGGAGTTCCGCGCCCACCACGGCCGTCTGAGCGGCCCTTTCGAGGGCGCCCGCATGCTCCTGCTCACCACGACGGGCGCCCGCACCGGCACCCGGCACACCACCCCGGTCGGCTACCTCCCGGACGGCGGCGACCGGGTCCTGGTGATCGCGTCGGCGGGCGGCTCCCCCAGGCACCCGGACTGGTACCACAATCTCCTCGCGCACCCCCGGGTGACCGTCGAGAGCGGGGTGTTCGCCTACGAGGCGGAGGCGGTCGTCCTGCGCGGCGGGGAACGGGACGCGGCCTTCGCGCGGGCGGTGGAGGCCGACCCGGGCTGGGCGGAGTACCAGCAGAAGACGGACCGGGTGATCCCGGTGGTCGCCCTGCACGAGATCGCCAAGGCCGGCCCGCCCGAGGTGAGCGCCGACTCGCCGGGCGAGGCGATCCGGCTGATCCACGACGTCTTCCGGCGCGAACTCGCCCTGGTCCGGGCGGAGCTGGACCGGGGGAACGGGTCCACGCTGGGCGCGCAGCTGCGGGTGATCTGTCTGACCCTGTGCCAGGGCCTGCACAACCACCACCAGGGCGAGGACGCCGCCCTGTTCCCGCAACTCGCCGATCGGCACCCGGGGTTCGCGTCGGCGCGCGAGCGGCTGGTCCGTGAGCACGAGCGGATCGCCGAGCTGACCGGGGAGTTGCGCCGTGCGGTCTCGACGCGTGACCCGGCCGCCGCGCGCGCCGAGGTGCTGCGCCTGACCGAGGAGCTGGAGGCCCATCTGGCCTACGAGGAGGAGCAGTTGCTCCCCCTCCTGGAAGCCGCCGTGGCCTGACCGCGGTCACCGATCCGCCGCACCGCTGCCCCGCGACTCCGCTCCCGGCCACGAGGCCCCCTCACGCCAGGGCGCGGGCCAGGTACGGGTTCGCGGTGGGGCGGGTCGGCAGGCCGAGGGAGCCGGTCGCCGCGGCCAGTGTCATGGCGTACGAGTCCACGGCCCGGCGGACGTTGGGCGCGTCCAGGCTCGCTCCGGTCACCAGGCGGTCGAGGTCGACGTACGCCGACCGTACGATCTCGATCCACCGGTACACCCGCCAGTCCCGCCGCCAGTCGACGGTGTGCCGCTCGGGCAGCCGCTCCTCCCAGCGGCGGAACATGCGGTCGCGGATCTCCGGCCGGGTCGGGGTGAGATGCATGTGCCGGACCAGGTCGTAGAGCGGGTCGCCGACGACGGCCATCTCCCAGTCGATGAGGGTGAGCGCCAGCGCGTCCTCGCGGCGGACCAGGTTCCAGGGGTTCAGATCGCCGTGCAGCAGGGCGGGTTCCCGGTGGCTCACGGTGTGCCGGGCCAGGATCTGCCGCAGCCGGGGTGCGTCGGGCAGCCCGAGCAGCCGGGCGAGCTGCTGGGACTCCTTCGGCAACTCCCCCACCAGCAGGACGAGTTGTTCGCACAGCCAGTGGTAGAACCCGCCCTCGCCCGCGGCCGGGTCGAGTGCCTTGTAGTTCACCTGCGTCAGGGCGCCGAGCTGGTCCACGAGCCGGTCCGCCTCGTGCGGCAGCAGTCCGTGCACCGGGTGGTTGGGGGGCTGGTCGGTGCGGCGCGGTCCTTCGTAGGTGTGGATGGCGAACCGTTCTCCCTGGTAGCCGGTCCCCAGGGCGAGGAACTTCGGTGCGGACACCCCGACCCGGGACAGTTCGATGGCCCGCAGGACGGCGTGCTCGCTCAGGAAGCCGCGCTCGCGCCGGCAGACGTTGGCCACCTTGCGCCGTACCACGACGGGGAAGCCGATGCCCGGCACCCGCACCACGGAATTGAGGTGCCCGGTCCCCTTGAAGACGCGGCTGGCCGGCGCGGCACCCTCGGCGAACAGGGCCGGGCGCACGGCGGAACGGGGGAAGTCGGGGTGCTCGGGCGCCCGCAGGTCGGGGTTCCAGTCGCTGACCTTCGCGGACAGGCCGAGGCCGCCGTTGCGGGCGGCACGCCAGCGGAACAGGATCCGCTCGATCTCCCGCTCGTCCGGCACGTTGCGGAGCCTGAGCGGTTCGGCCGCCGCCTCCAGGGCGCGGCGCACCGCGGCTGTCGCGTCGTCCAGGCTCTTCTGGTCGGGTGCGGCCTGGAGCCGGTTGGCGGCCCGCATCACGTCCGGGTAGACGGACTGCGCGCGTTCGAAGGCGATGTAGTGGCGCAGGTCCTTGCCCAGGCCGCTCACGGCCGCGGGGCGGATCAGCCGCATGGCGTCCGCCCAGGCGTCGATCACCTCTCCCCACTGGTGGGACGGGTACTGCATGCGCACGAGGTGCGTGGCGAGGTCGTGCAGCGGATCGCCGTAGGTCGCCAGTTCCCAGTCGACGCAGATGAGGGGCGGAAGCCCGCTGTACGACATGATCAGGTTGTCGCGGTGCAGATCGGCGTGGAGCAGGCTGTACGGTCGGCGGGCCATGGCGGGGACCCGCTCGGCCAGCCGGATCAGGGCGTCCTCGGGGATGCCCAGCGCGGTGAGCAGCCCACCGAAGGCCCGCCAATTGGGCTGCCTGATCTGCCGGTCCGCCAGGTGCGCCAGGGTCTGCAGGAAGCCCTGGCTGTCCTTGTCGTTGCGCGGCCAGAGGGCCGGCAGCGGTGGCAGCGCCTCCCGCCGTACCTGGGCCATCTGGGCGAGCAGGCCGGCCAGCGCCTTGATGAGCAGGGTGTCGACGGGTTTGCCGTTGTCGCACACGCTGGACAGGGGGATGCCCTCGACGTAGCTGTGGATGGCGTAGCCGTCGCCCTTGGCGAGGCATTCCGGGACGTGCGGCAGGATGCCCCGCAGGGCGTCCAGGATCTCCGCCTCGTCCTGCCAGGTCCTGATCACCACGGGCAGCGCGTCGGCCCGGCGGATCCGTACGGTCACCGAGGTGCCGGCCTCGCGGCCCAGCAGCCGGGCCACGTCGTCGGCCAGCGGCAGGACGTAGTTCTGGTTGTGGTGTCCGCTGCTCGCCTGTCCCAAGTCCGCGGCCCGCTCCACGAAGACGCCGATGGCGTCTGATCCGGCGCGTTCCCCGTAGTGCCGATGGGGAAGAGGAGGTGCGCCCACTGGCCGCTCCGGGTGACTCGCAGGAGGGACGAAAGGTATGCCACACAGTAATGGCGGGTGCTGACGGGCACGACCGGAGTCAGATGTGAGTACGCACAACGGGTGGTTGGGGTGCCACTTCACGTTCAGGTCGTTCGGGTCGTTCTGGACGGATCGGTTCGCCGTCCCTTGGGCGACGGGGACGTCGTCCGGCGGTGCGCGAATGGTAGCGCACCCGCCTGCCCCTCCCCGGCAGCGGCGCTATTCGGCGAGCTTGTTCCAGACCGAGTCGAACCACGACTGCATGCCGGCCACGAAGACCGAACCCGACGAGTTCGGGTCGGCGTCCGTGACGTGGTGGGTCAGGGTGGCGCCGAGCCCGAGGACGTCGAGGGCGGTGATCACCTCGCCGGTGTCCAGCTCCATCTGACGTTCGATCACGTCGTACATGCCGTGCAGCGCCTCGGTGCCGTTGAGCAGATAGAGCTTGAAGGCCGGGACCAGCGGTACGTGGCGGATCTGCACGTCGACCGAGTCCACCAGCTCCTCGGTGGACAGGTCCTTCACCAGGCCGCGCAGCGAGTCCGTGTGGCGGCGGCTGATGGCCGTCAGGCGCACTCTGGGGCGCTCGTCGGCCGGGTCGTCCTTGACCCGTGGATACGGCAGCCGCAGCCCTTCGGAGGGCAGCAGCATGCGCAGGGCGATGCGCTCCGGGTGGATGAAGCCGCCGCGGATGCGCTCCACCTGGAGGCGGATGTGGGCGTCCAGCGACTCGGACGTCAAGGTGTAGACGTCCAGGGTGACTTCGGGCTGCTCGAACGCCTCGCTGATGAGGGGGCCGAGCGTCACGCCCCGGCTGGTGCGGGTGGCCCTGGGCGTCGGGGAGTGTATGCGCTGGGTCTTGGCCACCCGCCAGCCGCTGCCCTGCCGGGAGGCGATCCAGTTCTCGCTGGCCAGTTCCCGCAGCGCCCGCTGGACCGTGTCCCGGGAGACGTCGAACTCCTCGGCGAGGTCGCGTTCGGAGGGCAGGAAGGAGCGCAGCGGATAGGTGCCGTCGGTGATCCGGGTCCGCAGTTCGTCGGAGACCCGCTGGAACTTCCGGCCTCCGCCGCTGTCACCGGTGTGTTGCGCATCCACGACTCGACCGTACCGCTTTCGGGCCACTGGCAAACCAATTCCCCCACCGGAAGGGCGCATTGGCCGATCGGTTAACCGATCAGCCAACTGGGGCAGACCATCATCAGACAACCAGTCCAATTGGACTGATCATGGATGGGACGCCGAAACTGGATAGGGGGTGGCAGGCATGCTTCTGCCTCAGGTCACCGGGGCGCTCCTCGAACTCTTCCTCGGCATGGCGGCACAGGCGAGGCTCGGGCTCGTGGGCGTGCTGCTGCTGATGACGGTGGGCATGGGCATACGGGCGCAGCGGGTGGGTCTGGCGGTCGGGACCGCCGTGGTGTTCACCCTGCTGATGACTCAGGCCTGAGCGCGCACCAGGGCGAGGATCGTCGACAGTGAGTGCACGACGGCCGTGGCGCCCGCGTCACGGAGGATCTTCTCCTTGCGGTCGTTACGCGCGTAGCCCAGGAACGGAACCTTGGCGGCGTTCGCGGCGGCGAGGTCCGAGGGGGTGTCGCCGATCATCAGGGCCGCCGAGGGGGCCGCGCCCATGGTGCTCAGGGCCCGGTTCAGGCAGTGCGGGTCCGGCTTCAGGTGCTGGAGTTCCTGGGTGCGGCCGTAGACGTGCGGGACGAAACAGGAGGTGAGGCCGCGGCTCAGCAGGTATTCACGCACCACCCGCGGGGAGTTGTTGGTGGCGATGGCGAGCCGGGAGCCGACCGCCGTCCAGGTGCGGATCAGCGGGTCGGCGTACGCGGTGGGCATCGCCGTGGCCGTGGCCCGCAGCTCCTCCTGGGTCAGGCGCTCCTCAAGCTCGGCGACCAGGTCGCTGCCGGGGTGTCTGCGGTCCACGGCGCGCAGCACGACGTGCGGATCCAGGGACTCCCGTTCCGGATCCGTGAGCAGTCCGTGCAGGCCGCGTCCCTCCAGCCACTCCACGAGGTCGACCGCCACGCGCTCCGCCGTGTGTCCGGCGAACAGCCGGCAGATCGGCCCGTCGAAGTCCCAGAGCACGACGCGGGCGCCCGCGATCAGCTCCCTCAGCTGCTCGGTCGCGTCCTGGGTGGCGTGCTGGATCCCGCTCGCGCTGTCATTTTCGGTCCCGGATGTCACCGGTTCGGTCTGCGTCGTATCAGAAGTCACTAGGAGAGTGTCAGGTCCGACGTGATGGTTTCCCAGAGGGCGTCGAACCACTTCTGCGATTGCTCCACGAACGCGGCGTCCCGCTGCCCGGCCCGTTTCTCGAAGGAGAACAGGACGGACTTGGAACCCAGGGTGTCGTACATCTCCAGCGTCCCGCTGTCCGTGGGCTCCTCGCGGCGCGCGACCATGTAGTAGCCGATCAGCGCCTCCGCCCCGTTGAGCAGGTACAGCTTCACCGGCGGGGTGAAGGGCAGCGCACGGAACGTGACGTGCACGTCGACGTCGTGCGTGGAGCGCAGCGAGTGGAGGTTGTACGTCAGGACCTGCCCCTGGGCGTTGCGCATCGCCAGCCAGCGCTGGTGGACCGGGTCCTCCTCGCCGCGCCCCTCGACCGGGACCGGGAAGGCGAGGTTGATGTCCCTGGACGGCAGCAGGATGCGTACGTCGAGCTTCTCCGGGCGGATGCGGCCCTCATGGATCTGGCGCAGGGGCTCGCTCATCGCCAGCATCAGGGTCTCGGCGGTGAGACAGACGGCGTCGACGCGCACGCGGGGCGCCGAGAACGCCTCCGCCAGCCGGGGGCCCAGTCCGACCATGGTCGGCTGGGGCTCGTCACGCGCGGGCGCCGGCTCGGCGACCCGCGGCGGGCTGCCCTTGCTGACGTTGCTGAGCAGGCCGTCGTCCTGGAGCACGCGCAGCGCCTGGCGCACGGCGCCGCGCTCGACGCCGAACTCCTCGGCCAGCTCGGCCTGGGTGGGCAGCCGGTCGCCGGCCTTCAGCTCTCCGACGCGGATACGTTCCCGCAGGGTGTCCGCGATCTCCTGGGGAGTGAGCCTGCTGCTGCCGTTCACTGCCACGTTCTCCTGGGTCACGACCAAACGCTACAACTTCGATCCATCTAACGGGAGTTGCCAAGAAGTTGTTTATGGATAGTAGCCAAGTGGGGACAACCTAAGCAGAGTTGGTTGCCAACTTGGCCGAGTTGGCTGAATTGGCGGAAGTTTTGCTTCCTGGCAACCCGAAGGGGGAACCACCGTGCCCGCCCTCGCCCTCATCTCCGCCGTGTTCGTCGTCGGCTTCGAACAGCTCGTGCAATGGAAGTACGGTGCCACCGGCATTGCCGGCCTGCTGCTGCTCACCATAGGCGTCAAGGCGAAGAGCCCGGCGGTCAGCTCGGCCGGCGCGGTACTGCTCGCCGTCCTGCTGGCCGGTCCCGCCCTATGACGACAGCTGCAGATCCGAACTGATCGTCTCCCACAGCGCGTTGAACCACAGATGGGACTGCTCGACGAACGTCGTGTCCCGCAACCCGGCACCCTGCTCGAAGCCGAACAGCATCGACCGGGTGCCGTCGGAGTCGTACATCTCCAGATGCTCGTGCTCGATCTCCCGCTCACGCCGGGACAGCGTGTAGTAAGCGAACAGCGCCTCCGCGCCGTTGAGCAGGTACAGCTTCACCGGCGGGGTGAACGGCAGCGCACGGAACGTGACCCGCACGTCGATGCCGTGCGTGGCGCGCAGCGCCAGCAGGTTGTGCTGCAGCACCTGGCCCTGCGCATTGCGCTGGGCCAGCCAGCGGCGGTGCAGCAGGCCCGCCGCCGACGCCTCCACCGGGGCCGGGAAGGCGAGGTCGATGTCCCGGCTGGGCAGCAGGACGCGGACGTCGACCTTGGCCGGTTTCAATCGGCCGGCGTGGATCTGACGCAGCGGCTCGCCGATCGCCAGCGTGAGCGAGACGGAGGTCAGGCACAGGGCGTCGATCTCGACGTGCGGGGCCGCGAAGGCGGCCGCCACCCGGGACGCGAGGGCCACCATGGTGGGCTGCGGAGGGGCCGCGGGACCGGCCGGGACGCGGCCGAGGCCGAGGTCGGGGGCCACGGTGGCGGGTGCGCCCTTGGAGACGTTGGTGAGCAGCCGCTCCGACTGCAGGATGCGCAACGCCTGCCGTACGGCGCCGCGCTCCACGCCGAACTCATCGGCCAGCCTGGCCTGTGTGGGCATGCGCTGGCCTGGGCGGAGCACGCCCGACCTGATCCTGGCGCGCAACTCGTCGGCCACCTCGTGGTGTGACTTCTGTGACCGCTGTGACCTCTCCCGCTCAGTGGCGGGGGCGTGTTCCGGGTCCACGAAGAAACCCTACAACTTCCCGCCATCTTTCGGCAGTTCATGGGAAGGTGGTTATGAGCCGCTTCCAAGCGGAGATAAGTACAGTGAAGTTGGTAGCCAACTTAGGCAACCTGGTCATACTTCCCGGTGGTTGGCCGACCGGGCTCCCTTCCGGAGGGGAGCCGGGAGCCTGGTCGGTCCGGCTCGACCGTGTATCGAACCGCCGCCGCCGGTGCACAGCCACAACTGAACACCGACAACTGAACGATCGCGGCCCAGCAGCCGTACAGCACAGTCACAACTGAACAAGCTCGCTACGGATGAACACGGATGAACACCGCTAGACACGGTCGGCCGGGAGGAAGGAGTCAGAAGAGGTCCGGGCACCACGGTCGCCCGGGCGTGTGCAGCAGGGCGTCGGCCATCTGGGCGGCGCCCTCTCGTACTTCCCGGACACGGCCCAGCGCCAGCAGCCGCGCGGCCGACTCGTCACCGAGCCACAGCGTGGCCAACTCGGCTATGTCCAGGACCAGTTCCGCCTCGTCGTCGGTCGGTGTGCAGCTTGCGCCGGCCGGCGAGGCGGCCAGCCGGAACCGGCCGCCCGCGATGCCCTGCCGGTCGACGACCTCCAGCACCAGCGTGCCGGTGCCGGCGTACGTACGGGCCTCCAGCGCCCGTACCACGTCCAGGACGCGCACCCACAGCCAGTCCGCGTGGGTCGTGACCCGGGCCGCGCGCGGGTCCGGCAGCAGCAGCGGGAGCAGGTCGTCCGGTGCGCGCGGGCCGCTCTTGACCTTGGTGATCCAGTCGATCGAGCACAGGTAGTGCCACAGGGCGCGCTCGGCCGCCGGCGTCGAGGCGATCAGCCAGTTCACGTCGGCGGTGTTCTGCGGCTGCTTGCCGTGCCAGACGTCGTCGGCCTGGTACGAGACCAGGCCCTCCACGTCGCCGGAGGCGGAGCGGTAGGCGACGAAGTACGGCTCGGTCCAGTCGTTGAAGCGTACGGCGCCCGTGTTGGCCTGCCACCACAGGTCGTCGCGGCTCACCGCGCCGGGCCGGGCACGGCGTACGCGTTCGTGCAGCTCCGGGCCCGCCTTGCGGACCTCGGCCGCGTCCACCAGGTCGATACGCGCGCCGTCCGCCGGGCCCGACCAGCGGGGGTCGAGACCGGCGCGGGGCACATCGACCGTCCACTCCGTGGTCCAGGTCGCGGGGCCGAAGCCGTAGCGGCCGTAGATCGGGTACTCGGCGGCGATGAGCGTCGCGACGACGTCACCGCGGTCCTTCGCCGCGGCCAGGTCCAGGCCCATCATGCGGGTGAGCAGGCCGCGGCGGCGGTGCGTGGGAGAGACGGTCACATTGGAGATCGCGTCCGCGGGGACGGTGGCGCCGCCGACAGCGGTGATCTCCTGGGCGAAGGAGCGGAACGTGGCGACACAGCGGTCGCCGTCGAAGGCGCCCAGGAGGCGGCCGGGGACGAACTGGGGGCGGCGCGCCTCCAGTTGCTCGGGGGTCGGGGTGGGCGGGCGCAGGAAGCCGGTGTTCAGGGCGCGGTGCCAGTCGGGCAGCTCGGTCTCGGTGACGGGGCGGACGTCGGTCATGGGGTCACGGTAGGTGCGGGGCGCTCCGCTGTCTCGGCGTTTTGCGCCTGCCCACCCACCCACCCACCCGACTCGCCCCTCCACCCAGTCACCCCCACGGGGCTCCGCCCCGGACCCCAGCACCCCACGCAGGCGCCCCGCCGCGCGGTCCCGGCACCGGACGACCACCCCACCCCGGAAACTACCGCCCCACCGCCCCACGCAGCCCCGCGGGGCCCGCCCCGGACCCCGTCACCATGACCGCGCCACCGCCTCATCCCCGACGGCCAACCAGCGCCGCGGCCCCGCCGCTCCCAAACCCACCCCCACGGGGCTCCGTCCCGGAGCCCGTCACCCCGGGGTCGTGGAGGACCCCGGGGTCAGAGGAGGAGGTCGTCCACCTGGGCCTCGCCGTCTCGGTAGCGGCGGGTGATTTCCGCGCCGCACTCGTCCGCCGTGCGCTGGAGGTGGTGGCGGCGGCGGGATGCCTGCCGTTCGTAGCGGACGAGGCGGCCCATCGCCGTGCTGAGTTCCTGGTCCGTGCGGGCCGTGAGATCGGACAGCTCGACCTCGGCGAGCATGTCCGCGGCCAGCCGCCGGTACTCCTCGCCGTGCGGCGTGCCCACCGTGACATGGCGGGCCGAGGAACGCTGCCGGGCCGGGGCGTCGGTGAGGATCTCCGGGAGGCGGTCGACCACGGACGCCGCCTCGGCCGCGGCGACGGACGCCGGCCCCCGCCGGGCCAGCTCCGCGCGCAGGATGTCGATCCGCCCCTGCAGCAGCCGCCGTACGTAACTGAGGTCCGCCTCGTCGCGCTGGGCGTCCCGGCGCAGGGCGCGCAGCTCGGGCAGGCTCAGCAGGGTCAGGTCGGGCTCCGGAGTGTCCGGGTCCAGCGTCGGGCTGTCGTGGCGCTGGACGGGTGGCCGGTGCGACTCCTGCCCGCCCGTCAGGGCGGCCGCGATCGCACCGGGCGGCTGCCCGATACTCGGTGTGCTCATGTGCCTCTACCGTCCCCTCGACCGGCGTACGGGAGCATCGTGCCACCCCAAGTGGCCGCTCTGCGGCCGAGTTGCCCCCTAACGGCCCCAGATGGGGGGTTAAGGCGCAAAAATCGGCTCGCCGACAGGTCCTTTCGGCCCACCCGCGGACCGGTCCCGGACACCCGGCATCATGGTCGGCATGCGTGCAGTGGTGCAGAGGGTGGACGGCGCGAGTGTCGTCGTGGACGGTGAGACGGTCGGGGCGATCGAGGGCGAGGGCCTGTGCGTCCTGGTCGGGGTCACCCACGAGGACACCAAGGAGAAGGCGGCGCAGCTCGCCCGCAAGCTCTGGTCGCTGCGGATGCTGCAGGACGAACGGTCGTGCAGTGACATCGGCGCCCCGCTGCTGGTGATCAGCCAGTTCACGCTGTACGGGGACGCCCGCAAGGGACGCCGGCCCACCTGGAACGCGGCGGCACCCGGCGATGTCGCCGAGCCGCTGGTGGACGAGGTGGTCGCGCAGCTGCGTGCCCTGGGCGCGACGGTGGCGACGGGCCGGTTCGGCGCGCAGATGCGGGTCTCGCTGACGAACGACGGCCCGTTCACCGTGCTGCTGGAGATGTGAGTCCCAGGAAGCCCGAGAGGGCCTGTCAGGGCTCGACGACGGTCTCCTGGGCCGCCGCCGTGTCCCCGGCCATCAGCCGCGCGTCCACCGGCACGTTCCGCTTGACCAGGGCAAGGGCGACCGGCCCCAGCTCGTGGTGGCGCACGGACGTCGTGATGAACCCGACCTTGCGGCCGTCGGGGTCCTCGTCCGCGAGCCGGATCCCGGTGCCTTGCGGGGGCAGGTGCACCTCGCTGCCGTCGAGGTGCAGGAAGACCAGGCGGCGCGGCGGCTTGCCCAGGTTCTGCACCCGGGCGACGGTCTCCTGGCCGCGGTAGCAGCCCTTCTGCAGATGGACCGCGGAGCCGATCCAGCCCAGCTCGTGCGGGATGGTGCGGTGGTCGGTCTCGAAGCCGAGGCGCGGCCGGTGCTGTTCGACGCGCAGCGCCTCGTGGGCGAGGATCCCGGCGGGCGGGCCGGCCTTCTCGGCGTACGACTCCAGGTCCGCGCGCGGCAGGAACAGGTCACGGCCGTATGCCGTCTCGCGGACGACGACGCCGTCCGGGGCCTCGGCGATCGAACCGGCGGGGAGGTGGACGACGGCGAAGTCGCCCGTGCGGTCGGCGACCTCGACCCGGTAGAAGAACTTCATCGATTCCAGGTACGCGATCAGCGCCTCCTGGGTGCCGGGCTCCACATGGGCCCAGACCGTGTCGCCGTCGTCCACCAGGTACAGGGCGTGTTCGATGTGGCCGTGCGCGGACAGGATCAGCGCCTCGGTGGCCTCGCCCGCGGGCAGTTCGCTGACGTGCTGGGTGAGGAGGAGGTGCAGCCAGCTCAGCCGGTCCGCACCGGAGACGGTCACCACACCGCGGTGCGAGAGGTCGACGAAACCGGTGCCGTCGGCGAGGGCGCGCTGTTCGCGGAACAGGTCGCCGTAGTGGGCGGCGACGCCTTCGTCCGCACCCTCGGCGGGGACGGCGCCGGGCAGGGACAGCAGGGGGCTCTTCATGCGACAAGCCTACGACTTGGTAGTTGAATACTTGAGGGAGCAGTCGCGGCACCGGCCGAAGATCGCGAAGTGCTTCATGTCCGTGTCGAAGCCGAAGTTCGCGCGCAGCTTGGCGGTGAACTCGGCGGCGACCGACACGTCCGCCTCGATGACGTTCTGGCAGTCCCGGCACACCAGGTGTATGTGGTGGTGGCGGTCGGCGAGGTGGTAGGTCGGGGCGCCGTGACCGAGGTGGGCGTGCGAGACGAGGCCCAGTTCTTCGAGCAGTTCCAGCGTGCGGTAGACGGTGGAGATGTTGACGCCCGACGCGGTCTTGCGCACCTCCACGAGGATGTCGTCGGGGGTCGCGTGTTCCAGGGTGTCCACGGCTTCGAGCACGAGTTGCCGCTGCGGCGTCAGCCGGTAGCCGCGCTGCCTGAGGTCGCTCTTCCAGTCGGTGCTCACCACACCCCCAGTCTAGGGCGGCACGCCCCCCCCACACACCGCACCCACCCGGACACCCGACGCGATCGGTACTGTCGACCCCAGCACCGGCCTTCGATACGGAGGAAGCCCCATGACCGCTCAGTATCCGGAATCGCGCCATGAGCCGCTGATCCCGATGCCTGCCCTCACCCCCGAGGGGCTGCGCACCGCGGTGGAGAGGCTGACACCGAGCCGTGTGCCGGCGTTCGTGCAGGATCTCGTCCAGGCGACGACCAACGCCCAGCAGGCCCAGTCCCTCGCCCCGCTGCGCACCTTCGTCCACACCTGGGGCGTCTTCGTCGCCGTCCAGCGCCACCCGGCCCGCGCGGCGCGACTGCGTCACCTGGAGGAAGTGATCAGCGCGGGAGCGGAGGACCCGACGGACGCCATCGCGGAAATCCGGTCCATCCACGCCGCGGCGGAGGCGGAGGCCGGCCTGTGAGCGACTGGAAGTAGGACTACAACCCCAGTGAGGAGTACCTGACCGCGGGGCTCCCGGTCGGTGTGGTGGCGGAGGTGGAACGGATCGCCACGGAACTGGCTGTGCTCGGCCATGACACCGAAGCGGCGGGCAGCAGGCCGGAGGGGAAGCCCGGCGGGCTGAGGAACTTCCCCATCTTCGGCGGCCGCGGGTTCATCCAGTTCCTCGCGGTCCCTAGGCACGAGTGCGTCTACGTCTGCAACATCGTGTGGAACGGATGAGTGGGGCTTACTTGAAGAAGGTGATTCCGTTGTCCGGGAGGTCGTCGGGGAGGGCCTTTGCCCAGCGCTCGACCTCTTCGGGGGTGACGACCTTCTTCAGGTGGGCGGACATGTAGGGGCGCAGAGCCACCTCGGGGGTCTGCTTCTCCCCGACCCACATCAGGTCGCTGTTCACATAGCCGTACAGCCGCTTGCCGCCGGTGTAGGGGCGGGCGCCGGCCGTCCGCGCCACCGCGTCCGTGACCAGGTCGATCTGCGGCTTCTTTGCGGCAAGCTCGCCGTACCAGATCTCGATGACACCGTCGTCACGGGTCATGGTGACCTCGACCTTGCGGTCGGCGTCGATCCGCCAGAAGCCGGACTCCGACTCCAGCGGGCGGACCTTGTTCCCGTCCTTGTCCAGCACCCAGGTGCGGGAGCGGTACTCCAGGAAGTCCCGGCCGTCGTGGCCGAAGGTGACCTCCTGGCCGAAGTTGCACTTCTCGGAGCCGGGGAAGTCGTGCACGCCCGCGCCGGCCCAGTCGCCGAGCAGGAAGGCCAGGGGGACCAGGTCCTTGTGAAGGTCCGACGGGATCTCGATCATGAGCGGTGGTTCCTGGATCGGTTCGGGTACGGGCTCAGCGCTGGCCCTGGTACAGCTTCTTCACGGCCAGCCCGGCGAACGCGAGGACGCCGACGCAGACCAGGACCAGCAGGACTTCGAAGAACGTTTCCACGGGTGCTCCTTGAGCGAGGGTGGCATACAGGGCCGAGGCGGCCCCAGCTTACGTCAGCCCTCCTTGGCTTCGGCCTCCAGCATCATGTACCGCCGGTACTGCTCCTCCACCACCTCGGGGCTGCCCGCAGTGGCGCAGGCTCACGCCCCGTTCGTGTCGTAGAAGCCGTAACGCCTCCGCGAAACGCTTCCTCGGTTCCTGGCTGCGGCCCGTGATCACTCGTCTCGGTGGCATCGTGCTCTCGCACGCCTTGCCCCAGATCTCTTCACAGCGTGCCAGGATCTCGTCGTTGAACACGCCGCGCCGGCACTTTGACACGACGACCAAGTGCACATGCATCGCTGGAACAGCGTGCCTGCCCCCCCTGTAGTCCGTTTTGCTCATACATGAGACCAGTGGTGGCTAGGGTCTACGTCATGCAGCTCCGCTACAACTACCGGGCCTACCCGGATGCCGCTCAGCGCCGTGCGCTGGCGAGTGCGTTCGGGTGCGCCCGGGTGGTGTGGAACGACTGCCTGCGCGACCGCAGAGAAGCGCACGCGGCGGGGCTGCCGTACCTGAAGTCGGCAGGACTCTCCCGGCTGCGCATCACCCAGGCCAAACGCACCGAGGAACGGGGCTGGCTCGCCGACGTGTCAGCGGTCGTCCTGCAGCAGTCCCTGCGGGACCTTGATGCCGCCTACAAGAACTACTTCGACAGCCTCAACGGCAAGCGCCAGGGCCGGAGGATCGGGCCGCCCCGGTACAAGTCGAAGAAGGACGCCCGGCAGTCGATCCGTCTCAACACCAACGCCTTCTCCCTCCAGGACAACGGCACGGTGTACGTGGCCAAGGTCGGCAACCTCAAGGTCACGTGGTCCCGGCGCCTTCCAGCCGCCCCGACTTCTCTCACCGTCGTCAAAGACAGCTGCGGCCGGTACTTCCTCAGCTTCGTCGTGGACACCGAGCCGGACATCCTCCCGCAGGCGGAGACGGACGCCGGTCTCGACCTCGGCCTGTCCGCCTTCGCCGTCCTGTCGGACGGCAGCAAGATCGACAGCCCCCGCTTCCTGCGCCGGGCGGAGAAGAAACTCAAGCGCCTTCAGCGGGAGCTGTCCCGCAAGCAGAAAGGGTCGAAGAACCGGGCCAAGGCCCGCATCAAGGTCGCACGCCAGCACGCCAAGGTCGCCGACCGACGCCGGGACTGGCACCACAAGGCATCCACACAGATCATTCGCGACAGCCAAGCGGTGTACGTGGAAGACCTCGCGGTGTCCGGCCTCGGCCGCACCCGGCTCGCCAAGTCCGTGCACGACGCGGGATGGTCCGCGTTCGTCCGGATGCTGGAGTACAAAGCGGTCAAGCACGGCCGCACCTTCGCCAAGGTGGACCGGGCCTTCCCGTCCTCCCAGGTCTGCTCCGCCTGCGGTTTCCGGGACGGCCCCAAGCCCCTGCACGTCCGGCAGTGGACGTGCGGCGCGTGCGGCACCGTGCACGACCGCGACCACAACGCAGCCCGTAACGTCCTCTTCGAAGGACGCCGTATCGTCGCCGCCGGACGGGCGGAGACGCTAAACGCCTCGTGGAGTGCCGGTAAGACCAGGACGAAACTCCCGGCACAGCGCGTCGAAGCAGGAAGCCCCTGGAAGGGTCAGACGACCCAGGCCGGAATCCCTGGACTTGAGGTCAGGGAGCACGTCAAGATTCGGGTATGGCGAAGAAGCTCGTGATCAAGGTGACGGCGGGGGGCGATGCCCCCGAACGCTGCTCGCAGGCGTTCACGGTCGCGGCGGTGGCCGTGGCCAGCGGGGTCGAGGTGTCCCTGTGGCTGACCGGCGAGTCGTCGTGGTTCGCGCTGCCGGGCCGGGCCGCCGAGTTCGAGCTGCCGCACGCCGCCCCGCTGCCCGATCTGCTGGAGTCCATCCTGGCCGGCGGCACGGTCACCCTGTGCACGCAGTGCGCGGCCCGCCGTGAGATCACGGAGAAGGACGTCGTCGAGGGCGTACGGATCGCGGGTGCGCAGGTCTTCGTGCAGGAGGCGCTGGGCGACGACACCCAGGCACTCGTCTACTGAGAACGCACCGGAAAGACAGCGCCCCCAAGGCGCCGCGGACGGACCGCGGCCCGTAGCGGTACGTCCAGCGGAGCGCTCAGTGGCGTTTCTTGCCGTCCAGCTCGTCCCACCACGCGTCGGACTCCGGGTCGCCCGACGGGTCGTCCCACCAGCGGTCCTCGGGGCCGCGCCGGTTGGCGATCATCGCGGCGACGGGCGGGATGACCATGGCCACCACGCACATCGCGACGGCCGCCGGCACGGACCAGATGCGCACGACCCCCCAGGCCAGGACGAAGAGCGCGATGCACACGCCCATCATGGCGAAGTACAGGTGACGCCGCCGTGCGTACATAACTCCAGGGTAGGTCCCGACAGGCCGGAGGGCCGCGCCCGGGCGTTGGGCCCGTGGGGCGCGGCCCTTGGGCCGTATGCGCTCGCTCAGACCGCGATCGCGACCTCCGCGAGGCCGCCCTGCTGGGCGACGACGGTGCGGTCGGCGGTGCCGCCGGGCACGAGGGCGCGGACGGTCCAGGTGCCCTCGGCCGCGTAGAAGCGGAACTGTCCGGTGGCGGAGGTCGGGACCTCAGCGGTGAACTCGCCGGTCGAGTCCAGGAGCCGGACGTAGCCCGTCACCGGCTCGCCGTCGCGGGTCACCTGGCCCTGGATCGTGGTCTCACCGGGCTTGATCGTCGAGGCGTCCGGGCCGCCGGCCTTCGCTCCACACATACTGCTTCTCCAGAGGTCAGAGGTCTGAGGTCTTGACGGGTCGGGTCGGCTACTTGCCGGCGCCCAGCTCGATCGGCACGCCCACCAGGGAGCCGTACTCGGTCCAGGAGCCGTCGTAGTTCTTGACGTTCTGGACGCCCAGCAGCTCGTGCAGCACGAACCAGGTCAGCGCGGAGCGCTCACCGATGCGGCAGTAGGCGATGGTGTCCTTGGCGAGGTCCACGTTCTCGTCGGCGTACAGCTCCTTCAGCGCGTCGTCCGACTTGAAGGTGCCGTCGTCGTTGGCGTTCTTCGACCACGGGATGTTCTTGGCGGACGGGACGTGCCCGGGGCGCTGCGACTGCTCCTGCGGCAGGTGCGCCGGGGCGAGCAGCTTGCCCGAGAACTCGTCGGGGGACCGGACGTCGACGAGGTTCTGCGAGCCGATGGCGGCCACGACGTCGTCGCGGAACGCGCGGATGGACGTGTCCTGCGGCTTGGCCTTGTAGTCGGTCGCGGCGCGCTCGGGCACCTCGGTGCCGTCGACCAGCTCGCGGGCGTCCAGCTCCCACTTCTTGCGGCCGCCGTCGAGGAGCTTGACGTTGTCGTGGCCGTACAGCTTGAAGTACCAGTACGCGTAGGACGCGAACCAGTTGTTGTTGCCGCCGTAGAGGATCACCAGCGTGTCGTTGGCGATGCCCTTCGCCGACAGGAGCTTCTCGAAGCCCTCCTGGTCGATGAAGTCACGGCGGACCGGGTCCTGGAGGTCCTTGGTCCAGTCGATGCGGATCGCGTTCCTGATGTGGTTCTTCTCGTACGCGGTCGTGTCCTCGTCGACCTCCACGACGGCGATGTTCGGGTCGTCGAGGTGCTCCTGCAACCAGTCGGCGTCGACCAGGACGTCGCTGCGGCTCATGCTCTTTCTCCTCCGGGGCAGTTGCGGCGGGGCGTGCGAGTGCGTGGGGCGCGGACTCCCGGGGGGAGCGCGCACGGGTGCCCTCTGCTGGGCGGTCGAAGAACGCGGAAGTCGGGGCTCCCGCTCAGAAGGGGCGACAGAGCATGGCGGAGACGCGGCACAGGTCTACTGCCCGCCGCTTCGTGAGGTCCGCCTGTCGCTTCATGGCGTCGATCGTAGGGACGGACGGGCGGGCATGTCACCGGTGTGTCGCATGGTGAGATGCGTTCGTCCGCGATGTGGGATCACGGGAGTGCCGGGCCGCCCCGCACGCGCCGCGCGGGCCGCCGCGGGGCGCCCGGCATCTGCGCTACGGACATGGACGTCTCGCCTGTCGGACGCTCGGTGTCTGCCCGTCGGCCGCCTTGGGCCGCCGAGGGCCGCGCGGCGATGCCCCGGGGCCGCCCGTGGTGCGTCGCGGCGGTGGCCGGCGCTGTCCGTCCTACCCGGCCAGCCGGACGTTCGAACCCTTCACCGTGATCTCGACGCCGTCCGGGGCCGCCCGCACCGTGTCCAGCTTGATGCCACCGGGCAGCTGGTCGATGGCCTGCTGGAAGTCGGTGATCTCCCGGACCCGGTCCTCGGCGAGGTCCGCACCGCCGAACTTCGGCAGGGTGTCGGCGTGCACCCGCACCGAGTCGCCCTTGACGGTGACCGTGCTCAGCACGGAGACGGGGTTGGGCAGCCTGGCGCCGAGGACCGTGGCCTCCACCGAGACCTTGATCTTGCCGTTGCCGCCGTCGGAGAGGCCGATCACGCGGGCGGTGACACCGGGGGCGACCTCGGTGGTGTCGGACTTGGCGGTCTTCAGCAGCTCGTCGTAGGCGATGGTCGCGGTGCCGTCGGCGGTGGCCGCGGTGGCGGAGCTGAAGTCGCCGGAGAACTCGACGCCCTTCATGTGCGCCTTCAGGTCGTCGATGCGGACGCTCTGTCCGTCGGTGCCGGTGGGGGCCTGGTAGTCCTTGATGCCGACCTCGACGTCGTCCAGCGAGCCGCCGGCCAGCTGGGTGAGGAAGGGGAAGCCGTTGATCGACACGTCCGGGGTGGCGGACAGGTTCTCCGTCGTCCTGAGCTTGTCGGCCGCCTCGCCCTGTGCGAAGTGGACCGCGACGCGGTCGACGATCACGAACAGACCGCCGAGGATCACGACGACGATCAGAAGTATTCGCAACGCGCGCATGGGGTCCCCCACCTAGGCAGTCGGCATCGCAGCCACGGTATCCCCGGGCGGGGCCGGTCCCCGGGTTTTGTCGATCACCTGTGACGTGCGCGGTCAGCCCAGGGCGCGGCCGAGGACCCACACCACCGGCGCGGCGGCGCTCAGCGGCAGTGCCACACCCGCCGTGAAGTGCACGAACCGGGACGGGTAGTCGTAGGCGGCCACGCGGTGTCCGACGAGCGCGCACACGCCCGCCGCCGCGCCGACGAGGGCGCCCTTCGCGCCGAGACCGGTCATCTGGCCGACCGCGATGCCGGCGCCCGCCGCCGCGAGCAGCGAGACGGCCACGGACGCCGGGGTGGGCAGCGGGAGCGCGCGGGCCAGGACCGCCACGGCCACGGCGGCGGCACCGACCGACGCGGTGTGCGGGTCGGCGCCCAGGTAGCCCGTGGCGATGACCGCGAGCGCGGTGGCGGTGACCGTCGCCATCAGCCCGTACATCCGCTCGTCCGGGTCGGCGTGCGAGCGCAGTTGCAGGACCAGGGCGAGCAGGATCCACACGCCCAGCGGGCCGAGGATGGCCGCGGGCGCGTGCTCACGGCCCGCGACCAGCAGCGTCACGTCCGCGGTGAGCGCTCCGGCGAAGGCGAGCGCGATGCCCTGCCGGGCGGGCCACATGCCGTTCAGCCGGAACCAGCCCGCCGCGGTCACGGCCTGGAGCACGATCAGCGGCACGACCAGGGCGTACGAGCCGACCGCCGCCGTGCCCGCGAGCAGCAGGCCGAGCAGCGCGGTGAGCGCCGCGGGCTGCATCCCCGGGTCGATGATCGGGGAGCGGCCCTCCAGGCGGGCCCGCTGGGCGTCGGTGACGCGGGCGTTCCCGGCGAGGGTGGCGGGGCCGTACGCGGGCCCTGCCGTACGCGGGGCGGCGGCCGGGGCCTGGGCGGGCGCCTCCTGCGCCATGGGCGCCCCGTGCGGCTCGTGGGGCACATGAGGGGCGGCGGGGGCGGGTGCGGGGGCCTGGGCGGCGTAGCCGTGCGCCGGCAGGTACGCGGTCGGCGCGGCCTCCTCGGCCGACGGCAGCGGCGCGTGCACCTGGGTCTCCCAGGTCTGCCCCTGCCACTGCTGGGTGAGCTGCGGGTCGTACCCGGACTGGTCATAGCCCGACTGGTCGTAGCCGGACTGGTGGTGACCGGCCTGGCCATGACCGGGCTGCCCGTACCCGGACTGGCCGGACTGCCCGTACTGGTCGTAGCCCTGGTGCGCGGGCCACGCCTGCGGGACCTGGTGCCCGGTCTGGTGGGGCTGCTGCTGCCGGTAGGGGTCGTACCCCTCGTACGGACCGCCGTCATACGGCTGCTGGGTCATCGCTCACCCTCCTGCGAATGGCGGGAGCACCTCGACCGTGCCGCCCTCGGCCAGCCGTACCGTCTCATGCTCGCGGGTCCCCACCGGGTCGCCGTCGACCAGGAACGAGCATCGCCGCAGCACGCGCGGCAGTTCGCCGGGATGCCGCGCGCGCACCGCGGCCAGCGCCTCGGCGAGGGTCGCCGCGTCATGGGCCTCCTCGGCGACCCCGGCCGCGGCCTTCGCGGCGGCCCAGTAGCGCACCGTGACCTTTGCCATCTCGTCCTCAAGTCCGTGTGTACATCAGTACGTAAGTCTCAACACGCCAGGCTAGCCCGCCCGGACGGCCGCCCAGTCCCCGATCCGGGCCAGCAGGGCATCGTCGGCCGCGTGCTCGGCGTGGCCCATGCCGGGCTCGAGCCACAGTTCCCCGTGGTCACCGGAGGCGGCGGCCAGCATCCGGGGGTGATCGAGCGGGAAGTAGCCGTCCCGGTCGCCGTGCACGATCAGCAGCGGGGTCGGCGCGATCCGCGGCACCGCCTCCACCGGGGACAGCGGGACCGGGTCCCAGTCGCGGTGGTGGATGCGGGTGCGGAACCCGTAGCGGCCGACCAGGCGGCCCTCGGGGCGCGTCACCAGCCAGTGCACCCGGCGCATGGGCGCGGTGCCCCGGTAGTACCAGCGGGCCGGGGCGCTCACCGCGACCACGGCGTCGGCACCCGGGTGCAGCGCCGCGTGCCGCAGCACCACCGAGCCGCCCATGGAGAAGCCGACGGTGACCACGCGCGCGTGCCCGAGCGCGCGGGCCCACTCCACCGCGGCGGCCAGGTCCAGCACCTCCCGGTCGCCGACCGTGGAACGCCCGCCGGACGCCCCGTGACCGCGGAACGAGAAGGTGACGACCGCGCCCCTGCGGGCGAGGACGGAGGCGACCCGGCGCACATGCGGCCGGTCCACGTCCCCGGTGAAACCGTGGGCGACGACGAACACCAGGTCACGGGAGGGTGGCGCGGAGGAGTCGTATACGACCGCACCCGGGTCGTATACGGAATCGAGGAAAACCCCGTCGGCCGTGCGCAGAAACGTCCGCAAAGGTGCCCGTCTGCTCGTTCCGGAGCCCTGATGAATGAGGGAACGTGCCACATGACCTGCCGGACCGTTGCTCATGTCGGCTATTCTGCTGGGCAGAGGACTCGGGCAGCGTAGCCCCCGGGTCCTTTTGTGCTTTCGGAAGCGTTGTATACGAAGCGGGAAACCGCAGGTGTACGGGGCCTTCGGGATCGCAGAGCAGTTCCCGCCGCACACGTCCTCGCAGGGACCGAGGAGGAACCAGACACATGAGTTCTCTGCTGCTCCTGACCAACGCCCTCCAGCCGTCGACGGAGGTGCTTCCCGCCCTCGGACTGCTGCTGCACAACGTGCGGGTGGCCCCGGCCGAGGGACCCGCCCTCGTCGACACCCCGGGCGCCGACGTCATCCTGATCGACGGCCGCCGCGACCTCCCCCAGGTGCGCAGCCTGTGCCAGCTGCTGCGCTCCACCGGCCCCGGCTGTCCGCTCGTCCTCGTCGTCACCGAGGGCGGCCTCGCCGCCGTCACCGCCGACTGGGGCATCGACGACGTGCTCCTGGACACGGCCGGCCCCGCCGAGGTGGAGGCCCGCCTCCGGCTGGCCATGGGCCGCCAGCAGATCGTCAACGACGACTCCCCGATGGAGATCCGCAACGGCGACCTGTCGGTCGACGAGGCGACCTACTCCGCCAAGCTCAAGGGCCGGGTCCTCGACCTGACCTTCAAGGAGTTCGAGCTCCTGAAGTACCTCGCACAGCACCCGGGCCGGGTCTTCACCCGGGCCCAGCTGCTCCAGGAGGTCTGGGGCTACGACTACTTCGGGGGCACGCGGACCGTCGACGTGCATGTGCGGCGGCTGCGGGCCAAGCTCGGCCCGGAGCACGAGTCGCTGATCGGAACCGTCCGGAACGTCGGTTATCGATTCGTTACTCCTGAGAAGGGCGACCGCGCCGCGGACGAGGCGAAGGCCAAGGCGGCCCGGCCAAAGCCGGAGGATGCGGACGCATCGGCCGTCCTCGACGGCAGCGAGGTCAAGGCCGAGGCGTAGCCACGGCCCGGGTGGGGCGTTGCTCGCGCACAGGCAAGCCACGACAGGCCCTGCCCAGCGCGGATCTCTCCGCGTAGACTCCGCGCGTGGCCAAGGTGACTCGGGATGACGTGGCGCGGCTGGCGGGCACTTCCACCGCCGTGGTCAGCTACGTCATCAACAACGGACCCCGGCCGGTGGCCCCGGCCACGCGCGAGCGTGTCCTCGCGGCGATCAAGGAACTGGGGTACCGGCCCGACCGGGTGGCCCAGGCCATGGCCTCGCGGCGCACCGACCTCATAGGACTGATCGTGCCGGACGCGCGCCAGCCCTTCTTCGGGGAGATGGCCCACGCGGTCGAGCAGGCCGCCTCCGAGCGCGGGAAAATGGTGCTCGTCGGCAATTCCGACTACATCGGCGAGCGCGAGGTCCACTATCTGCGGGCCTTCCTCGGGATGCGGGTCTCCGGTCTGATCCTCGTCTCGCACGCGCTCAACGACCTCGCCGCCGCCGAGATCGAGGCGTGGGACGCCCGGGTGGTGCTGCTGCACGAGCGGCCCGAGGCCATCGACGACGTCGCCGTCGTCACCGACGACCTCGGCGGCGCCCAGCTCGCGGTGCGCCACCTGCTGGAGCACGGGTACGAGTACGTCGCCTGCGTGGGCGGCACGGCCGACACACCCGCCGTCGGCGACCCGGTCTCCGACCACGTCGAGGGCTGGCGGCGCGCCCTGGACGAGGCCGGCATCCCCACCGAGGGCCGCCTCTTCGAAGCCCCGTACAACCGCTACGACGCCTACCGGGTCGCCCTGGAGATCCTTTCCGGGCCCGATAGGCCGCCCGCGATCTTCTGCTCCACCGACGACCAGGCGATCGGCGTGCTGCGGGCCGCGCGGGAGCTGCGGCTCGATGTGCCGGGACAGCTGGCCGTGGCCGGCTTCGACGACATCAAAGAGGCGGCCCTGGCCGACCCGCCGCTGACGACGGTCGCCTCGGACCGGTCCGCGATGGCACGGGCCGCCGTGGACCTCGTCCTCGACGACGGCCTGCGCGTGGCCGGCTCGCGCCGGGAGCGGCTGAAGACCTTCCCGTCCCGACTGGTGCTACGCCAGTCCTGCGGCTGTGTGTGAGGTTTCTCAGGCGTCCATGAGGGCTTTCTGAGAGGCGCCGCCCCGCTGCGAGAGCCGTCTTTATATCGGGCAAACGAGGTTCTGCCGGGCTTCTCAGGGAGCGCTCAGGAACCTCTCATGGTGGCGGGCAAAGCTCTATGGCATGACCGAGAGCCTCCGCAGCAGCGGCGCGTACGAGAACCCCCAGGGTGACGCCCACCAGGGCGCGTACCCCCAGCAGCACGCCTCCTCCCCCGTGAACCCGGAATGGCCGCCCCCGCCCGCCCACCGGCCCGCGGAACCGGTCTCCGTCGAGCCGGGCACCACCGTGTGGCCGGGCGGCGGGGCCGCCGCCACGACCACGCCGCTCGCCGCCGACGCCGGTCGGGGCGGCGCCGGCGGGCACGACGGCGGAACCGCTCTCCTCGCGACCGCGCCGGGCGGCGACGGCGGGGCGCCACAGGCGCCGCAGTCCGCGCACTCGCCGCACTCGCCGCACAAGAAGCGCGCCCGGGGGCCGATAGGGCTGCTGGCCGCCGTGGCGATCGTCGCCGCGGCCGTGGGCGGCGGCACGGCGTACGGCTTCCAGGAGCTGACCGGCAAGGACTCCGCCCCGGTCAGCAGCACCGCCACCCAGGTGGTGCCCTCCAGCAAGAAGGGCGATGTCGCCGCCATCGCCGCCGCGGTCAGCCCGAGTGTGGTCGAGGTCAACGCGACGCTCGCGGGCGGCTCGTCCACCGGATCCGGCGTGGTCATCACCTCCGACGGCGAGATCATCACCAACAACCACGTCGTCTCCGGCGCCTCGTCGATCAAGGTGCGGACCAGCGAGGGCAAGGAGTACACGGCGGACGTCGTGGGCACCGACAGCTCCAAGGACCTCGCCCTGATCAAGCTGCGCGACGCCTCCGGTCTGAAGGCCGCCTCCCTCGGCGACTCCTCCGGGGTGCAGGTCGGCGACACGGTCGTGGCGATCGGCTCACCCGAGGGGCTGACCGGCACCGTCACCAGCGGCATCGTCTCCGCCCTGAACCGCGACGTGACCGTCTCCACGGACGAGAGCCAGGGGCAGGGCCGCGGCGACGGCCGGTGGCCGTTCCAGTTCGGCGGCCAGGAGTTCAACGGCGACACGGGCTCCTCCACCACCACGTACAAGGCCATCCAGACCGACGCGTCCCTCAACCCCGGCAACTCCGGCGGTGCCCTGATCGACGCGGGCGGCAACATCATCGGCATCAACTCCGCGATGTACTCGGCCACCGACTCCTCGTCGTCCTCGGACGCGGGCAGCGTCGGCCTCGGCTTCGCGATCCCCGTCAACACCGTCAAGTCCGACCTGGCCAAGCTGCGGGCCGGCGCCACCGGCTGAGCGGGCGGGGGCGGAGAGCGCAGCGCACACGCGAGAACACGACGGGCCCGGAGCACGAAGGGCTCGGCAGCACGAAGAGCTAGGGAGCACGTCATGATCAACACGATCGAGCAGATTTCGCACCCGGCGGCCGGACTCGCCCCGGTCTGCACCGCCCTGGCCCTTGAGGTGGCGTACGAACTCCACGCGCCCCGGCCGCCGGCCCGGGCCACGGAGGTCGCCACCCCCGAACTGATGGGGCTGCGCCTGCCCGCCGCCCGCCCGCACCGCCACAAGGTCCCCCTGAAGCGCCTGACCGCCGTCCACGCCTGAGCCCGCCCGAGCCCGGACCGGCCGCCCCCGCCCGGACCGGTTCCCGGTGCCCCGGGCCCGCGACGCGGCGCGCGAGAGCCGAGCCCGGCGCTCCACCCGCGGCCGGAAACCCGGTCCAGACCCCACCCACACGACGCCGACTCCGTCCCCCGGGCCACCGGCCTCGACACCCCCGGCGGCCCGGGACCGCAGCGGCGGATCCCGGGGGCCCGAGGGCCCGAGCACGGACCGTCGCCCGACGCGATCCGCGGCCGGCACCGGCGTGGGCGTCGGCGGCTCGTGCTTACCCGTTCGGTCGGAAACATGCGAGGCTGAATGGCGTCCCAGGCCCCATCCCACCCCCGAGGAAACCCCGACGATGAGCTCCGCCGAAGGCGACCGTGACCCGCAGCGCATCCTGATCGTCGACGACGAGCCCGCCGTACGCGAAGCGCTCCAGCGCAGCCTTGCCTTCGAGGGGTACGACACCGAGGTCGCCGTCGACGGCGCCGACGCGCTGGAGAAGTCCGCCGCGTACCGGCCCGACCTGGTCGTCCTGGACATCCAGATGCCCCGCATGGACGGCCTGACGGCCGCCCGCCGCATCCGCGGTGCGGGCGAGACCACACCGATCCTGATGCTCACGGCCCGCGACACCGTCGGCGACCGGGTCACCGGCCTGGACGCCGGGGCCGACGACTACCTGGTCAAGCCGTTCGAACTGGACGAGCTGTTCGCCCGCATCCGCGCGCTGCTGCGGCGCAGCTCGTACGCCGCCTCGCTGGCCGGCGCCACCCCGGAGGACGAAGCCCTCACCTTCGGCGACCTGCGGATGAACCTCGCGACCCGCGAGGTCACCCGCGGCACCCGGCAGGTGGAGCTGACCCGCACCGAGTTCACGCTGCTGGAGATGTTCATGGCCCATCCGCGCCAGGTGCTCACCCGTGAGCAGATCCTGAAGGCGGTCTGGGGCTTCGACTTCGAGCCGTCGTCGAACTCGCTGGACGTGTACGTCATGTACCTGCGCCGCAAGACGGAGGCGGGCGGCGAGCCGCGGCTCGTCCACACGGTCCGCGGCGTGGGGTACGTGCTGCGCCAGGGCGGCGCCGAGTGACACGGCTGGCACGCCGGTTCCGGGCCCTGCCGATCCGCTCGCGACTGTCCCTGCTGGTGGCGGCCGCGGTGGCGTTCGCGGTCGCGGCGGTCTCGGTGACCTGCTGGTTCATCGTGCAGGGGAAACTGTACGAGCAGCTCGACAACGACCTGCAGAAGTCCGCGTTGGCCATGGTCAGGGGCCGTCCCCAGGACCTCGACAACATCAAGACCGCGCTCACCAACTGCACGCAGACCCCGATCGCCGTCAACGGCCTCGGGAACAGCTACTCCCAGGTGGTCACCTCGGACGGGACCCCCTGTCTCTTCCAGAGCTCGATCGGCCGGATCAAGGTCACCCCGACCGACGAGGACGTGATCAAGAACGCGGACGTCGAAGGCGCCAAGGGTGTCTTCCACAACGGCACCGACGCGGAGGGCAACCGGGTACGCGTGTTCACCGCGCCCCTCACCATCAGCAGCCCGATCTCCCAGAGCAACGCGGCCCTCATGGCCGCCGTCCCCCTCAAGGGCACCGAGAACACGCTCAAGGACCTGGCCCTGGTGCTGCTGCTGGTCTCCGGGATAGGGGTCGTCGGGGCCGGCGCCGCCGGTCTCGCCGTGGCCCGGGCCGGGCTGCGCCCGGTCGACAAGCTCACCGAGGCGGTGGAACACGTCGCCCGCACCGAGGACCTGACCATCCGCATCCCGGTGGTGGACGACAGCGAGGACGAGATCGCCCGGCTGTCCCGGTCGTTCAACTCGATGACGTCCGCGCTGGCCAGCTCGCGCGAGTTGCAGCAGCAGCTGATCGCGGACGCCGGTCATGAACTGCGGACGCCGCTCACCTCGCTGCGCACGAACGTGGAACTGCTCACCCGCAGCGAGGAGACCGGCCGGCCCCTACCGCCGGCCGACCGCAAGGCGCTGCTGACGTCGGTGAAGGCGCAGATGACGGAGCTGGCGTCGCTGATCGGTGACCTCCAGGAGCTGTCCCGTTCGGAGGGCCAGCGCGGCGAACGGGTCCAGGTGATCGCGTTCCACGACACGGTGGAGACGGCGCTGCGCCGCGCCCGGCTGCGCGGCCCCGAGCTGACGATCACGGCCGACCTGGCGCCGTGGTACGTCCGCGGCGAACCGTCCGCGCTGGAGCGGGCGATCGTCAACGTCCTCGACAACGCGGTGAAGTTCAGCCCCGACGGCGGCACGGTGGACGTGGCCCTGGACAAGGGCGTGCTCACCGTCCGGGACCACGGTCCCGGCATCGCCGTCGAGGAACTGCCGCATGTCTTCGACCGGTTCTGGCGCTCCCCGAGCGCGCGGGCGCTGCCGGGTTCGGGCCTCGGCCTGTCGATCGTGGCCCGCACGGTCCAGCAGTCGGGCGGCGAGGTGTCCCTGGCCCCCGCGGAGGGTGGCGGCACGGTGGCCACGATCCGCCTGCCCGGCGCACCCACGGCCCCACCGGAACTGGTACAGGTACCGTGACGGTGCCGCCGCCTTCCACAGTGGGCTGACCTACCGCTCCCAGGCCGTACGGGACGCTCCGCTGGGGGCGGGCGTTGTGCGTCGTTGTCCGACTGCGAGTGCGTTGTGGCCGGGCGCGCAGTTCCCCGCGCCCCTCCCGGGGCGACCCGTACCACCACCCCCCGCGGCCGTCCGGCCCTACCGCCGGAGGATCAGTGTGTCCTCCGGGCGGCCGGCCGGCCGAGGGTCAGCCAGCCGGGCGTATGTGCCGCCGTGGGCGAGCAGTTCGGTGTGGGTGCCCGTTTCCACCAGTCGGCCGTGGTGCACGACCAGGATGCGGTCGGCGTCCGGGGCCAGCGTCAGGTCGTGGGTGATCACGATCGTGGTCCGGCCGGCCATCAGCCGGCGCAGGGGCCGCACCACCTGACGGGCGGCCACCGCGTCCAGGCCGGCCGTCGGCTCGTCCAGCACGAGGACCGGGGCGGCCCGGAGCATCGCGCGGGCGATGGCCAGGCGCCGCAGCTGGCCGCCGGACAGGGCCGCCGTGCCGGGGGCGATACGGGTGTCGTAGCCGTCGGGCAGTGCCGCGACGAAGTCGTGCGCCGCCGCTTCGCGGGCCGCACGCTCGATCTCCGCGTCGCTCGCGCCGGGCCGGCCGCACGCGATGTTCTCGCGGACGGTGCCGTTGAGTACCGGCGTCCGCTGCGGAAGCAGGGCGATGTTCTCGCGCAGGAAGTCGAGGGGTACGTCGGTCAGCGGCACGCCGTCCAGGCGGATCGTGCCGGCCGAGGGGTCGTAGAAGCGGGTCAGCAGCGCGGTCAGGGTCGACTTGCCGGCGCCGCTCTCACCGGTGACGACGACCAGTTCTCCGGGGCCCGCGCCGAACGTGACGTCCCGCAGGGCGGTGCGGGGCGCGTCCGGGTAGCGGAAGCGGACGCCCTCGAAGTCGATCCGGCCGCGCACCGGCCAGGCGGGGACCGGCCGGGCCGGGTCGGTGACGGCGGGCTCGGCGTCCAGGATCTCGCCGATGCGTTCGGCGCCGGCCACGGCCTCGGTGACGGTGAGGCCGAGCCGGCCGAGGGCGCGCACGGGCGGGTAGAGGTAGCCGAGGAAGGCGGCGAAGGCCAGCAGCTGGCCCAGCGTCATACGCCCCGCGGAGATCTCCCACACGCCGAGCCCGATCACCGTGAGCACGCACACCGTCTCGACGACCTCGACGAACTGCTCGTACAGCTCGCTCAGCCGCGCCCCGCGCACGCTGGCCCGCTGCCAGGCGCGGGCCTCGGCGTCGAGCCGTGCCTCCTCGTCGCGGCGGCGGTTGTAGGCCTGGGTGAGCACGATGTTGCCCAGCGCCTCGGTCACCACCGAGGTGATCGCGCCGTCGGCGGCCCGCTCGTCCCGGGACGCCTTCTTGACGCGGCCGGCGAAGCGGCGGGCGGCGAGCAGGAAGAGGGGCGCGAGCAGGAACGTGGCCAGCGCCAGGTCCCAGCGCAGCCAGAACGCGGCGGCGGCGTAGAAGACGGCGGAGAAGGCGGCCCCGATCGAGCCGACCACCCCGGAGACGACCAGTTGCTCGATGGCCTCGACATCACCGGTGAGCCGCTCGACCAGGTCGCCCTGGCGGTGCCGCTGGAAGAAGTGCGGGGGCAGGCCCTGCACATGCCGGAAGGCGTGCGCGCGCAGCCGCCGCACGAACCGCTCGGCGGTCCAGGTGGCGAGCGAGTTGCCGAGGTAGCCGACCAGCGCGCCGAGGGCGGCGACGCCCAGCCAGGCGGCGGCCGGGCCCCAGAACGCGGACAGCGAACCGGCCTGCAGGGCGTGGTCGGTGAGGTCGGCGAAGAGCAGGATGGCGGCGGTCTCGGTGAGCGCGGAGACCACCACGCAGGCCACGATCAGCGCGAGCCCGCTGCGGTCGCCGCGGGTCAGCGGCCAGAAGCGGCAGAACGCCCGGCGGGCTTCCCTCATGGTCAACTCCCTTGCGGATCAGGGGACACGGGACCGGGGTGGCGGCTGCGGACACGGCCGAGGCGGGGTCATCGGTGCGCGCGTACTCGACCCGACGACCCCGCCTCGTGGCGGGCCTTTCCCCTCTTCCCGGGAATTCCCTGTGATTTACTCAGGTGAATTCTTGGTCAGCGCTCGCCGCCGACCGGACGCCGCCTCGGAGTGGGCTTCTTCGGCGCCGGCTTCTTCGCGGCCGGGGCAGGCTTGCGGGTCTTCTTGACGGGGGTGACCTTGTGGAAGCTCATGTCTTCTCCTTGTTTCGATGTCGTCCGCGCCTTTCGCTTTCGACATGGAAAACACTACGGGAGCCGAGCGCCGGAGAATGCCAATTCCGGTGAGACCTGGGTTAATTGAGCCTGAGATGAATTTTCAGCTGCAATGCGGAACCACTTGGTGGCTCACACAGGTTTTATGGAACACCAAGGGCCCGGTACGTACCGGAGTACGTACCGGGCCCGAGCCGGGAAGCAGCCGCTGTGCGGATTACCGCACGATGGTGATCCGGTCCGCCGCGGGGGGCGCGATCGGGTTGCCCGCCGACGAGTTGGCCGTCAGGTAGTTCGCCAGGGCGGTCAGGTCGTCCGCGCCCACCAGGGGGTTGGTGCCCTGGCCCAGCGTGGTGAAGCCGTCGCCGCCGCCCGCGAGGAAGCTGTTGGAGGCGACCCGGTAGGTGGCGGCCGGGTCGATCGCGGCGCCGTTCAGCCGGATCGAGTCGGTGACCACGCGGTCCGCGCCGGACTTCGTCAGGTCCAGCGTGTAGGTCAGCCCGGCCGACGGCTGGAGGATCTTCGGCGCGGCGGCGTTGGCGCCGCTCACCTGCTCCTTCAGCACCTGGATCAGCTGCGCGCCGGTGAGGTCCTGGAGGTTCACCGTGTTGGCGAACGGCTGGACGGTGAAGCCCTCGGCGTAGGTGACGACGCCGTCGCCCTCGGCGCCCGAGGCCGCGTACGTCAGGCCGGCCCGCACGCCGCCCGGGTTCATCAGCGCCAGGGAGGTCTTCGGGTCCAGCTCCCGGCCGTGGGCGAGCTGCGCGTCCGCGATCAGGTCGCCCATCGGGGACTCGGTACCGGTGTTGGCGATGTCGCCGGAGATGTAGCCGACCGGGCGGTTGCCGATGGGCGCGGCCAGCGTGTTCCACTTGGAGATCAGCTGCGTCATGTCCGCCGCCTTGGGCACGGTGCGCGTGACCACGCGGTTCGCCGACTTCACCGCCGTACGGGCGATGTCACCGGTCACCCGGTCGTAGGTCAGCGTGGTGTCCGTGTAGAGGCGGCCGAAGGAGGCGGCCGAGGTGACCATGCGCGGCTTGCCCGCCGGGTCGTCGATGGTGCAGACGTACGCGTTGTGGGTGTGGCCCGTCACCAGCGCGTCTACCGCCGGGGTGACGTTCTTCGCGATGTCCACGATCGGGCCGGAGATGCCGGCGCCGGCGCCCGAGGAGTCGCAGTCGTAGTTGTAGCTCGACGAGGCCGGGAAGCCGCCCTCGTGGATCAGGGCCACGATCGACTGGACGCCCTGGCGCTGCAGCTCCTTGGCGTACTTGTTGATCGTCTCGACCTCGTCCTTGAACTTGAGGCCCCTGACGCCCTCGGCGGAGACGATGCCCGGGGTGTTCTCCAGGGTGACGCCGATGAAGCCGACCTTGACGTCCTTCTTCTTCCAGACCCAGTACGGCTTCAGGATCGGCTTGTCCGTCTTCTCGTTCAGCACGTTGGCCGCGAGGTACGGGAAGTCGGCGCCGGTGAACTTCTTCTTCTTGTCGTAGCAGCCGTCCGTCGGGTGGCAGCCGCCGTTCTGCAGCCGCGCCAGTTCCTTGGCGCCCTCGTCGAACTCGTGGTTGCCCACGGAGGTGACGTCCAGGTCCAGGCCGTTGAGCGCCTCGATGGTCGGCTCGTCGTGGAACAGGCCGGAGATCAGCGGAGAGGCACCGACCATGTCACCGCCGGCCGCGGTGATGGAGTACGGGTGGCCGGCGCGGGCCTGGCGCAGATGGGTCGCCAGGTACTCGACGCCGCCCGCGTCGACCGTCTTCGTGGTGCCGTCCGACTGGAGTTCGGTGACCCGGCCGGAGGAGCCGGACGGCGGCTCCAGGTTGCCGTGCAGGTCGTTGAAGGAGAGCAGCTGGACGTCCTGGTAGCGGCCCGGACGACCGTGGCCGCCGTGGTCGTCCCGGTCGTCGTGCGCCTGCGCGGGCAGCGCGGCGGCCAGGGCCGCGACGGTGGCGAGACCGGCGGCGGTCGCGAGAAACGTGTGCGTGCGGCGTCTGCCGCGGTGACGCGGATGGGCTGGCGTCGGCATGTGCCCCCCTGTGGGCTGATTGTGACGAGTGAGTCCGATGGCGCAGCCTAGATTCAACGCGCGTAGCGCGACAGGGGGTTCATGGTTACATCCTGGTTTCCCTTTGCTGACGTCTTTGCGTTTGCCCTTGTCACCACTTTGCCGCGGGCTCCCCGTACCCTCGTACGCATGACCAGCGACGACGCCGCACCGCCCTTCCCTTCCCGCGCCATCGAGACCTGCTCGGCGCTCTCCCCGGACCAGGCCGAGCGCGTTCTGGATCTGCTCGCGACGGCCGCCGCGACCGACGGACAGCAGGCGGTGTCCGAGCAGGGCCGGTTGCAACTGCGTGGGGGTGCCCGCGAGGGCGTCTCCCATCTGCTGCTCAGCGTCGGCGACGAACTCGTCGGCTATGCCCAGCTGGAGGACACCGACCCGGTGGAGGCGCCGGCCGCCGAGCTGGTCGTGCACCCCTCGCACCGGGGGCACGGGCACGGCCGGGCGCTCGGCTCGGCGCTGCTCGCCGCGTCCGGGAAGCGGCTGCGGGTGTGGGCGCACGGCGGGCACCCCGCCGCCCGCCACCTCGCCCAGGTGCTCGGGATGTCCCTGTTCCGCGAACTGCGCCAGATGCGGCGGCCGTTGACCGGACTCCGGCTGCCCGAGCCACGGCTGCCGGAGGGCGTCACGGTGCGCACGTTCGTGCCGGGGCGGGACGACGCGGCCTGGCTCGCCGTCAACGCGGCGGCCTTCGCACACCATCCCGAGCAGGGCTCACTGACCCAGCGCGACCTGGACGACCGCGAGGCCGAGCCCTGGTTCGACCCGGCCGGCTTCTTCCTCGCCGAACGGGCGGGGCAACTGGTGGGCTTCCACTGGACCAAGGTGCACGCGGAGGAGCAGCTGGGCGAGGTGTATGTGCTCGGCGTGGCACCCGGCGCCCAGGGCGGCGGCCTCGGCAAGGCCCTGACGACCATCGGCCTGCGCCACCTGGCCGCGCAGGGACTGCCGACGGCGATGCTGTACGTCGACGCCGACAACACGGCGGCCGTGTCCGTGTACGAACGGCTGGGCTTCGTGACCCACGAGACCGACCTCATGTACCGCACGGAGACATGAGGACCATGAGTCCATGAGTCCATGAGGGCACGGACGTACGAAGAGATCGGAACCACAGAGGTGAGGTGAGGCCCGGCCGCGCGGCCGGGCCTCCTTGAGCCGGCGGTTTGACTTCTGCGGTTTGACTTCTGGGGCACCCTTGCAACACCCTTTCACTACTCAATTAGTGAAAGGGTGGTTGTCCGAGTGGTCGAGTACCGCATCGAACGGCACAGCGGCGTGGCCACCTACGTGCAGATCGTCCAGCAGACCAAACAGGCCATCCGGCTGGGCCTGCTGCGGCCCGGTGACCAGCTGCCGACGGCCCGCGAGGTCGTGGAGGCCACCGCCATCAACCCCAACACGGTCCTCAAGGCGTACCGGGAGCTGGAACGCGAGGGGCTGGTCGAGGCGCGGCGCGGGCTCGGCACCTTCGTGCGCCGCACGCTGGGCTCCGCCCCGGCCGAGTCACCCCTGCGCGCCGAGCTGGAGGCATGGGCGGCCCGGGCCCGGCAGGCCGGGCTCGACCGGGACGACATCGCCGCTCTGTTCACCGCCGTACTCGAAAAGCACGCCGAGCACGTCGGTCAGTACCCCGAGCAGGACATCGATCAGCACGCCGAGCCGCACGCCGAAGGACAGGCCGAGCAGCACGCCGAGCCGCACTTCCAGGGAGAACAGTCATGACGACGAGTACCGGAGCGGCCATGGAGGCGGCCGCGCTCGGCAAGCGCTTCGGCCGGCGAGGAGGATGGGCGCTGCGCGACTGCGCGTTCCGGCTGCCCGCGGGGCGCGTCTGCGCCGTCGCCGGACCCAATGGCGCGGGCAAGTCCACGCTCCTGGCCCTGGCCGCCGGGCTGCTCGTTCCCACCGAGGGCAGCCTCCGCGTCCTCGGCACGGATCCGGCACGGGCCCGCGCCCGGGTCGGCTTCGTCGCCCAGAGCAAGCCGCTGCACCCGCAGCTCACCATCGCCGAGACGCTGCGCATGGGCGCCGACCTCAACCCCGGCCGCTGGGACCGGGCCACCGCCGAGCGGGTGGTGGCCGCGGGCGGCCTCGACCCGGACGCCCGGGTGCGGTCGCTGTCCGGCGGGCAGCAGACCCGGGTCGCCCTCGCCCTGGCCCTCGGCAAGCGGACCGAACTGCTGCTCCTGGACGAGCCGATGGCCGACCTGGACCCGCTGGCCCGGCACGACCTGACGGGCGTGCTGATGGGGCAGTCCGCGCAGCACGGCACCACCATCGTGATGTCCTCGCACGTGGTCGCCGAACTGGAGGACTCCTGCGACCATCTGCTGCTGCTCGGCGGCGGCCGGGTCCGGCTGGCCGGGGACATCGACGAGCTGCTGGCCGCCCACACCCGGGTGAGCGCGCCCGCCGGTTCCGCCGACCTGAGCGCCCACACCGTCGTGGAGTCCCGGACCACCGGACGCCAGCTGAGCGCCCTGATCCGCCGGGGCGCCCCGCTGCCCGCCGACTGGCGCACCGGCCCGCCGACGCTGGAGGACCTGATCCTCGCGCATCTGCGCAACCCCGAGGCGCCCGCCCTGACCACCACCGCCCCGGCGGAAACCGAGCAGACCCAGCAGACCGAGGAGACCGCCGCGTGACCGCCCTCACCGCCCCGGCCGCCCCCAGCACCGCCCCCGTCCACGGCGGCCCCCGGCTGACCCGCTGGCTGCTGCGCCTGCACCGGCCCGCGCTCATCGTGTGGACCGTACTCGTGCTGCTCGGCTCCGCCCTGCTGCTGTGGCTCGCCGGACCGCTCACCGACGCGGCGGCCGAGGGCTGGCGGCAGTACAACGCCTGCGGCATGACCCCGCGGTGCGCCTACGACCAGGACGCGATCCTCCTGTACAAGTCCGCCTACAACTACCTCACGGTCGCCTTGACCGGACTGCCGCTCCTGGTGGCCGCCTGGGCGGGCGCCGCGCTCACCGGCCGCGAACTGGAGTCCGGCACCGCCCAGCTCGCCTGGACCCAGGGCGTCGGCCCCACCCGCTGGCTGGCCCTCCGCATGGCCGTGCCGGCGGCCGCGATCACCGCGGGCACGAGCCTGCTGGTGCTGCTGCACCGCAGGGCGTGGTCGGCCGCCCAGGGCCGCGTCGACAACGGCAAGCCGTGGCACGACGTGTGGACCTTCCACGCCAACGGCCCGACCACCGTCGCCCTCGCCCTGGCCGGACTCGCCGTCGGCGTCCTCGCGGGCCTGCTGCGCCGCCGCACCCTGCCCGCGCTGGTGCTCGGCCTCGCGCTGACCGCCGGCGTGTGGATCACGGCCCAGCAGCTGATGCCGCACCTGTGGCCCGCTGTCACCGAGGTGACCGGCCTCGACGACCGCTACGGACACCTCTACTCCGGAGTCGAGGTCGACCACGGCCTGGTCACCGCGAGCGGCGCGCACATCCCCCAGCCCGAGTGCCACGCGGCCACGTCAGGCGGCTGCGGCCAGATGCTGGAAAACCTCGACGCGGTCGGCTACTACAACACCTACCACCCCGTCTCCCACTACTGGCCGCTCCAGCTGACCACCGGCGCGCTCGTGCTGGCCGTGGCCGGACTGTGCACGGCCGCGGCGTTCTGGCTGCTGCGCCGCCGCACCGCGACCCCCCGGGCCCCCCGGACCACGCAGCGGACCACCGCCTGAGCGGCCCGGCCTGGACCACGCCCCCCTTCGGCGCGGCACACCGCGCCGCACGGGCCCCGGCACGCCGGCCCTCCCGTCCCTCCGGCCACGCAGGAAACCCGCAGCACCGGCGGCGCGCATGCGTCGCCGTCACCGCCCGTACGACCCGCCGGACCTTCGCCGTCGTACGGGCCGCGGCCTTGGCGGACGCCGGGGAGCCGCCCCGCGCTATCCCGCACGTCATGTCTCCGTAACCGTCGATTCAGACGGGCTTGCGACGCTCAGCCAATGAAGACCGCCGCGCCAGAGCCTTCGCCGCCCCCCGAGGGGTCCGGTGGGAACGGGAACGTGAGACTGCCTCCCGCACGTTCCGACGCGCCCTTCTCCCTGGTCGCGCGGAACAATGGGCATATGAGCCAGAACACCCGGGCAGAGGCCCAGCCGTCCCCCACCACCACCCTCGGTGGGGGCCCTGCGGGCCTCGGCAGCCATGCGAACGCGCAGCCCTCCGTGGGCTCCATTGCCGCGCACCGCCCGCACACCGTGGCGGCGGCGGTCTCCGACCTGGCACCCGACCTCGACGCCGATCTCGACGGGTACGAGGAGTCGCAGACCGACGGCGTCCAGTTGCCGCAGGGTCGGTTCCTCGATCGGGAGCGCAGCTGGCTCGCGTTCAACGAACGGGTCCTCGAACTCGCCGAGGACCCGAACACGCCCCTCCTGGAGCGGGCGAACTTCCTGGCGATCTTCGCCAGCAACCTGGACGAGTTCTTCATGGTCCGGGTGGCCGGTCTCAAGCGCCGCATCGCGGCGGGCGTCGCCACCCGGTCCGCCTCCGGCCTCCAGCCCCGCGAGGTGCTGGAGATGATCTGGGCCCGCTCCCGCGAGCTGATGGCCCGGCACGCCGCCTGCTACCACGAGGACGTCGCCCCCGCCCTCGCGGAGGAGGGCATCCACCTGGTCCGCTGGAACGAACTGGCCGAGAAGGAGCAGGCCCGCCTGTTCACCCTGTTCCGGCACCAGATCTTCCCGGTCCTGACCCCCCTGGCGGTCGACCCGGCGCACCCCTTCCCGTACATCTCCGGGCTGTCCCTGAACCTGGCTGTGGTGGTGCGCAACCCGGTCAGCGGCCACAAGCACTTCGCCCGGGTGAAGGTGCCGCCGCTGCTGTCCCGGTTCCTGGAGGCCGCCCCCGGCCGCTACGTCCCCCTTGAGGACGTCATCGCCGCCCCCGCCCACCTCGAAGAGCTGTTCCCGGGCATGGAGGTGCTGGAGCACCACGCCTTCCGGGTGACCCGCAACGAGGACCTGGAGGTCGAGGAGGACGACGCCGAGAACCTGCTCCAGGCCCTGGAGAAGGAACTCATGCGGCGCCGCTTCGGGCCGCCGGTGCGCCTGGAGGTCGAGGAGTCCATCGACCGCGAAGTGCTCGACCTGCTGGTGCGCGAGCTGAAGATCAGCGAGGCCGAGGTGTATCCGCTGCCCGGCCCCCTCGACCTCACCGGCCTGTTCCGCATCCACAGCCTCGACCGGCCCGAGCTGAAGTACCCGAAGTTCGTCGCCGGCACCCACCGCGACCTCGCCGAGGTGGAGTCGGCCTCCGAGCCGGACATCTTCGCCGCCCTGCGCAGGCGGGACGTGCTGCTGCACCATCCGTACGACTCGTTCTCGACGTCCGTGCAGGCATTCCTCCAGCAGGCGGCCGAGGACCCCGCCGTCCTCGCGATCAAGCAGACCCTGTACCGGACCTCGGGCGACTCCCCGATAGTCGACGCGCTCATCGACGCCGCCGAGTCCGGCAAGCAGGTCCTCGTCCTGGTCGAGATCAAGGCCCGCTTCGACGAGCACGCCAACATCAAGTGGGCGCGCAAGCTGGAGGAGGCCGGCTGCCATGTCGTGTACGGCCTGGTCGGCCTGAAGACGCACTGCAAGCTGTCCCTGGTGGTGCGCCAGGAGGGCGACACGCTGCGCCGCTACAGCCATGTCGGCACCGGCAACTACCACCCGAAGACGGCCCGGCTCTACGAGGACCTGGGCCTGCTGACGGCGGACCCGCAGGTCGGCGCCGACCTGTCCGACCTGTTCAACCGGCTCTCCGGCTACTCGCGCCGCGAGACCTACCGCCGGCTGCTGGTCGCGCCCAAGTCCCTGCGGGACGGGCTGATATCACGCATCAACAAGGAGGCCCAGCACCACCGTGCGGGCCGCCCCGCCCTCATCCGCATCAAGGTCAACTCCATGGTGGACGAGGCGGTCATCGACTCCCTCTACCGCGCGTCCCAGGCGGGCGTGCCGGTGGACGTCTGGGTGCGCGGGATCTGCGCGCTCCGGCCGGGCGTCACGGGCCTTTCGGAGAACATCCGGGTCCACTCCGTCCTCGGCCGCTTCCTGGAGCACTCCCGGGTGTTCGTCTTCGGCAACGGCGGCGAGCCCGAAGTGTGGATCGGCAGCGCCGACATGATGCACCGCAACCTCGACCGCCGGATCGAGGCACTGGTCAGGGTCGCCGACCCGGCCCACCGGGCGGCCCTCAACAGGCTGCTCGACACCGGCATGTCCGACACCACCTCCTCCTGGCACCTGGGCCCCGACGGCGAGTGGACCCGGCACGCGGCCGACGCGGACGGACAGCCCCTGCGCAACATCCAGGAGATGCTCATAGACGCCCGGAGGCGCCGGCGTGGCACAGCAACACCTTGAACCGACGGATCCCGCGGCCGGGTTGACGACAGGAGACGCCCTCGCGGGCTATCTGCGCGCCCAGGCCACGGAGTTCCTGCGCGCGCTGCGGCTGCACCGGGAGACCGGCACGTCCGCCGGCCCGGAGGAGTCCGTCGACGCGGCACGCGCCCTGCGCCGCTCGGCCCGCCGCATCAGCGGCAGCCTGCACACCTTCCGCCCGCTCCTCGACGCCGACTGGTCGGAGGAGATGCGCCCCGAACTGGCCTGGCTCTCGGGGACGCTGGGGATGGAGCACGCGTACGAGGCGCGCCTGGAACGGCTGTTGCTCGCGCTGCACCGGCTGTCCGGCTCGACGTCGTTCCCGGCGCAGTCGGTGACCGCGGGTGCCGGTCCGGCGGCTCCCGGCTCCGGACCGGCCGCCCAGGAGCGCGGCAATCTCACCGTGGGCGCGGCCAAGGCGGGCGCCCTGCTCGAACGCCAGCTCACCCTGGCCCGGACCCGGGCCCACTCCACCGCACTCCAGGCCCTCGGCTCCTCCCGCTTCCACGCGGTCGCCGACAAGGTCGCCGTCCTGGCCAGCGAGGTTCCGCTCACCCCGGCCGCGGTCGGCACCGACCTGCGTCCGGCCGCCGCGGCGGCGGAGGAACGGCTCATGGACGCCGTCGCCGCGCTGCCCCTGGTCACCGCCGGGCACCCGTACAACGCGGAGGCGCTGGTCCACGGGCTGTCCCCGGAGCCCGCCCCGCATCCGCAGGACGGCCCCTGGCACCAGGTGCGCCTGCTGCTGCGGCTGCACCGCTACGCCCGTGAGGTGCTGTGCGGCGGCGGGCTCGACACGCCCCCGGCCGACCTGCGGCTGCTCACGGCGGGCCGCGCCCTTGACCGGCACCGGGACGCCGCGGAAGCGGCCGGAGCGGCGGCACAGGCGGCCCGCACCCCGCGCATCGCGCCCGCGACGGCGTACGCGCTCGGCGTGCTCCACGCCGACCAGCGGCACGAGGTGGAGGCCGCGCGGTTCGAGTTCCAGCGGTCCTGGCAGAAGCAGACGGTCAGCGCGCCCTGACCCGAAGCCGACGGCCCCCGAACGCCCCGAACCGACCCCGAAGCCGAAGGAGCCTCACGGACCAGGAGGGTGACCAACCGGTGAGCAGCACGAATGACACCACCGTCCAGGCGGCCGGCTGCGTCCTGTGGCGCCGCTCCCCCGTCGACGGCCGCGTGGAGATCTGCCTCGTCCACCGGCCGAAGTACGACGACTGGTCCCACCCGAAGGGCAAGTTGAAGCGCGGCGAGGAGGCATTGGCCGGCGCCCTGCGGGAGGTGTCGGAGGAGACCGGGTACGCCGCCGCGCCCGGCGGGGAACTGCCCACCCTGCGCTATCCGGCCAACGGCCGTCCCAAACAAGTGCGTTACTGGGCGGCCGAGGCCACCGCGGGCCACTTCGCGCCCAACCACGAGGTGGACCGCATCCTGTGGCTCTCCCCCGCCGCGGCCCGCGCCCGTCTCACCCAGCCACGCGACCGGGGCCTGGTCGATGCCCTGCTCCGGCAGTGCTTCCCGGTCAGCCCGTGAGGGCCGTGCGTTCTTCGGCCACTCTCAGGATCTCGTCGATGCTCTCCAGGCTGAGCCGGTCCTCGTCGGCCGCCGACGCCGCGATGATCAGCTCGCCGCACAGTTCGATCTCGGCGAGGGCCACGTGGTCCTGAACCGCCGTACCGCCGCCCGGAGCCACGCTGCATCACCTCGTCCCTGCCGTCACCGACTTCCTAGGGTAGGCAGTGGTCTACACATCGCGCATGGCACGGACGGGCTATTCCCCGGGGTGATCCGCCGGCTGGTCCTCCGCGATCCGGCCCGCGTAGATGTCCTTCGGGCGCGGCAGTCGTACGTCCACGTCGGTGCCGAAGTCGTACAGCAGCGTCGTCGAGGCGACCGCGACGGGGGTCTTCTGCTGGCCGTTGACGAAGCTGAACCGCTGCCTGAGCTTGCGGATGCGGCCCTGGTCGTCGAGGTAGACGTCGAAGGGGACCTCGGCCGTCGCGAAGCCCTTGGCCGCCGCCGCGAGGGCCGCCCGGTTGCCCGCCGAGGCCGCCCGGGCCGCCGCGGCGAGGTCGGCGGTGCCCCGGTAGTGCCGCACCGCGGTGCCGCCCACCTCGGTCCGGCCCACATACGTCGCCGTCCGCGTGCCGCGCAGCAGCTCGGCGGCGGCGTACGGGTCGGTCGCGCCGCCCGTCACCAGGTTGCCGTCGGAGAGGGTCGCCGTGTCGACCCGGACCCACTTGTCGGCGGGCACCCCGGCACCCCGGTTCTTCATGTAGAGCGCGCCCGGGGCGAGGAGTTCGGTGATGGGCCGGTGCTCGGTGGCGCCCGTCGGGTCCTGCGGCAGCACGACCGTGAGCTGTCCGAGCTGCCTGCGGTAGTCGTAGACGCCCTTGCCGCGGATGGTGACCCGGGTGCCGCCGGTCGCCATCTCCATCGACGTGCCCGCCCGGGAGCTGCCCGCGGCGCGCAGGTCGTCGGCGGCGCGGTGCAGGGTGGTGACCGGATCGGCCGGGCCGCGCGCGTCGGCGGCGACGCCGCTGCCGGCGCACCCCGTGGCACACACGCCCACCAGCATGACCACAGCGACGACCGTGCCGCCCGCCTTCCTGTGCTGCCGCCGATCCATCGCCTGCCTACCCCCGGTACGTCCGTCACGGGCCCCCTGTCGTTCCGGTTAACGACGGGTAGGGGGCGCCGTCACGCGTGCCGGCGGGCCGGCGGGCCCACGGGCTCCCGTCGCCCGCGGACTCGGTAACGTTGTCCAAGTGGCGCAGCAGGACGGGCCGGGGCGGGCCCGCGAGGGACAGCAACACCGTACGACGACCGTTGAGCAGGGAAGCTTCTGCGTGGCCCGCTGCACCTGCGGCTGGCGCGGCCCGGCCCGCCGAGCAAGAAGCCAGGCCCGCACAGACGCAACAACCCACACAACAAGCCTCTGAGCAAGCCCGGCGAAGTCCCTGGCGGTCAGGACAGCGCCCCAAAGGGGCGCGGGGAACTGCGCGACCAGCCACGATGCAGCCGCAGACACCCGACGGCACAGCGCGGCACATCCCGTGGTTCCCAAGCGACCGGCGGCAACCGAGCCGAGGGCGCGCCCGGCAAACGGGGCGCCCGCCGGGCAGCGGCGCGGACGATCCGGCGTCAGTGGTTGGGGAGCCGTCGGCCGGTCGAAAAGGGCGCGGAAGCGTCAGGTGCGCAGCAGGCGGCCGATTGCCTTCGTCGCCTCTTCCACCTTCGCGTCGATCTCGCTGCCGCCCTTGACGGCCGCGTCGGCGACGCAGTGCCGCAGGTGCTCCTCCAGGAGCTGCAGCGCGAAGGACTGCAGGGCCTTCGTGGAGGCCGACACCTGTGTGAGTATGTCGATGCAGTAGACGTCCTCGTCGACCATCCGCTGCAGCCCGCGGATCTGCCCCTCGATGCGCCGCAGCCGCTTGAGGTGCTCGTCCTTCTGCTTGTGGTACCCGTGCGTCACATTCTCGCCGGTGCCCCCGAGCGGGCTCTCGGAGGGCGCCGTCGCGCCGGCCTCGGTGGTCGTCATCGCGTCCTCCAGACACATACCCCTAGCGGGTATATCGTAACGAACTTTGCTGGGTATAGGGCCCTTGGTACGCCCCCGTGCTGATCATTTTGTCTGATGGGCGACACTGGGGGACGGCCCCTTAGCCGTGGCCGGATGATGCGCTTAGCATCAGGCTGACCGAAACCGATGCACCCCAAGGACCCCAAGTGCGCTTTCGTCTGACCCCCAGGGAGACGAGCTTCTATGACATGTTCGCCGCGTCCGCGGACAACATCGTCACCGGCTCGAAACTCCTGATGGAACTGCTCGGGGCGGACGCACCCGCCCGGGCCGAGATCGCAGAGCGTATGAGGGCCGCCGAACACGCAGGTGACGACGCCACGCATGCGATCTTCCACCAGTTGAACTCCTCGTTCATCACGCCCTTCGACCGCGAGGACATCTACTCCCTCGCGTCGTCCCTCGACGACATCATGGACTTCATGGAGGAGGCCGTCGACCTGGTCGTCCTCTACAACGTCGAAGAGCTGCCGAAGGGCGTCGAGCAGCAGATCGAGGTGCTGGCCCGGGCGGCGGAGCTGACGGCCGAGGCGATGCCGAGCCTGCGCACCATGGACAACCTCACCGAGTACTGGATCGAGGTGAACCGCCTGGAGAACCAGGCGGACCAGATCCACAGGAAGCTCCTCGCGCACCTCTTCAACGGCAAGTACGACGCGATCGAGGTCCTGAAGCTCAAGCAGATCGTGGACGTGCTGGAAGAGGCGGCGGACGCGTTCGAGCACGTGGCGAACACGGTGGAGACCATCGCCGTCAAGGAGTCCTGAGGCGTCGATGGACACCTTCGCCCTGGTCGTGACCGTCGCGGTCGCGCTCTTTTTCACGTACACGAACGGATTCCACGACTCCGCGAACGCGATCGCCACCTCGGTGTCGACGCGCGCGCTGACCCCGCGGGCCGCGCTGGCGATGGCGGCCGTGATGAACCTCGCCGGCGCCTTCATGGGCAGCGGGGTCGCCAAGACCGTCAGCGAGGGCCTGATCCAGACGCCCGAGGGCTCGCAAGGGATGGGCATCCTGTTCGCGGGGCTGCTCGGCGCCATCGCCTGGAACCTGGTCACCTGGTACTTCGGCCTGCCGTCCTCGTCCTCGCACGCCCTGTTCGGCGGCCTGGTGGGGGCGGCGCTCGCGGGCGGCACCACGGTGTTCTGGAGCGGCGTGGTCGACAAGGTCATCATCCCGATGTTCGTGTCGCCGGTGGTCGGCCTGATCGTCGGCTACCTGGTGATGACGGCCATCATGTGGATCTTCCGGCGGGCCAACCCGCACAAGGCCAAGCGGGGCTTCCGCATAGCCCAGACCGTGTCTGCGGCCGGCATGGCCCTCGGACACGGCCTCCAGGACGCCCAGAAGACCATGGGCGTGGTGGTGATGGCACTGGTGATTTCCGGCCATGAGACCTACGGCGACCCGATCCCGGTGTGGGTCAAGATCGTGTGCGCCGTGATGCTGTCGCTCGGCACCTACGCGGGTGGCTGGCGCATCATGCGCACCCTCGGCCGCAAGATCATCGAGTTGGATCCGCCGCAGGGCTTCGCGGCCGAGACCACCGGCGCGGCCATCATGTTCACCACGGCGTTCCTGTTCAAGGCGCCGATCTCCACGACCCACGTCATCACCTCGGCCATCATGGGCGTCGGCGCGACCAAGCGTGTCAACGCGGTCCGCTGGGGCGTGGCGAAGAACATCGTCCTCGGCTGGTTCATCACGATGCCGGCGGCGGCCCTGGTCGCGGCGGCCGTGTTCGGCGTCCTGGACCTGGCGTTCCTGTAGCCGACGCAAACGACGAGCGGGCCCGCCCCCGGGAGCCAGGGGCGGGCCCTTCTCGTCCTCGCGGTGGCACCGCCATGCAGCACCGCGAGGGGTTCTTGCGGCGTCGGGTCTAGCCGAAGCGCCCGGAGATGTAGTCCTCCGTCGCCTGCACCGACGGGTTGGAGAAGATGCGCTCGGTGTCGTCGATCTCGATCAGCTTGCCGGGCTGCCCGACCGCCGAGAGGTTGAAGAACGCCGTACGGTCGGAGACCCGGGCCGCCTGCTGCATGTTGTGCGTCACGATGACGATCGTGAAGCGGTCCTTCAGCTCGCCGATCAGGTCCTCGATCGCGAGGGTCGAGATGGGGTCGAGGGCCGAGCAGGGCTCGTCCATGAGCAGCACCTTCGGCTCCACCGCGATGGCGCGGGCGATGCACAGACGCTGCTGCTGACCGCCGGAGAGACCGGACCCGGGCTTGTTCAGGCGGTCCTTCACCTCGTTCCAGAGGTTCGCGCCGCGGAGCGACTTCTCGACGACGTCCTCCAGCTCGTTCTTCTTGTACGAGCCGTTCAGCCGCAGGCCCGCCGCGACGTTCTCGAAGACGGACATCGTGGGGAACGGGTTGGGGCGCTGGAAGACCATGCCGACCTCGCGCCGCACGGCCACCGGGTCGACCCCGGCGCCGTACAGGTTCTCGTCGTCGAGCATGACCTTGCCCTCGACCCGTCCGCCGGCCGTCACCTCGTGCATCCGGTTCAGGGTGCGCAGGAAGGTGGACTTGCCGCAGCCGGACGGGCCGATGAAGGCCGTGACGGTACGGGGCTCGATCGTCATCGAGATGTCCTCGATGGCCCGGAAGGAGCCGTAATAGGCGCTGAGGCCGCTGACGTCAATTCGCTTGGCCATGTAAATCACTGCTTCTTTCGAGGGGGGAGTCTGGTCGCTGTGTGGCCGCCTCAGCGACCGGACTTCGGGGCCTTCCAGCGGGCGATGCCGCGGGCCACGAGGTTGAGGATCATCACGAAGGCGATCAGGGTGAGCGAGGCCGCCCAGGCCCGGTCGTACGCCGCGTTCGCGCCGGCGCTCTGCGCGTACTGCTGGTAGATGTACAGCGGCAGCGACTGCTGCGCACCCTCGAACGGGTTGTTGTTGATGTACCGGTTGCCGAACACCAGCAGCAGCACGGGCGCGGTCTCACCGGCGATACGGGCGATCGCCAGCATGACGCCGGTCGTGATGCCGCCGATCGAGGTCGGCAGGACCACCTTCAGGATGGTGCGCCACTTCGGGACGCCGAGCGCCAGGGACGCCTCGCGCAGCTCGTTCGGGACGAGCTTGAGCATCTCCTCCGTGGAGCGCACGACCACCGGCATCATCAGGATGGCGAGGGCCAGCGAACCGGCGAAGCCGAACGGCTCCATCTCGAAGATCAGCATGAGGCTGAGGATGAACAGACCGGCGACGATCGACGGGACACCGGTCATCACGTCCACGAAGAAGGTGACGGCCCGGGAGAGCTTGCCGCGGCCGTACTCGACCAGGTAGACCGCGGTGAGGATGCCGATCGGCGCGGCGATGATCGTGGCGAGGCCGACCTGCTCCAGGCTGCCGATGATGGCGTGGTAGACGCCGCCGCCCGGCTGGGCGTCGGCGACGATGCCCATCGAGTGGGTCAGGAAGTAGATGTCGAGGACCTTCACACCGCGCGAGACGGTCGTCCACACCAGGGAGACCAGCGGCACGACGGCGAGCAGGAAGGCGACCCAGACCAGGCCGGTCGCGATGCGGTCCTTGGCCTGGCGGCGGCCCTCGACGCGGGCGGCGATGCCGTAGGTGGCGACAAGGAAGATCAGCCCGGACAGCAGGCCCCACTGGATCTTGCTGTCGAAGCCGGCGGCCAGGCTGATGCCGATGGCCACGGCCACCGAGCCGGCGGCGATCGCCCACGGCGACCACTTCGGCAGGCTGGCGCCGCGCAGGGCGCTGGGGCGCTTGTCGGCGATGGCGGCGTTGCTCATGCGTTGGCCCCCGAGTACTCCGCACGGCGCGCGATGATCATGCGGGCCGCGCCGTTGACCAGCAGGGTGATGACGAACAGGACCAGACCGGAGGCGATCAGCGCGTCACGGCCGAATTCGTCCGCCTCGCCGAACTTGCTGGCGATGTTCTGGGCGAAGGTGCCGCCGCCCGTGTTGAGCAGGCTGGCGTGGATGAGGAAGTCCGGGGAGAGCACGGTCGCGACGGCCATCGTCTCGCCGAGCGCGCGGCCGAGGCCCAGCATCGAGGCGGAGATCACACCGGAGCGGCCGAAGGGCAGGACGGCCATCCGGATGACCTCCCAGCGCGTGGCGCCGAGGGCCAGGGCCGCCTCCTCGTGCATCTGCGGGACCTGGCGGAAGACCTCGCGGCTCACGTTGGTGATGACCGGCAGGATCATGATCGCGAGCAGGATGCCGACGGTGAGCATCGAGCGCGGGGCGCCCTCGTCCCAGGAGAAGATGCCGGTCCAGCCGAGGTAGTCGTTCAGCCAGCCGAACAGGCCGTTCAGATGCGGTACGAGGATCAGCGCGCCCCACAGGCCGTAGACGATGGAGGGCACGGCGGCGAGCAGGTCGATCACATAGGCGATCGGGCCGCTCAGCCGGCGCGGTGCGTAGTGGGTGAGGAACAGCGCGATGGCGACCGCGATCGGGACCGCGATGACCATGGCGATGACCGAGGAGATCACCGTGCCGTAGGCCAGGACGGCGATGCCGAAGGTGGGCGGCTGGATGCCGGTGTTCCACTCGAAGGTGGTCAGGAAGTTGCCGTGGTCCTTGCTGATGGCGAGGGCCGCCCGATAGGTGAGGAAGACCGCGATCGCGGCCATGATCACCAACAGCAGGATGCCCGACCCACGGGAGAGGCCGAGGAAGATCCGGTCTCCGGGCCGGGTGGCGCCACGGGCGGAACGCTTCTGCTCGGCCTCGGTCGGCTGTGGGGTGGGGGGAGGGGCGTCTGTTGTGTTGTGTGTCGTTATGTCCATCTGGTTCTCCGGTCTGCGGAGCCGCATGGGAGGTACGGCTCTGCGAAGCCGTGCGCCTCGCACGGCTCATGGCGGCGGTGCACCGGACGGTGCGGTCCGGTCCCGGGTCAGACCCGGGACCGGACCGCACTCTCAGTTCAGCTCAGGCCCGAGATGGTGGTGCGGACCTTGGAGATGATGTCGGCGGGGATGGGGGCGTAGCCGAGGTCGGCGAGCTTGCCCTGGCCGTCCTCGGAGGCGATGTAGTTGAGGAACGCCTTGGTGGCGGGCAGGGTGTCCGCCTTGTTGCCCTTGTCGCAGACGATCTCGTAGGTGACGAGGGTGATCGGGTAGGCGCCCTCGGCCTTGGTCGCGTAGTTCAGTTCGAGCGCCAGGTCCTGGCCCGTGCCCACGACCTTGGCGTCGGCGATCGCCTTGGAGGCGGCGTCGCTGCTCGGGGCGACCGGCGCGCTGGCACCCGTGTCGATGCTGACGGCCTTCATGCCGTCGGCGACGTAGGACAGCTCGAAGTAGCCGATGGCGCCGTTGGTCTGCTTGACACCGGCGGCCACACCCGAGGACTGGGCGGCGGCCTGGCCACCCTTGGCCTGCCAGGCCTTGCCGCCCTCGTACTTCCAGTTCTCCGGGGTGGCGGCCTTCAGGTACTTGGTGAAGTTGTCCGTGGTGCCGGACTCGTCCGAGCGGTGGTACGCCTGGATCTTGAGGTCGGGAAGCTTCGCGTCGGGGTTCAGCTTCTTGATGGCCTCGTCGTTCCAGTTCTTGATCTTGCCGTCGAAGATCTTGGCGAGGGTCGGGGCGTCCAGGACCAGGCTGTCCACGCCCTCCAGGTTGTAGCCGACCGCGATCGGACCGCCGACCATCGGGAGGTCGACGCCCTGGCCGCCCTTGCAGACCTGCTTGGAGGCCGTGATCTCCTCGGGCTTCAGCGCCGAGTCGGAACCGGCGAAGGCCAGCTGCCCCTGGTTGAAGGAGGTGACACCGGCACCGGAGCCGCCGGCCTTGTAGTTGATCTGCACGCCGCAGGCCTTGGAGAACTCGGCCACCCAGGCGTCGATCGCGTTCTTCTGCGCGGAGGAGCCGTCCGACAGCAGCTGGCCCTTGGCGTCGTCGCACTTGATGGAGCTGGTGCCGGCCGACGAGGAAGAGGAGGAGGAGTCGCTGGCCTTGTCGCCGGTGTCGTCCGAGCCGCACGCCGTGAGGGCCAGGGCTCCGGAGACGGCGACAGCACCGAGGGAAAGGGCGCGCAGCCGGTTCTTGCGCTGAAGCTTCACTTTCGGGAGTTCCTTCCAAGGAGCCGCCACCGTCGGCGGCGCGCGTAGTCGTCGTGGTGCGGACTGTGCTCTCTTGCCGCACACCGCACCGGGTACGGCCGAAATTAGGCAGAACAGGTGAAGCCGCCGATGGCCAACGGTGAACGGAGGGTGAACCCCTGCCGTCAGCCCGGTTAGGTCACGGAATGCTTACAGGGAGAGCACGTCGAGGTCCCGACGACCGCACGCGCAAAGGCGGTCCACGCAGCCCACTTGACGGCGCGAGTAACGTGCACACAGCACACATATTCGACGGCCGTGGAACCCACCGAGCCGACACCCCGTCTCGATCCACGAAAGCCGACGAAGGGCACGGCATGGAACGGCGTTCGTTCATCTCACACGGCGCGGCGGCACTCGCAACGGCCGCCGTCGCCGCGGGCTGCTCCACCGGCGGTGGTCGCTCCGCCGGCGCTTCGACGAGCGCGTCCGGCGCGCCCCTCGGCTCCACAGCCTCCCGCACCCCCCTGAAGACCACCAGCGCGACGGCCGCCGCCGACTGGCGCGCCCTCGCCCGCGACCTCGACGGGCAGCTGGTCCGCCCCGGCGACGCGGCCTGGGACACCGCCCGGCTCCTCTACAACACCCGCTTCGACGGCCTGAAGCCCGCTGCGGTGGCCTACGTCGCCCACCCCGACGACATCCGGACCACCCTGGCGTACGCCGGAGCGCACGGCCTGCACGTGGCGATACGCAACGGCGGCCACTCCTACGCGGGCTGGTCGTCCGGTAACGGCCGCCTCGTCATCGACGTCTCACGGCTGAACCGGATCCGGGTCAGCGGCGGAGCGGCCGTCGTCGGCGCCGGCGCCAAACTGATCGACGTCTACCGCGCGCTGACCGCCAAGGGCGCGACGATACCGGCGGGTTCCTGCCCCACGGTCGGCGTCTCCGGTCTCGTCCTCGGCGGCGGCCACGGAGTCGTCTCCCGCGCCTACGGCCTGACCTGCGACAGCCTGACCGGGGCCACCCTGATCACCGCCGACGGCAAGCAACTGACCGCCGACGCACGGACCAACCAGGACCTGTTCTGGGCCCTGCGCGGCGCCGGCAACGGCAACTTCGGCGTCGTCACCGAACTGCGCTTCGCCACCCACCCCGCGCCGCAGGCCGTGGCCGGATATCTGACCTGGCCGTGGGCCAGAGCGGCTGCCGTGATCAGGGCCTGGCAGGAATGGGGCCCCGACCAGCCCGACGAGATCTGGTCGGCCCTGCACCTGGAGCGCACGGCCGGCGCCGCCCCCACCGTGTCCCTGTCCGTCTTCTCCCTCGGCACCTACGGCGAACTCCAGAACGCGGTGGACCGCCTGGCCGCCACGGTGGGCGCGAGCGCGTCGAGCGTGTCCCTGCGCCGCCGCGGCTACGCGGAGGCGATGGAGGTCTACGCGGGCTGCTCGTCCTTCGCCGCCGCGGCCCAGTGCCATCTGCCCGGCTCCACCCCGGGCCGCTCCCCGCAGGGCGCCCTGGGCCGCGAAACGTACGCCGCCCGCTCCGACTTCTTCGACCGGTCGCTGTCCGCGGCCGGCGTCCAGACGCTCCTGAACCAGATCCAGGCCGCCCGCGGCGGCTCGGGCAGCATCGCGCTGACCGCACTCGGCGGCGCGGTCAACCGCGTCTCCCCCACCGCGACGGCCTTCGTGCACCGCCGCTCCCGGATGCTGGCCCAGTACATCGCGTCCTGGCGGGCCGGCACACCGGGGACCACCGCACAGTCCTGGCTGACCGAGGCGCACGGCGCGATGAAGCCGTACGCCTCCGGCGCGGCCTACCAGAACTACACGGACCCGACCCTGACGAACTGGCGCACGGCGTACTACGGCGACGCCGCACCCCGCCTGACCCGGCTGAAGAACCAGTACGACCCGAACCACGTCTTCACCTACCCGCAGTCCCTGTGACCTGCCGTCCGGCCTCGGCTCCGACCGCGGTGGTGGTCACGGTGACGGCGGCACACCTCGCCGAAGGCGCCCACGGTCTGCTCACCGATGCCCGGGCCCCGGCCGGGCGGCACGCCGGTGTCGCCGGGCGCCGGTTCGGCCCCGGCGGGCTCTTCCATGCCGCGCGGCGCGCGCCACGCCGGGATTCAGGACGAACAACGCAACGGTCGTCGGCGGACCTGGTCTCGGCAGCCGTCGAGTCGCGAGCCCGGACGGCGGCGCCCGCCGGACCACTTGCGGCCCGCGACGAACCGGTCCTGGGGCGGCTCAGACCACTTGCGACGCACGCCGGACCTTGCGGGTCGCGACGAACCGCCTGGGCGGGTCAGGCCGCTTGCGGGGCCGCGGCGGGCGCTCCCTGGGCGGCGGGTCAGGCCGCTTGCGGGGCGTGCCCGGGTTGCCTTCGGGTTGGGGCGTCGGCGGGCCGTCAGGCCGCCAGGTCGCGTTCCTCGGAAGGGGTCGGCTTGCGGGCGCCCGGGACCCTCGCCCCGGCCCCGTCGCCCGCCGGTGTGCGGCGCCGGATCAGCCAACCGGCCCGCGGCGACCGCCCCACCGCCCGCGCCACCGGCGTGAGCAGGGCCATGGCCGGCGGCGACAGCAGCAGCACGACGGCCGTGCCGAGCGCGAACCCGCCGACGACGTCCGTCGGATAGTGCACGCCCATGTAGACCCGGCAGAACCCCTCCAGCAGCGCAAGCCCGAGCCCGGCGATCCCGAACCTCCGGTTGGCCACGAACAGCCCGACCGCGAGCGCCATGGTGATCGTCGCGTGGTCGCTCACGAACGAGTAGTCCGTCTTGCCGGAGACGAGCACCTCCAGCCCCTGATGGTCCAGGAAGGGGCGGGGCCGCTCCACGAACCCCCGTATCGGCACGTTCACCAGCACGGCGACCGCGGCCGCGAGCGGCGCCCACACCAGCGCGGCGACCGACGAGGCGGCCTCCTCCTCGCTGTCGGACCGGCGCCGCACGGACCACCAGCACCACACCACCAGCAGCACCATGGCGAGCAGCAGCCCGTACTCACCGACGAACTCCATGACCCGGTCGAACCACCGGGGCGCGTCCTTGGCGAGTCCGTTGATGTCGTAGAGCAGGTCGACGTCGGGGTTCGAGCCGGATTCGGCGAGTACAGCCATGGTGCTACGGCCCCTTCGTCGTTCTCCGGGACGCACCTCGTGTGCGTCGCCGCTGCCCACCCCCGTGGTGTGTAGATGTGCGCACTCACCGTCCGCCCGACTACGTCAACAGGAACGCACGGCCCCAGTTGATACGTTCCACGCTCCACCGAATGATCACGCAGACGTTACCGAAGAGAGATTCATCGCCGCAGCTCAGGGGGTAGGTTCACGATCCGTCACACCGCCGTGGGGAGCGCTTTCGCGCCATCTTCGGTGACCCGGGTCGCCCCGAAGTAGTCCGGGGTGTCGATCGGGTCGAACCGGATCACAGCACCCGTTCTCGGCGCGTCGATCATGTAGCCGCCGCCCACGTAGATCCCCACGTGCCGGATCGCGCGGGAATCGGTGAGGTCGTCCGAGAAGAACACCAGATCCCCGGGGAGCAGTTCGTCCCGCGGCGGGTGCGGTCCGGCGTTGTACTGGTCGTTGGCGACCCGCGGCAGCGTGATCCCGACGCTCTCGTACGCGGCCTTGGTCAGCCCCGAGCAGTCGAACCGTCCGCCCTGGTCAGCGGTGCCGTTGCCGCCCCACAGATACTCCGTGCCGAGCTTCTTCTGGGCGAACGCGATGGCTCCGGCCGCCTGCCGGCTGGGGTCGACCCGGGACACGGGCGCGGCGAAGCTCTTCTCCAGGGTGCGGATCGTCTTGACGTAGTTCTGGGTCTCACGAATGGCCGGAACCCCACCTGCCGTTATGACCCGGTACGCACCGGCGTTGTAGGCGGCGAGCATGTTGTCGCTGGTGTCCCCGGGCACGTCCTTGACGTACTTGGCCAGTTCGCAGTCGTACGACGCGGCCGACGGAATCGCGTCGTGCGGGTCCCAGATGTCGCGCTTGCCGTCGCCGTTGCCGTCGATGCCGTGCGTGGCCCAGGTGCTCGGGATGAACTGCGCGATACCGCGCGCGTCGGCCGGGCTGACCACGTTCGGATCCCAGCCGCTCTCCTGGTAGAGCTGGGCGGCGAGCAGCGCGGGGTTGATGGCCGAACACAGGTTGCCCCACTGCTGCACGAGCGACTTGTAGGCGGCGGGCACGGCGCCCTTGGCCAGCCCGACGCTGCCGGCGCCGATGCCGTTGGTCAGGTTCCCGGCGACCATGTACACCCCGACGACCAGCAGCATGACGAAGCTCAGCCCGAGCCCGGCCGCCGCCCCACCGATCACCCATACTTTCCGCACGGGTCAACACTCCCCCATAGAACGGCGGTTCATGACCATTTCCGCCAACCGTGACGCCGGGTCACAGCAAACCAGACACGGGGGCCGAACCCCCCTCCCCCACGGCATCCCCCCGAACCGCCGCCCTCAATACGCCCAGTTGGCCGCAGAGCCGCGCTTCACCGGCCGCTCACCGCGGCCCGGTACAGCTCCGCCGCCTCCGCCCCGAGGACCACGCTGTACGAGACGTCCGCCGTCGAACCGCCCTGCTCGTGCCCGCCCAGTACGCCGACGACCTCGTGGTCCCCGTTGACCCAGGGGCTGCCGCTGGTTCCGCCGGTGAAGCCGGGGCAGCCGATCCGCTGCTGGGTACGGCTGTGCGCGGACGGCTTGTCGGAGCAACGGACCGGCGTCTCACCGGAGTCGGGATACCCGGTGACCGTCACCGCGGTCGCCCCGGTCGCCGTACCCGGCGCGAACCGGTTCGCCCCCACGACGTCCTCGATCCGCTTCCCGTCCGCGTCCGCCACCACCGCGAAGGCCACGTCGCTGTCCTCGTCCTGCCCCTCGGACCATCCCTCCGGCAGGAACCGCCTGCCCACCTTCCACAGCCCGTACGGCGCCCGCCCGTCCCGGTAGCCGGGGGCGAACACCAGGTCGGACGCGTCCTCGTCCACACAGTGCGCCGCCGTCACGATGAGGTTCCGCCCCGGGCTGTGCACGACCGAGGCGGTGCAGAAGTGGCCACCGGCCAGGTCCGGTGCACGGTCGGCGCCGAACAGCGCGCCGACCCGCTCGCTCTGCCGGGTCTCCGCCGCCACCGCCGTCACTCCGAGCGGCCCCGGCCCGTTGTCGGCGGCGGACACGGACGCCGAGGTGACCGCCAGGAGCACCATGGCGCCGAACAACGCCAGCTGCGAGGTGCCGGAGGTACCCGAGATGCGTGAGATGCGCTTCATCGACCCCCACTCTGTCCCACAAAGATGAAAAACCACCCCGCCCAAACTGAGTTTTCCCTGTGAACCCGCTCCCGCCGTACGCCGTCGTCATGCCCGTACGGCACGGGCGGTCACTTCCTCAACGCCCCGGTGGACGACGGGAAGCGGACTCCGGTGAGGTCTTCCGACACCGTCCACAGGCGGCGGGCCACGGCCGGGTCGCTCGCCGCGCTCGACCGGCCCACCAGCGTCGGCGCTCCCCGCATCTCGCCGTACCCGCCGGGGCCGACGTAGCTCGCGCCGGGCAGGTCCTGGGTGGCGGCGTAGAGCGTGGGCAGGGCGCCCGCCCGGTCGTCCTGGGCGAAGAACCTGTTGCCGATCGCCAGGAACAGATGGACTAGCCGGTTCCCGGTGTGGCTCTGCAGATTCGTGGCCGCGTAGCCGGGGTGGGCGGCGACGGCGCGTACGGCGGAGCCTGACTCCGTGAGGCGGCGCTGGAGCTCCAGGGTGAACAGCAGGTTCGCCAGCTTGGACTGGGCGTAGGCGCCGCGCGGGGTGTAGTCGCGGGTCAGGTTCAGGTCCTCGAAGCGGATCCGCGCGTCGCCCCACCGGTGGGCGCCCGAGGACACGGTGACCACCCGGTCGGTCACATACGGCAGCAGCAGGTTCGTCAGCGCGAAGTGGCCCAGGTGGTTCGTGCCGAACTGCATCTCGAAGCCGTCCTTGGTCTGCTGCCGGGGCAGCATCATCACGCCGGCGTTGTTGATCAGCAGATCGATCGGGTCCCGCCACGCCTCGCCGAACTCGCGCACCGAGACGAGATCGGCCAGGTCCAGCCGGCGCACCTCGGTGCTGCCGGTCACCCGCGCGGCGGCGGCCCGGCCGCGCTCCACGGAACGGACGGCGAACACCACGTGCGCGCCGGCGCGCGCCAGCGCGTCCGCGGCCGTGAAGCCGATGCCGCTGTTGGCGCCGGTGACGAGGGCCCGGCGGCCGGTGAGGTCGGGGAGGCGGGTCGCGTCCCATGCGGTCGTGTCAGTCGTCGTAGCCATGCCCCAAAAGTAGGCGACGCCAACAATGATGTCAACGACAACAATGCTGCCGACGCCAACAAAGAAGGCACCGTCAACATGAGGTTAGGATGATGTGCATGCCCACGACCCGCCCTTATCACCACGGAGACCTGCGCGCCACGCTGCTGACCAGCGCCGAGCGCACCCTTCGGGAGAAAGGGGCCGGCGCGCTGTCCCTGCGCGAACTGGCCCGCGAGGCAGGCGTCAGCCATGCCGCCCCGGGCCGGCACTTCAAGGACAAGCAGGCCCTGCTGGACGCCCTCGCCCTCGACGGCTACGAGCGGCTGACACAGGCTCTTGAGGCCGCCGACCGCCCCGGGCTGCCCCTCGAACCGCGGATGACCGAACTGGGCCGCGCCTACCTCGGGTTCGCCATCGACAACCCCGAGCTGCTGGAGCTGATGTTCGCCCGCAAGCACCGCCCCGACAGCTCCGCACCGCTCGCCGCCGCCGTCGAACGGTCCCTCGGCTCCCTCACCCAGCTGGTCGCCGAGGCCCAGCAGCGGGGCGAGATCATCCAGGGCGACCCCGAGCGGCTCAACATGGTCGCCGCCGCCAGCCTGCACGGCATCGCCGCCCTCGTCGCCAGCGGCACCCTGGAGGCGGAGGCCGCCCTCGCCGGCATCGAAGAGTCCATCCACCACATCCTGTACGGCCTGCGCCCACGCTGACCCCACAGGCCCGCCAACCCCCGCCCCTTCCCCACGAGTTACCGATCCGCGCCGGCGCACCGGCACCGGCGGCCCCGGGCGCACCGCCGCGCACGCCTGCGGCGCGCCCGCCCGTCTCCCCGCCCGTGAGACCATCGTCACGGCGTTTCACCCGACCAGCCGTCAGAAACCGTGCCAGGTCGTGAAGAAGGTCAACGAGCACACCACACGACGGGTTCCGCTCAGGCCTCATTGCCCGGCGTGACCTGCCGTGATACACAGAGTGACCGTACGTGGTATTCGTACGGAACCCGCCAACCAATGACGTCAAGTCGACATGCGACGGCGTCATTGTCAGCGAGAATGAGGTCTGACCTCTGCACACCGCAGGGGATAGCGGAACTACCCACCAGGGGCGGTGACTTACATGCTCTTTGCGGCCGACAAGGGAGACATCAACACCATCATCGGCGGGATCGCTCCGGACTGGGGGCCCTTCGGAAGCCTGGGCAACGAAGCGAAGGTGATGATCGAGGTGGTGATGGCCGTGGCCATCCTGCTCTGCCTCGGCATCGCCATCTGGGGCGCCGCCAAGCAGCGCATCGGCGCGACGGCCCTCCGCGACACCTTCAGCGCCGAACAGGGCAAGGGCCTCATCATCGCCGGTCTGACCGGAGTCTTCATCATCGGCTCACTCGGCACGCTGTTCACCATCGTGTACGGCATGGCCGTCTGACCCGACCGCCCCCGGTCACCTCTCTGTCCGCTCCGGGCGCGCCCGGTACCCCTACCCCCACCCGCCCGTCGTGCCCACCGGCTGAGGTTGCGTTTCCCTGATGTCGACTCACCACACCGCGCCCGCGCGGGAACCAGCACGGCTACCGTCGTATACCTACGCGGTCCGGCACCGAGTGTTCCTGTACGACGTCGAGGGAGCGTACGCGGCATGAGTCTCGGAGACGAGAACGGAACCTCCGGCGGTTACCCCGACACGGGTCAGACCCGCACCCGGCTCCCCGAAGGCGACCCCTACGGCGGGGCCCGCCGGGGCGGCCGCACGTCCTCACGCAGCCTCGTCACGGTCGTCGGCGTCGTCGTCCTCCTGATCGCCGCGATCGCCTTCGCGAACCGTGGCGGCAGCGACGACTCCCCGGCCCGCGGCTCCAGCGACAAACCGGCCACCTCCGCCACCGCACCGAGCGGCGACACCCCGGTCCGCACCACAACAGCCGGAATCCCCACCGGCTACCCCCACACCCCCCAAGGCGCCCAAAGCGCAGCAGCCAACTACGCGGTAGCCCTGGGCTCAGCAGAAATGTTCAACAAGGCCCGACGACACGAAATCGTCAACACGGTCTACGCCCCCGACATCGCAGCCGCCAGACAGGCCGCCCTGGACAGCGCCTACTCCAACGAGTCGTTCCTGTCCAACATCGGTCTCACCAAGGACGGCAGCGCCCCGCACGGCCAGACCTTCGTCTCCCGGATCATTCCCGTGGGCACCAAGGTCACGTCGTCCGGCACCGACAACACCACCGTAGAAGTCTGGTACACGTCGCTCTTCGGGCTGTCCGGCGATGCCTCGACCAACCCGGTGTCCGAGAGCTGGTACACCACCACCTACAAGCTGCGGTGGGTCGGCAACGACTGGAAAGTCACCGACTTCCAGCAGAAGGACGGCCCGGTCCCGGTCGGCCGCGACCAGAAGGCGTCCACCGCCGACGACATGACCAAGGCCGTCGAGGAGTACGGAGGGCTCACGTATGCGCGCTAACCACCGCACCCTCAAGGTCACGGCCGTTCTCGGAGCCGTACAGACCACCACGGTGCTGCTCGCGACCCGAGCGGTCGCCGCCCCCACCCCCGAACCGAGCACGGACAACTCCTGCGACCTGATCCGCGGTCCCGCCAAGCGGTACTGCGAGCAAGGCAGTAACTCCGGGGGAGAGTCTCGGAAGAGTCTTACCTCTACCCTTGATCCGCTCAGTTCTCTCGCCAAGGGCTGCGCCGACGCCGCGTCATGGACCATCCGCAAGCTCAGCGACGCGGTACAGGAAACGGCGAACGTCGACTTCACGAACACCAAGTTCCTCCAGCAGTACGCGGTCGTCTTCGCCGCGTCCACCATCCTCACCCTCCTCCTGTGGCTCCTCGCCGTCGCCAAGCGCGCGGTCCGCGGCGTCCCCCTCACCACCGCCCTGTCCGAAGCCATCGGCTTCCTCTGGCTCACCGTGCTGGCCTCCGCCTTCACCCCCCTGATCCTGTACACCGTGGTGTCCGCCGCCGACGGCGTCACGGACGTCCTCGCGAAGACCACCGGCGACCAGACCGACACCTTCTTCGGCACCTTCGCCGGCGCCCTGGACAAGGGCACGGACATCGGCGGCGGCCCGATCATGCTGATCGTCGTCTCGCTCGTCTCCATCCTCGCCGCCGGCATCCTCTGGCTGGAGCTGGTCATCCGCGCCGCCCTGCTCTACGTCGGCGCCCTCCTCGGCACCGTCGTCTACGCCGGCCTGGTCGACAAGAACCTGTGGAGCCACGTACGCCGCTGGGCCGGCATCATGATCGCGGTCATCCTCGTCAAACCGGTCATCGTCATCGTGCTCGGCCTGGCCGGCGCCCTGTCCTCGGACAACGGCCCCGACGCGTTCTCCGCCGTCGTCTCCGGACTCGCCATCATCCTGCTCGCCATCTTCGCCAGCGCGATGATCTACCGCTTCGTCCCCGGCTTCGGCGACGAGATCGCCACCGGCCGCAACAACCGCATCATGCAGGGCGCCGAGGGCAAGGCGGCCGCGGTCATCAGCTCCCCGGCGACCCTGGTCGCCCAGGGCATCAAGACGCACAGCGCCCGTGCCGACAACAACGGAGGCGGCCAACCGTCCGCCGCTGCCGCCCGCCCGGCCAACCCGGCCTCCGGCGGAGTCGCCGCGCACAGCACACGCACCCCGGGCGGCGGCGGATCTGTCCCCTCCGCCGCACCCCCACCGCGCCAGCCCAGCCCGGCCAAGACACCGCACGCCGGCAACACCCGCAACAGCAGCAGCAACCGCTCGGGAGGTGAAGGGCGTTGACGACCGAGTCCCACCTGTCCCATCCGGTCACGCCCCGCCGTACGTATCTCATCGGCCGCGCCCGGCCGAACGCGGTCATCGGCCGCAACCGTGAGACCGGCGAGATCGCGCTCATCATCGGCGGCGCCTTCCTGGGCATGATGTGCGGACTCCTCGTCCCCGTCCTGTCCCTGCGGATCGCGCTGCTGATGGGCTTCCCCCTGCTCGCGCTCGCCGCGGTGTACGTGCCGTACAAGCGCCGCACGTTCTACAAGTGGTTCGAGATCAACCGCAGTTTCAAGCGCACCCTGCGCCAGGGCACCGTCTACCGGTCCGGCGCCATGGAGGCGGGCACCCGCCTCGACGGCCGCGAGGTGGAGGTCGGCCCGCCCCCCGGCATCGGACGGATCAGCTGGCTCGCCGCACCCTTCGGGCCCGACGAGATCGCCGTGCTGCTGCACGCCGACCGTAAGACCGTCACCGCCGCCATCGAGATCGAGGGCCCCGGCGTCGGACTGCGCGACTCCGAGGACCAGGAGGCCCTTGTCGACCGGTTCGGCACGCTGCTCAAGCACGTGGCCAACGGCGACGGCTTCGTCACCCGGCTGCAGATGCTGGCCCGCACCCTGCCCGCCGACCCCGACGCGCACGCCAAGGACATCGCCCAGCGCGGCGACGAGAAGGCACCGCAGTGGCTGGCCCGGTCGTACGAACAGCTGCAGTCCATGGTGTCCACCAGCAGCGAACAGCACCGCGCCTATCTCGTCGCCTGCATGCACTACTCCCGCGAACTGGCCGCCGAGGCACACGCCATGGCCCGCGCGGCCCGCCCCCAGGCCGGCCGCAGGCTGGACCGGGACTCCGGACTCGCCGTCGTCATGGCCCGCGAGCTGACCGACATCTGCTCCCGGCTCCAGGAGGCCGACATCCGGGTCCGCCAGCCGCTCGGCCAGGGCCGGCTCGCCTCCCTCATCCACTCCATGTACGACCCGGACCACCCGATCGACCACATCCAGGCGATGACGAAACGGAACGCCTGGCCGGCCGAGCTGGACGCCATGGAGCCCACCTACCTCAAGGCCAAGACCCGCGAGTCCGCGACCCGGGAACCCTGGTGCCACGCCACCGCCTGGGTCAAGGAGTGGCCGATGACCCCGGTCGGCGTGAACTTCCTTGCGCCACTGCTGGTCCACACCCCGGACGTCATCCGTACCGTCGCGGTCACCATGGACCTCGAACCCACCGAGGTCGCCATCGAGCGCATGCTGACCGAGAAGACCAACGACGAGGCCGAGGCCAGCCGCGCCGCCAAGATGAACCGCACCGTCGACCCGCGCGACATCGCCGCCCACACCCGTCTCGACCAGCGCGGCGAGGACCTGGCCAGCGGCGCCGCCGGGGTCAACCTGGTCGGCTACATCACCGTCTCCGCCCGCTCCCCCGAAGCCCTCGCCCGCGACAAGCGGACCATAAGGGCCTCGGCCGGCAAGTCGTATCTGAAGCTGGAGTGGTGCGACCGCGAGCACCACCGGGCCTTCGTGAACACCCTCCCGTTCGCCACCGGAATCCGAAGGTAGGGGTTGATGCGCTGATGCGGGACCCGCTGTCCGTCGTCACGGACGCCTTCACGTCCTTCCTGTTCGGGAAGGTCGAGACGACCCGACTCCCGGTGCGCACGTCCACGGGCCAGGCCCAGGCGGTCTATCTGCCGACCGCCGCCCCGGGCCTGGGCGACTCCGGCGTCATCATCGGCCGCGAGGTGTACTCCGGCAAGGGCTACATCTACGACCCGTTCCAGCTGTACGGGCAGCAGCTCCCCGCACCGCACTGGCTGGTCCTCGGCGAGTCGGGCAACGGCAAGTCGGCGCTGGAGAAGACCTACGTCCTGCGTCAGCTGCGCTTCCGCGACCGCCAGGTCGTCGTCCTGGACGCGCAGGGCGAGGACGGGGTCGGCGAATGGAACCTCATCGCGCAGGAGCTGGGGATAACGCCGATCCGGCTGGACCCGATGGCGGCCCTGGACCACGGCATCCGGCTCAACCCGCTCGACCCGTCGATCACCACGACCGGCCAGCTCGCCCTGCTGCGCACCATCATCGAGGTCGCGATGGGGCACGGCCTGGACGAACGGTCCGGCTTCGCGCTCAAGGTCGCCCACGCGTACGTCAACGAGACGATCGTCGAGCGCCAGCCGGTGCTCTCCGACATCGTGGAGCAACTGCGCCACCCGGAACCCGAGTCGGCGGAGGCGATGAACGTCGCCATAGACGACGTACGGGCCTGGGGCCTGGACGTGGCCCTGGTCATCGACCGGCTCGTCGACGGCGACCTGCGCGGCATGTTCGACGGGCCCACGACGGTCGGCATCGACCTGGACGCCCCGCTGATCGTCTTCGACCTGTCCCACATCGACCGCAACTCCATCGCCATGCCGATCCTGATGGCGATCGTCGGCGTGTGGCTGGAGCACACCTGGATCCGCCCCGACCGCAAGAAACGCATCTTCCTGGTCGAGGAGGCGTGGCACATCATCAACAGCCCCTTCGTGGCGCAGCTGTTCCAGCGGCTGCTCAAGTTCGGGCGCCGGCTCGGCCTGTCCTTCGTCGCGGTCGTCCACCATCTGTCCGACGTCGTGGACGGCGCCGCCGCGAAGGAGGCCGCGGCCATCCTGAAGATGGCCTCGACCCGCACCATCTACGCCCAGAAGGCCGACGAGGCACGGGCGACCGGCCGGGTCCTCGGCCTGCCCCGCTGGGCCGTGGAGATCATCCCGACCCTCACCCCCGGCATCGCGGTCTGGGACGTCAACGGCAACGTCCAGGTGGTCAAGCACCTGGTGACGGAGACGGAACGCCCCCTGGTCTTCACCGACCGGGCGATGACCGAGTCGTCCAGCGACATCGCCGCCGACGACGCGCTGCACGCCGCGGAACTGGAGGCGGAGCAGCGGGCGGCGGCCTTCGTGGAACAGCACATCGCCGACCTGGACGGGTCGTCCGAGTCGACGGTGGCCTGAGATGAGAACCGAAGAGCGGGACCGCCGCCGGACAGGCCAGGGAGGCGTCCCCGACGGCCTGCTGGTGGGCTTGCTCGCGTTCCTGCTCGGCCTGACCCTGCTGGTGTGGACGGCCACGGGCCTCGCGGGCCTGTTCGCCCACGGCTCCTGGCCGTCCGGCGTCGCCTTCACCCGCACCCCGCTGGCGATGCGGCAGCTCATGGCCGAACCGCACGACATCCCCGGCGCCTGGCCGCAGACACCACCCGACCAGCTGTCGGGGTACGGACTGGTCTGGGGCCTGTTCATCGGCCAGCTGATGGTGCTGTTCGTGCTGACCGTCTTCGTGATCGGCACGGTGGCCCGCTGGCGGGCCGGCCGGGCCCGGCGCCGCCACTCCCAGCACACGACGGCCACGGCACCCGCCCCCGCCGGGCAGGAACCGGCAGCCGCCCCCGCCACGCAGGAGACGGCAGCCGAGCGGACGCCGGGGCTGCGGCCCGGACCGCACCTGGAACAGGCTCAGGAAGGGGCTCCGGAAATCGCGCCGGAACCGGCGCCCACCCGGCCCCTCGAATCCCGGCACGAGGTCCCCGTGCCCCGCAGCGAACCCCGGCCCCAGGAACCCGCCGCCGTCCTCGCGGCCGACGGCGGACGGACCGGCGGCCGGCAGACACCCCGGGCCGAAGCCGCCGTCCTGTACGCCGACCCCACCTCCCGCCAGGCCACCGCGGCACAGGCGGTACGCGACGCGGAAGGCCCGGCCCTGGTCGTCACCTCCAACCCCGCCCTGTGGGCGGAGACGAAGGACGCCCGGGCCAAACTCGGCCCCACCCACCTGTACGACCCCACCCACCGCTGCGACACCCCGGCCCGTCTGCACTGGCCGCCGACGACGGGCTGCGAGGACAAGCAGACGGCACGGCACAGAGCCGCCGCCCTGCTCGCCCCGGTCAGACCCACGGCCAAGCTGGACCAGGCCCTCGCGGACACGGCCGAGACGCTGCTCCGCAGCTATCTGCACGCGGCCGCCGTCGACGGCCGCACCATCCGCCATGTCCACCGCTGGACCCAGGGCACCCAGGTCCAGGACGCGGTACGCACCCTGCGCACCAACCCCAAGGCGGCCCCCGGCGCGGCCGGCGAACTCGAAGCCGCCCTCACCGCGCACCCCGAACGCCGCGACATGGCACAGGAGTTGACCAGCCGGGCACTCGCCGCGCTCTCCACGGTCAACATCCGCGAGGCGTGCAGCCCGAACCGAAGTGATGCACTCGCCTTGGATTCCTTTGTCTCCGAAGGGGGCACCCTTTATGTGGTCGGTGAATCCATCGAGGACCCCAGGACCAACCCCGGCGCGATGCCCCTCCTGACGGCCCTCGTCTCCAGCGTGGTCGAGCGCGGCCGGCGCATGGCCGAACGGTCATCCTCCGGTCGGCTCGACCCACCACTGACCCTCGTCCTCGACGACGTCGCGGCCGTGGCCCCACTCCCCCAGCTCCCGGAGCTGCTGGCCGCCGGGCCGGCCCTGGGTCTGCCGACGCTGGCCCTTCTGCGCTCCCGCGAACAGGGCCGCACCCGCTGGCCCCACCAGGAACTGCCCGTCTAAGCAGGACCAGTGAAGTCCGCTCCGGTTCGACAGCGCACCGAAGGGGCGCGGGGCCGTATCGAAATGCGGCGCCGCCGCGATGGGGGTCCCCCCTGTTCGAGCGAAGCCGAGAACTTGGGGGAGCGACCAGCCACGACGGAGCCGCAGACGACCGACGGCACAACGCGGCCCGGCCAGCGAAGCGCTTAGCGTTCGACGGCCAGTTCCAGCTCCCGGCCCCCGCCCCCGGCGAGATCCACGGTGACCCCGCTGGGTACGAAGCCCGCCTTGCGGTAAGCGCCCTGCGCCCGTCCGTTGTCCTCGTGCACGAGCAGCCGGACCCGCGAGGCCCCGCGTTCCCAGGCCCACTCCAGGCCGACGGCGAACAGCGCCTCGATCAGCCCGCGCCCGCGGTGCTCCGGCCTGATGAACACTCCCACGACATGGCCCTGCCGGCGCTCGACCGGATACCCGGCCCAGTCCTTGGTTCCGGCCTCCTCCATCAGCACGGTCAAGCTCCCGGCCCACACCCCGTCCGGCGCCACGGCGACGAACTGCCGCACCACGCCCGCACCGTCCGCGGACCGGGCCGCCCGCTCCTGCCAGAAGGCGTCCGGCCGGGCGACGGCATCCTCGTACGTCTCCAGGAAGGCGAGCCGTGCGACGGGGTCCCGCAGTGCGTCGAGCCGCAGCGCCTTCACGGTGGGCCACTCATCGGCCCGTATGTGCCGGAGGACGTACCGCTCTTCGATGTCTGCACTCATGCGGCCCACGGTAGTACCCCGCTACGACACCCCTCGCCCGGCCCTGAACGCAGAAAACCCCCGTACCAAAAGGCACGGGGGTTTTCCCAAAATTAGTTCGGCGGTGTCCTACTCTCCCACAGGGTCCCCCCTGCAGTACCATCGGCGCTGTAAGGCTTAGCTTCCGGGTTCGGAATGTAACCGGGCGT
>NZ_JBIWKB010000038.1:0-89257 GCF_044765425.1 Streptomyces sp. NPDC102462 | reverse complement strand
CCCCTCAAGCGAGCCGAGCACCGCGATGCGCCACCACCAACCACGGCAGTCCTCACGATCTCCAGACCGAACACCACCTAAGTCACCGGCATTGGGCCTAGAGGAAGCGGCCCCGGTGGAAGAGCAGGGGCGGGGTGTTCTGGGCCGGGGTGCCCAGGGCGGTCACCCGGCCCACCACGATCAGATGGTCGCCGCCCGGATGCACCGCGTGGATCGTGCAGTCGATCCACGCGGCGGCGCCGGTCAGCCGGGGGGAGCCGGTGACCGGTGCCGCGTCATGGGGGACGTCCGTGAACTTGTCCGCGCCGCTCACCGCGAAGGCGCGGCACAGGCCGGCCTGGTCCGCGGCGAGGACGTTGACGCAGAAGACGCCCGCGCGGGCGATGCGCGGCCAGGTCGTCGACGTACGGGCCACCATGAACGCGACCAGCGGGGGATCGAGGGAGAGGGAGGAGAAGGACTGACAGGCGAAGCCGGCCGGGGACGTCTCGCCCTCGGCGGCCGGTGCCGTGATCACCGTCACGCCGGTCGCGAAGTGCCCGAGCACCCGGCGGAACTCCGTCCGGTCCACCGGCGCCCGCTCGTCCTCGCGGACGCACCGCAGATCGGGGCGCGGCAGCGGCTCGACGGGGCCGGGGGAGCCCGGCACGGACCTGAGGTAACGGACGGCGACGGCCGCCATCCCTGCGTGTCCCATCACCCGTCCATTGAAGCTGACGCACCGTCAGATAGGAAGCCCTGTGGCCGTTCGGACGGTGTGGGGGTCAGCGGCCTTTGAACTCGGCGTCTCGGCGCTCGCCGAAGGCCCTCAGGCCCTCCTGGGCGTCCTGCGTGGTCATGTTGATCTCCTGGGCCGTCGCCTCGGCGGTGAACGCGGTGGCCCGGTCGGCGTCGAGGGAGGCGTTGACGAGGTGCTTGGTGAGCGCGAGCGCCCGCGTCGGCCCGGCGGCCAGCCGCTCCGCCCACAGACCCGCCGTCTTCGCCAACTCCCCGTCCGGCACGACCCGGTTGACGAGCCCCAGCCGCTCCGCGTCCGCCGCGCACAGGGCGTCGCCGAAGAACATCAGCTCCTTGGCGCGCTGCGGGCCCACCAGCCGGGGCAGGAGATAGGCGCCGCCGCCGTCCGGCACCAGACCGCGGCGCACGAACACCTCTATGAAACGGGCCGATTCGGCGGCCAGGACCAGATCGCAGGCGAGCGCGAGATGCGCGCCGAGGCCGGCCGCCGTGCCGTTCACCGCGGCCAGCACCGGCTTCTCGCAGTCCAGCACGGCCGCGATCAGCCGCTGCGCCCCGAGCCGCAGCATGCGCGCCACATCACCGGCGACCCGCTCGCCCCCCGCCGCACCGCCCCGCAGGTCCGCCCCCGCGCAGAAGCCGCGCCCGGTCCCGGTGAGCACCACGGCCCGTACGTCCGGGTTGGCGGACGCCTGCGCCAGCAGCGCGATGACGCGCTCACGCAGCTCGGGGGTGAGGGCGTTCAGCGCCTCGGGCCGGTCGAGCGTGATGCGCGAGACGCGGTCGCGCACCTCATGCCGTAACCCCATGCCCGCGCCCGTCCCCATGCCCGCGCCCGTCCCCGTGCCCGCGCCCGTCCTCGCGCCTGTCCCCATGCCCGCGCCTGTCCCCGTGCCTGTCCCCGTCCCCGTGCCCGCGCCCGTCCTCGCGCCTGTCCCCATGCCCGCGCCCGTGCCCGCGCCTGTCCCCGTGCCCGCGTCCGTTCCCGTCATCGCGCCACCGGACGCGCCCGCCTGCGCCTCGCCGGTCACCGGCACACCGCCAGCGCGTCCAGGGCCACCGCGCCCTGTCCCTGCGGCAGCACCATCAGCGGGTTGATGTCCAGCTCGGCCAGTTCGCCGCCGAGTTCCAGGGCCATGCGCTGCACCCGCAGGACGACTTCGACGAGCGCGTCGACATCGGCCGGCGGGCGCCCCCGCACCCCGTCGAGCAGGGCCCGCCCGCGCAGGTCGCCGAGCATGTCCCGGGCCTGCTCCTCGCCGAACGGCGGCACCCGTACGGCCGTGTCCCGCAACACCTCCACCAGCACCCCGCCGAGCCCCACGGTCACCGTCGGCCCGAACAGGTCGTCGTGGGTGACGCCGACGACCATCTCCACGCCCCGCTCGACCATCTGGCACACCAGGACGCCGTCCAGCGAGACATCCTCGTACCGCGCGGTGTCGGTCAACTCGCGGTAGGCGTCCCGCACCTGGCTCGCCGAGGTCAGCCCGATCCGCACCAGGCCCAGCTCGGTCTTGTGGGCGATCCGCGTCCCGGACGCCTTCATCACCACCGGATAGCCGACCTGCGCGGCCGCCCGCACGGCGCCCGCCGCACTGCTCACCAGCTGCTCGCGCGGCACCCGGATGCCGTAGGCGCGCAGCAGCTGCTTCGCCGCGTGCTCGCTGAGTTGCTGCCCCGGCCGCAGCAGCGCCCGCGCCTTGCGGAAGGAGGGCGAGGGGGAGCGCGGCGCCTCGTCGAAGGGGGAGCGGTAGGCGTGCACGAAGCGGTGGTGGTCGAGGTAGGCGCGGACCGCGGTGAGGCAGTTGCCGACCGTGCGGAAGGTGGCCACCCGGGAGGAGCCGAGCAGGACCTCGCGGTAGGCGGGCTCGGTGCCCACCGGCGACCCCCACACCACGCACACCAGCTTGTCCGTGGTCTCCGCCGCGTCCACCAGGTCCCGTACGAGCCGGTCGCTCAGCGGCGGGAACGGCCCGGTGATCGGGCAGATGAGCACCCCCACCTCGGGGTCGGCGAGGATCGCGTCGATGATCTTCCGGCCGCGCTCGTCGCCGACGGGATGACCGCCGTTGTCGACGGGGTTGGCCACGCTCAGGTACTCCGGTATCCACTGGTGCAGTTCCGCCTGCCGGCCGGCGGACAGCTCCGGCAGCCGGAGTCCCGCCCCGGCCGCCAGGTCGGCGACGTGCGCGCCGGTGCCGCCGGAGATCGAGTAGACGACGACACCGTCGGCGCGCGGGGGCCGGGCCCGGGCCAACAGGGCTGCGGTGTCCTGGAGTTCGTCGAGGCCGTCGACCCGGATCACCCCGTACTGCCGCATGGCCGCGTCGACCACGTCGTCCGCTCCGGTCAGCTTGCCGGTGTGCGAGGCGGCGGTGCGGGCCCCCGCCTGCGTGCGGCCCACCTTGACCGCGACCACCGGCACCCGGCGCCGGGCGGCCCGGTCCGCGGCCAGCAGGAACGAGCGGCCGTCCTTCAGGCCCTCCATGTAGCAGGCGATGGCGCCGACCTCGGGGCGGCCGGCGAAGTAGGAGATGAAGTCGGCGGTCTCCAGGTCGGCCTCGTTGCCGGTGGGCGCCCAGTGGGAGAGCCGGACGCCCAGTTCCTGGAGGGCGAAGACCGGGCGCCCCTGGTGCCCGGACTGGGTGATGAGCGCGATCGCGGGCCCCTGGAGGTCGTCCCGGAACCGTTCGAAGGCGTTGAGGTTGGTGTTCGGACCGAGCAGCCGCAGCCCGGAATCCCGTACGGCGGCGGCGAGTTCGGCCTGAGCCACGGCGCCCGCCGCGCCGGTCTCCGCGAACCCGGAGGCGAAGGCGACCGCGAACCGCGCCTTGGCGTCCGCGAGTTCCGCGATCAGCGGCAGGGGGTCGGCGACCAGCAGCACCGCGAGGTCGACGGGTTCGGGCAGGTCCGCGACACGGGCGGCGCAGGGGACGCCGAAGACGGCAGGCCGGGTCGGATGCACCGGGTGCACCCGCGCGCCGACCCGTTCCGCCCAGGTCAACAGCTGCCGGGTGATGCCGGTGTTGGGCCGGCCCTCGGTGTCCGAGGCGCCGACCACGGCGACGGACCGGGGCCGGAAGAAACGGTCCAGGTCCGGTACGTCCGCGGTCAGCGGCCGACCGCTGACGTCGAGGTCGTCCACGTCGGCCGTCCGGCCGTGGACGGCGGCCCCGGGGCGCTGCTCGCCGCAGGCGATGATCCGGGCCCGGCGGGAGTCGGTGGTGAGGGTGCCGTGGGTCGATCCAAGCATCGTTCCGCCCGCTCCTGTGTGACAGCACAATTAACTGACGCTGTGTCAGATTACTGAACTGACGCAGCGTCAGGAACGCCTGTGCAGGCAAAGTCCTCCGGCCAAACCGACACGGCTGCCGCCGGCTTGGCACTCACTGTGCTGACCGTGCTGCGCTGTCCGCGCGTCGGGCGCCGGGTGCCGGGCGCGTCGGCTGGCCGCGCCTGCCGAGTCACGCCCGCTGCGCTGCACGTCTCAGGCTGACCGTGCTTGCCGTGCCGTGTGTCGCAGGCTCTTCGTTCCGCTGCCTCAATGGGCCCGTGGCAAGCGTGTTGCGATCTTCTTCGCTATCTTCTCGGCGTCGCGTGCCATTTCGCGGAGCATGCCGCTGATGGGGTTGGTGAAGCCGGTGAAGTACAGGCCGGGGGCGTTCTTCGGGGTGTGACCGCCGTGCACGACCGGCCTGCCGCGGGCGTCGAGCACGTCGAGGTGGCCGACCAGGCCCTCCAGGGCGCGCGCGTACCCGGTCGCGGCGATCACGGCGTCGGGCGACAGCCGGCCGCCGTCGGCGAGGGCCACCTTCCCGTCCTCGAAGCCCTCGACGGCGGCCACGACCTCCACCCGGCCCGACCGCACGGCGTCGACGAGGCCCACGTCCTGCACCGGGATCGCCCCCACGGTGACCCTGCTGTACAGCCCGGTCTCCGGTCGCGGCAGCCCGTACGCGGACAGGTCGGGCACGCTCATCCTGGCCACCGGCCGGGCGAGCCGGTCGACGAGCGCGACGGGCAGGCGCCGTACCAGTACGGCCGAGTACTGGGCGGGCCACCCCGCGGTGGACCGTCGCATGATGTGCGGGGCGGTGCGCACGGACAGCCGCACCCGGGAGGCACCCCCCTCCACCAGGTCCACGGCGATCTCCGCGCCCGTGTTGCCCACGCCGACGACGAGCACGTCACGCCCGGCATACGGCCCGGCGTTGCGGTACTCGCCGGCGTGCAGGAACGTGCCGGGGTACGCGTCGCGCCCCGGCCAGTCGGGCACGTACGGGGTGTGGTTGTACCCGGTGGCGACGACCACCGCGCTGCCGGTCAGCTCCCGGCCGCCGGAGGCGCGCAGCAGCCAGCCCGTGCCGTCGGCAGGCCGCTCGATGCGGTGCACCTCGACACCGGTGACGATCTCCAGTGCGTGGAACTCGGCGTACTTCTCCAGGTACCGCACCATGTCGTCGCGTGCCACCCAGCGTCCGAACCGGCGCGGGATCGGCAGTCCGGGCAGCGCCGACAGGCGGCGGGTGGTGTGCAGTCGGAGCCGGTCGTAGTGGTGCCGCCAGGACGCCCCGACCCGGTCGGCCTTCTCCAGGACGACGGCCCGTACACCCCGGGCCCGCAGCGCGTGCGCGGCGGCCAGGCCGCCGGGTCCGGCGCCGATCACGTAGACGGGGCGGTCGGCGGGTGTCGTGGGGTGCTGCGCGGAGGCGCGGGAGACGGCCATGAGCGCGAGCGTAATCACGCCCCTCGTTGATGGGTCTCGGTCAAGACCGGAATTGGTTGCGGATTGATCACGGGTGTGGGGGAGTGGGCGGGGCCTGTGACGTGACGCACTCGAATATGGGCGAATCCCGGCCCTCGCGCGAGCGGTTACGCCCCGGTCGCGGCCAAGTCCATTGGCGGGGCAGGCCGGTTGCGGTGCCGGCCTTGCGTGAGTGTCGGGTGTCCGCTGAACTAGCTGAACTGACATACCGTCAGATTGGAAGCGGCGGGCGGGGAGGGTCCATGGACACGATCTGGCTCAGCGGTGCCGAGTGGCTGGCGGTGCTGCGCGTCGGGCTCGGGCTGTGGTGGCTGGAGAGCTGGCGGCACAAGGACCGCAAGGCATGGCTGCGGCGCGGCACCGGCATCACGTGGGCCGCGGACATCGCGGCGAAACACCGCTGGGCGCTGGTCCGCTCCGGCTTCGACACCGTGGTGAAACCCCGGCCGAGGACGATGGCGTACGTCGTCCTGTACGCGGAACTCGCCCTCGGCGTCGGCCTGGTGCTGGGCTTTCTGACCCCGCTCGCGCTGGCCTGCGGTGCCCTGCTGAACCTCGTCTACTTCGTCCTCATGGTCCACGACTGGGCCGAGCAGGGGCAGAACTCGATGATGGCGCTCATCTCGGTCGTCGGGCTGTTCGGCATGGCGTGGCAGACGTGGTCCCTCGACGCCGCGCTGGGGTGGTTCTGATGTCTGCGGAGGGCTTCGACCGGCCGGAGACCGACGCCTTCACCCGGCCGTACTGGGACGCGGCGGCCGACGGCCGGCTCCTGCTGCGCCGCTGCCGGGACTGCGGCCGGGCGCACCACTACCCGCGGGAGTTCTGCCCGCACTGCTGGAGCGAGGACGTCGACTGGGAGCGGGCGAGCGGTCGGGCGACGCTCTACACCTGGTCCGTGGTGCACCGCAACGACCTGCCGCCCTTCCACGAGCGCACGCCGTACGTGGCCGCCGTCGTGGACCTCGCGGAGGGGCCGCGGATGATGACGGAGGTGGTGGACTGCGACGCGGCTGCCCTCCGGGCGGGCGCGGGTCTGACGGTGACGTTCCGCGTGGGTGTGCCGGTGTTCCGCCCCACGTAGCCCCTCCGGGGGCTGCGGTGTGGTGTCGTCGGTTCTGTGCTGCGCCGTTGTGGCTGGTCGCTCCCCCAAGTTCTCGGCTTCGCTCGAACAGGGGGGACCCCCATCGCGGCGGAGCCGCATATCGATACAGCCCCGCGCCCCTTTGGGGCGCGCTGGCGGGGCGGGTTTCAATTGGTGTCATGGCAGCGACGCACGAACAGCACTCAGGCCCCGTCCGTACCCCCGACCCGCTTCCCGTTCCTCCCGACCCGGAGCCGTACGGTCACGGTCTGCGGCTGCGGCTGTGGGACGCGGAGTCGGAGGCCGACGTGGTGGCCTGGCACCGCGGCCGGTCCGATCCCGACTTCCGGCGCTGGAACACCCCGCTGCGCATCGCCGCCGACCTCGACGGCGCACGCGCATCGCTGCGCGCGCAGCTGCAGAGCGCGGCCGACGGTTCCTGCGTGCCCTTCCTCGTCATGGACGCGGCCACGGGCGCGGCGCTCGGCCATGTCGCCGTCAACGCGATCGACCATGCCCTGCGCCTGGCCCGGGTCGGCTACTGGGTGCTGCCCGAGGCGCGCGGGCGGCGGGTCGCCACCCGGGCGCTCGCCGTCGCATCCCGCTGGGCGTTCACGGAACTGGGGATGCACCGACTGGAACTCGGCCATGCGCTCGGTCACGACGCGTCGTGCCGGATCGCGGAGAAGTGCGGTTTCCCGTACGAGGGGACGCTGCGGGACGCGATGTTCGCGGCGGAACGGCACGACGCGTTCCGGGACGTGCACCTGCACGCCCGGCTCGCCACGGACGCGGAGCCCGACCTCGCCCCGTCCGGAACCGGAACCGAGACCGGGACCGGAACCGGGACGGGGGCGGTGCCGCGGACGCCGGGCGCGTCGGCATCATGAGGCATGCCCCGTGACCGCATCTGGTACCTGACCGAAGACCTCGACGACTTCCTCGCCCGGGGCGGGGACTTCCTGCGCTCCCGCCCGACCCTGCACACGGTGTCCCTGACGGTGGCCGACACCCTGCGCACCCGCGGACCGCACGTCTACGGCGCGCGGAACCCGCTGTACGGCGTGCTCGGCGACGAGACCGGCGGGGTGCGGGCGGCCCTGCTGCACACGCCCCCGCATCCGGTGAACCTGACACCGCTCGCCCCCGGGGAGGCGGAGGAGCTGACGGCCCACCTGCGCGGACGCGGCTACGCCGGGGCGGTCACCGCGACGGTGAGCCGGGCGGCGCGGCAGGCGGGCGCCCAGGAGGTTCTGCTGTTCACGGACCTCGCCAACCCGACGAGCAACGGCCTGTACCAGAGGATCGGATACCGGCCCGTCGCCGACTTCGCGGTGTACGGGTTCGCCGCGGGCGAGTAGCCGGGGCCTACGGCCACAGCAGTTCCCGTGCCCAGCGCCCTTCCCGGTGCGTGTACGCGAGGCGTACGTGGCGGCGGTCCGCGTTCCCCTGGAAGAACTCGACCTCCGCCGGGCGGAGCCGGTACAGCGTCCAGGTCGGTGCCGGCGCTGTCGGATCCTCCCGGGCCCGCCGCCAGGCGGCCTCCGACGCGCGCCGCAGCTCCTCCGGCGAGGCCAGCACCTCGCTCTGGCGGCCGGTGAGCGCCGCGGCCAGCGCCCCCGTGGAACGGGCGTGCAGGTCCGCCTGGCCCTGTTCCGGCGGGGCCGGTGCGACCGGCCCGCGCACCCGGACCTGACGGCCCAGCACCGGCCAGTAGAAGGCGAGGGCCGCGTACGGCCGTTCGGCCAGCTGGCGGCCCTTGCGGCTGGTGGTGTGCGTGGCGAACGACCAGCCCGCCGCGTCCGCGCCGTGCAGCATCACGATCCGCACGTCCGGCCTGCCGTCCGGGTCCGCCGTCGCCAGCGACATGGTGTGCGGCTCGGGCTGACCGGCCGCGACCGCCTCCGCGAACCACGTGGTGAACAGGGGCAGGGGGGTGTCGGGGGCGGCGGCCGGGTCGAAGGGCGGCAGCTGCGTGACCGCCGGGTCCCACACCCGCAGCGACCGCAGCAGCTCGTGGAGATCGGTTCCCATGGGCCCGAGTATGGCCCGGTCGTCGTTCCGGCCGCCCGCACGGCCGCGCGAGCAGGGCACCGTACGACACGTCGTGCGGGGACGTGGCAGCGTAGGGCGCCATGGTTCAAGTCCAGCTACGGCGGCGACGTCGCACCGCATCCCGTTCTCCCCGTTTCTTCCCGCGCCGGGGCGGCTCTTCCGCGCGTCGTTCGATGAGGGCGCGCTGCGCGGGGCTCGCCGTCGCCGTCCTGCTCGGCGCCGGCCTCACCGCGTGTGCCGACGGGTTCGGGGCGGGCGAGGACTCCTGGATATCCGCCCCGGAGGTCTTCTATCTGCGGCCCTACGGCGACGGGTCAGGGCCCAAGAACAAGGTGTCCTTCCATCTGCGGGCGGAGGACGGCGCGGTGCCCGACCGCACCGGACCGGCGGACCACCGGCTGACCATGGACCTGGAGGGGGCCCGGGGCGCGGTGCGGTTGTGGGTGAAGACCGGGCACGGCTGCGACGGCACCGACACCCGGGTCGTGTGCCAGGTCGGCGGGTTGTACGACAGCTGGGTCGAGTCCGACCGGGTGTATCCGGTGGCCACGAAGAAGGGCAGGCCCGGCGACTCGGCGCGGATCCGCTTCTCGTTCACCACGAAGGCCGGGAAGAAGGTGACCGCCCGCACCCGGGTCGTGGTCGGCGAACCGGTGCTGAAGCTGCGCTCGGTGCGCGCGGGCGCCGCGGTGCGGCCCGGCGCGCAGATCGGTACGTCGGTCGTGGTGCGCAACACCGGCGAGGTGCCGGTGCGCGGGCTCGGACTCAAACTGCACGCCGGGGAGTCGGAGTTCCGGCAGCGCTACGCCAACTGCCGCTATCCGGAGCAGATGCACGGGCGTGAGGCCGTCTGCGCGTTCCCCGACCTGCGGATCGCGCCCGGCGAGACGGTGGCGGTCAGGCCCGAGGTGCCGCTGCGCGCCGGCAAGGTACGGATCTTCAGCGAGGTGAGCCAAGAGGTCTGGCCGCTGGACGTGGGCCCGGCCAAATACAGCGCCGTTCCGGACAACGGCGATCGCGGCGACGGGCCCGCGCTGACCGCGAAGACGCTGCCGGACAGCGGGGGCGGCACATTCGTCCAGGGGATCGTCCGCACGCCCGTCACTCTGGACCTGCACGCCGACTTCCGGGTGACCGCGAACACCCTGCGGGTCGGCAAGGGCCGTGAGGTGCACTTGAAGGTCGCCGACGAGGGGCCCGGAAACCCGGGCGGCTCCGGGCAGTTGAGGTTCACCCCGCCGCCCGGCGCCGTGGTGCGCGAGCAGCCCATGGAGGAGATCGACGACGACGTGTACGAGCCCGCCTGCGACCTCGACGGCGGCACCTACGTCTGTCAGGTCTACGAGGTCGACCCCGGGGCCGAGCGCACCTTCGACTTCACCCTGGACGTGCCGGAGCCGGGCAGCGGCAGGGTCGAGTTCACGATGGCCTCCCTGGAGACCGGCGGCCGCGATCCCGATCTCAGCGACAACTCCGCCGAGGTGATCGTCCTGCCGTGACCGGCGCGGCGCCGAGGGCAGGGCTCAGCGGCCCAGCACCACCGTCCCCGACGAGCAGAACCACCCGCCGGTCCCGGACGCCAGCCCGAGCCGGGGCAGCCGGCCGGCCGGGGAGCGCACCTGCCGCTCCCCGGCCTCGCCGCGCAGCTGCCGTACCGCCTCCACCAGCAGGAACAGCCCGCGCATGCCGGGATGCTGGGCCGAAAGACCGCCGCCGTCCGTGTTCACCGGCAGCTGCCCGCCCCGCACCAGCAGCCGCCCCTCCTCCACGAACGCCCCGCCCTCACCCTTCCCGCAGAACCCCAGGTCCTCCAGCGTCACCAGCGTCATATAGGTGAACGCGTCGTAGATCTCCGCGAAGTCGATCTCCTCCGGGCGCACACCGGCCCGTTCGAAGGCGAGGCGCCCGCTGACCGCCGCCGGCGACACCGTGAAGTCCGGCCACTCGGACAGGGCGGCGTGCGAGACGTGCTCGCCGGTGCCGAGCACCCAGACGGGGGCGGTACGGCAGTCCCGCGCCACCTCCTCGGACACAAGGAGCACGGCCGCGCCCCCGTCGGAGCGGATGCAGCAGTGCAGCCGGGTGAACGGGTCGGCGATCATCGGTCCTGACAGGACGTCGTCGACCGTGATCGGGTCGCGGAACATCGCCTGCGGGTTCAGCGCCGCGTTGGCTCGCGCCTGCACCGCGACCTGGGCCAACTGCTCGATGGTCGTGCCGTGTTCGATCATGTGGCGGCGGGCGGCCATCGCGTACTTGGCGATCAGGGTGTGGCCGTAGGGCACCTCGAACTGGAGCGGGCCGCCGCGGCCGAAGGACAGGGTGCCCGTGCGCCGCCCCGCCCTGACGTCCGCGCGGGCCGTCGAGCCGTAGACCAGCAGCACGGCCCGCGAGTGGCCCGCCGCTATCGCGTCGGCCGCGTGCGCCGCCATGACCTCCCAGGTCGAGCCGCCGACCGAGGTGGAGTCGACCCAGGTGGGCCGCAGGCCCAGATACTCCGCGACCTCCGCCGGCGCCAGCGTGCCCAGCCCGGTCGAGGCGAAGCCGTCCACGACGCTGCGGTCGAGACCGGCGTCCGTCAGGGCGCGGCGTGCGGCCTGCGCATGCAGGGCGTAAGGGGTCGCGTCGTCCAGCCGCCCGCAGTCCGAGAGCGCCGCCCCGACCACCGCCACCCGCGTCCCGCCGCCCGATGACCTGCCGTCCGATGCCATGGCTCTGCCCTCCGGGGCTTATGACGTTCCGTCAACTAAGGGCGGTCCGCGGCAGGTGTCGAGACCCTGGGCATCCGCCTCCGCGCCGCCTAATATGACGGCTCGTCAGATCCGGAGGGAAGAGCCATGGACGCACGCCTCACCGCCGAACAGGACGAGATGCGGCGCACCCTGCGCGCCCTGCTCCGCGACCGCTGCGGCCCACACGACCTGCGTGCCGCCGTCGACACCCCCGCGGGACACGACCCCGCCCTGTGGCGCGCCCTCGCCGACCGGCTCGGCCTGCCCGGGCTCGCCCTCCCCGAGGCGTACGGCGGCGTCGGCTGCACCGCCACGGAACTCGCCCTCGCCTCGGAGGAGACGGGCCGGGCCCTCGCCCCCTCGCCGCTCCTCGCCACCACCGTGCTCGTCGCGCCGCTCGTCCTCGCCCTCGGCACCGACGCCCAGCGCGCCCGGCTGCTGCCCCGCCTTGCCTCCGGCGAGCTGACCGCCGCCCTCGCCGTACCCGGCACCGCGCTCGCCACCGCGCTCGCCCTGACCGGCGACAACCGAGGCGACTGGGCGGGCGGGGGCCGCGCGGGCGGGGTGCAGGCCCGGCGGGCGGACGGCGGATGGCGGCTGTACGGGGAGGTCAGGCAGGTGCTGGACGGGCACAGCGCCGGGCTGCTGCTGGTCGCCGCCCACACCGGGGGGTTCGCCCGCTCGCGGACCCGGCTCTTCCTGGTCGCGGGCGACGCGGCCGGGCTGACCCGCGGGCGGCAGACGGCGCTCGACGCCACCCGGCCGCAGGGGTGGCTGCAACTGCGGGACACCGCGGCCGAACCGCTCGGCGAGGGCGGCGCGGACGAGGGGGAGGGGGACGGGGGGCAGGTGCTCGACGCGCTCGGCTCGGCCGGGGACTCGGCCGCCGCCGTGCTGGCCGCCGAGGCCGTCGGGGCCGCCGACCGGGCGCTGGAGCGGACGGTAGACCACGTTCGGCAACGCGAGCAGTTCGGGCGGCCGATCGGCTCCTTCCAGGCCGTGAAACACCGGCTGGCCGACGTGTACGTACAGGTCCAGGCGGCCCGCTCGGCGGCCTACTACGCGGCCTGGGCGACCGTCCACGGCGAGCGGGCGGGTGGGCTCGCGCTCGCGCAGGCGCTGGAGGCGCTGCGGATCGCCGCGGGCGAGGCGATCCAGTTGCACGGCGGGATCGGGTTCACGTGGGAACACGAGGCGCATCTGTACTTCAAGCGGGCGGCGGGTGACGAACTGCTCCTCGGCCCGGTGCATCGGCTGCGCGGGCGGGCGGCGGAGGGCTCCGCCTGGTTCAGCGGGGCCATGGTGAACGGGGTTCGACTGTAGCGGTGTGCTGTACGCGGCGTGCGGCGTGCGGCGTCGTTCGTCTGCGGCGCCGTTGTGGCTGAGCGCGCCCGCGCGGCGGAGCCGCATATCGATACAGCCCCGCGCCCCTTTCGGGGCGTTGTCGGAAGTGTGGGCTGTGATGTTCCGTGGGCTCCGCGGCTCTTCGTCTGCGGCTGCGTTGTGGTTGAGCGCGCAGTTCCCCGCGCCCCTGGGGGCGTTGCCGGAAGCGTGGGCTGTGATGTTCCGTGGGCTCCGCGGCTCTTCGTCTGCGGCTGCGTCGTGGCTGGTCGCGCAGTTCCCCGCGCCCCTTTGGGGCGTCCATCGTCTGCTGCGTCGTTGTGGCTGGTCGCGCCCGCGCGGCGGAGCCGCATATCGATACAGCCCCGCGCCCCTTTCGGGGCGTTGTCGGGGGCGTGGGCTGGGATGTTCCGTGGGTCCCGCGACCCTTTTGGGCGTGGCACGGTGGGCGGGGTTCGGGTGTGTGAACCGCCGCCCGTGAGACAGGACTTGGCGTGCCGGGAGAAAGGGACTCTAGGAAAGGTCGGCTACTTCGTTGGTTTTCTGCCGGTCACTCCCAGGTGGACCAGCAGGGCGAGGTTCGGTTTGAGTTCGGCCTGCTTCACGCCCCAGGACTGGAAGCCCTTCTGGTGCGAGGCCACCGCGGCGAGCATCGCGACCAGCGAACCCGCGACGGCCGCGGGATTGACGTCCTTGTCGACCCGGCCCTTCGCCTGGAGTTCGGCGATGGACTCGGAGAGCGAGTTGTTCACCGAGTTCAGGATCTTCATGCGGATCTTGTAGAACCGTTTGTCCCCCTCGGCGGCGCCGAGGTCCACGACCCGCAGGATCGCGTCGTTCTTGCGCCAGAAATCCAGGAACCCGTCCACGAGTTCCTGCGCGGTCTGCCAGCCGGCCTTGCCGGTCCAGGTCCGCCCCGCCAGCAGTTCGGTCAAACCGGCACCCTCGGCGGCCATTTGCTCGGCGATCTCCAGGACGGCGCCTTCGACGTCCGGGAAGTACTGGTAAAAGGTCGCGGGCGAAGTCCCTGCCTTCCGGGCGACATCGATGACCTTGACGTCCCGGTAGGGGGAGGAGCTGAGCATCTCGCTGAGGCAGTCGAGCAGCTTCTGCCGGGTCGCCTGCCCACGCCGGCCGGCCACACGGCCGTCGACGGTACGCACTTGTCCTGTCATGCCGTCAGCTTACCGAGGGGTGATGGGAGCGCGATTCGGCCGACTGCAAATGGGGTGCATGGGGGTATGGAGGGAGGTGTGCCTGGTCTGCGGGGTGCGCGCGGTCCGGTTACTTTGGCGGCATGGCCGAAAACAGGGCATCGGTGTACGGAGAGGGCGTCCCGTGCTGGGTGGACGCACAGCTTCCCGACGTGGCGGCGGGCCGGCGGTTCTACGGTGAGCTGTTCGGATGGACCTTCGACGAGGAGGTGCCCGCGTCCGCGCCCGCCGTGTGGGCGCGCAAGGACGGCTCGCCTGTGGCCGGGCTCACATACAAGACGGACGGCCGGATGCCCACCGTGTGGACGGTGTACTTCGCGACGCCCGACGCCCGGGCGCTGTGCGGGCGCATCAGCGCGGCCGGCGGGCAGATCGTCACGCCCCCGGTGACCGTGGACGGTCTCGGCACGGCCGCCCTCGCCGCCGACCCGGAAGGCGCCGTCTTCGGCCTGTGGCAGGCCGGCGGCCACCCCGGGTTCGGGCGCCGGCACGAGGTGGGCACCTTCGGCTGGGCCGAGCTGTACTCCCGGGACACCGAGTCCGCCAACGCCTTCTACGGTGGTCTCTTCCACGACGCCCTGTTCGGCGCCGACGCCGAGCCGGACTTCGGCCGCGCCCCCGTCTCGGACGTCTTCCCGGCCGAGATGCCGCCCCACTTCCTCGTCCATTTCCTGGTCGCCGACTGCGAGCGGGCGCTGGGCGCGGTACAACGGCTGGGCGGGCGGGTGCAGGCGCCGGTCTTCGACGCGTCGTACGGACGTGTGGCCGTCGTCACGGACAATCAGGGGGCGTCCTTCGCGCTGCTGCAGCGCTGATGCGTCAGCACTGCCGCAGCACTGCCGCGGCGCTGACATATCGGTGGAATGTCTTACTTGTCGTGAGACACCCCTAATGTCGTCGGGTTCGCAACCTGTGCCCGTGGCAGGAAGAATCGGGGTGCGTGCCGCCTCGGCGGTGCGGTGGTGAGACGCTGCACTGGGTCGCGTACATATGGAGGTGGCGCGGCTCGTACGGGGAGGTGGCAGGCAAGTGGTGGATCAGCTGACGCAGCACGACCCACGGCGGATCGGGCCGTTCGAGGTGCTGGGGCGGCTGGGTGCCGGCGGCATGGGGCTGGTCTACCTCGCGCGCTCGGCGTCCGGGCGCCGCGTGGCGATCAAGACGGTCCGCACGGAACTCGCCGAGGACCAGCTCTTCCGGGTCCGTTTCACCCGAGAGGTGGAGGCGGCGCGCGCGGTCTCCGGCTTCTACACCGCCGCGGTCGTCGACGCCGACCCACGGGCCGCGGTGCCGTGGCTGGCCACGGCGTACGTCCCCGCGCCGTCCCTCGAAGAGATAGTGAACGAGTGCGGGCCGCTGCCGGCCCAGGCGGTGCGCTGGCTCGCCGCGGGCGTCGCCGAGGCGCTGCAGTCCATCCACGGCGCCGGGCTCGTCCACCGCGACCTCAAGCCCTCCAACGTGCTCGTCGTCGAGGACGGCCCCCGCGTCATCGACTTCGGCATCGCCTCCGGGGTTTCGAACACCCGTCTGACCATGACGAACGTCGCCGTCGGCACGCCCGCCTACATGTCTCCGGAGCAGGCCAAGGACTCCCGCAGCGTCACGGGCGCCAGCGATGTCTTCTCCCTCGGTTCGATGCTCGTCTTCGCCGCCACCGGACACCCGCCCTTCCACGGCGCCAACCCCGTCGAGACCGTCTTCATGCTGCTGCGCGAGGGTCCCGACCTGGAGGGACTGCCCGACGAACTGCGCCCGCTGATCGAGTCCTGCATGCAGATGGAGGCCACCGGCCGCCCCAACCCGGCCGACCTCCAGGCCCAGCTCGCCCCGCACCTGTTCGGCTCGGGCTCCGACGACAGCGGCACCGCCTCGGCCTGGCTGCCCGAGAAGGCCGTCGCCCTCATCGAGTCCCGGCGCGGCGGGCGCCCCGCGGTCCAGCCCCCGCCCGTCGGCCCGCGCAGCGGCGGCCGGCCCGTCGTGCCCGCGGTGCCGCCCCCGCCCCCGCACGACCCGGTGATCCCCGCGCCCCCCGTCCCGGTCCCGGTCGGCGCCCCCGACGCCGGGCCGGTCCGGCTGGCCGGCGCCCAGGTGCCCATCGGGCCCGGCCCGCGCGTCGCCGACGCCCGCGCCGCCGCGGTCAAGGCGCCGCCGCCGGAGGCCGGACTGGTCGCCAACTGGTCCCGGCCCCGCCCCGGGGTCAACGGCGCCGACCCCGCCGTACCGGCGGCCCCGCCCGCGCCCCCGGAGACCGCGGCGGGCTGGCGCCCCTGGCGTTTCCGCATGTCCAACGACGTCTGGGGCACCCCGTCCGTCGCCGACGACCTCGTCTACGTCACCTCCTTCGAGGTGCACGCGCTCGACGTGGCCACCGGCCGGCGCCGCTTCAAGACGCGGGACGTGGCCTGGTCGATGGCGGTCGCGGACGGCCGTATCCACGCCTCCGACGGCCCCACCCTGTTCGCCCTGGACGCCCGCGAGGGCACCGACCTGTGGCGGCTGTCCACGGACGCCTGGGTGTACTCCCTGAAGGCCGACCGTGGCACCGTCGTCACCGGCACCCGCGGCGGCGGCGCCCAGGGCTGGGAGGCGGCCGGCGGGCAGAAGCTGTGGGAGATCGCCGGCTGCCAGACCGACTTCGAGTCCCCCGAGTCCGGGCCCGCCGTCCACGACGGCACCGTGTTCGTCTGGCAGGACGCCCGGCTGCGCGCCCTGGAGGCACGCACCGGCGAGGAGCGCTGGGCCTACCCGATCGGTGACGCCGCCTCCTGCGGCATGGTGCCGGTGCGGCTGACCCACGCCCCCGACGGCTGTGTGTACGTCTGCGCGGGCTCCCGCGTCCTCGCCATCGACGTGGCGAGCGGCATGGTGCGCTGGCACTTCGAGGCCCCTGCGGTCTTCCTGTGCCCGCCGGCCTTCGTGCCCGGGCCCGCCGTCGCCGGCGGCGGCATCTATCTGGCCGACTACCTGGGCACGGTCTACGCCCTCGACGCCGCCGACGGCCGCGACCGCTGGCGCATCGCCACGGAGGCGCGGGCCTCGATCGAGCCGGTGCTGGTGGCCGCGGGCCACGTCCACGTCGGCAGCGGCAAGGGCCTGTACACCCTGGACGCCGTCACCGGCACACCCAAGTGGCGCTTCCAGGCGGGCGGCGACATCGTCGGCTCGCCGGCGGTCGCCGAGGGGCGGATCCACTTCGGCTCCACCGACCATCTGCTGTACACGCTCAAGGCCGACGACGGCCGGCTGCGGTGGAAGCTGGCCACCGGCGGGGAGATCACCGGGTCGCCGGTGGTGACGGACGGGGTGGTGTACGCGTGCAGCAAGGATCGGTGCGTGTATGCGTTGGACGCGGAGAAAGGCACGGGCACCTCGCGGTGAGCGTTCGCCGGGGGTAGGGGGTTGTTTCTCTGCGGGTGCGGGTGTGGTTGGAGCGGGGTGCGTTGGTCGTCTGCGGGTGCGTTGTGGCTTGTCGCGCTCGCGCGGCGGAGCCGCATATTTGATACAGCCCCGCGCCCCTTTCGGGGCGCCTCAGCGTCGGGCCCGCTGGGTCGATTCGGGTGGGTTGTGGTTGGAGCGGGGTGCGTTGTTCGTCTGCGGGTGCGTTGTGGCTTGTCGCGCAGTTCCCCGCGCCCCTTTGGGGCGCGTCCCGCGTTGGGCCTGCGGGTCTGCTGCGGGGTGGTCGCTGGTTGGTGACATGGGCGTGACAGGGGGGTCGTTAGGGTGGCGGCATGCAGTCACGGGGGCACACATTCAAGCTTGCAGGGGTATCCGTACTGGTCATCCTCTCGCTGACCGGATTCTCCACGGGGCGTCACGGCCGGGGTCACCACGACAGCGACGGTGGGGGCGGTTGCAGCAGTTCCAGTCAGGACCACGACACGTCGTCGTCCTCCGGCGGCTCCGGCTCGTACCGGGACACCGACGATGACGACGACACCTACAACGGCGACGACACCTACAACAGCGGCGGCACCGGTACGACCGCGCCGGCGCCGGCGGACGCGACGGTGAGGCTGCTGAGCTGCGCGTCCAAGAAGGCGCCGTACGCGACCGTCGAGGTCGACAACCCGCACGGCACACCTGGCACGTTCGCCGTCACCGTCGACTTCGAGGACGCACGCGGCAACCGGATCGCCTCCGAGGTCGAGAAGGTCGACGTGTCCGCGCACGACACGGTCACGGTGAACGTGTACGTCGCCGGCTCCGCCCTCGCCGCCCGGGTCGGCCGGTGCGACCTGGACCCGACCGCCCCGGCCGTCGGCTGACCCGCCCGCCGCGGGGGCCGTACCTCACCGGGTGCGGAACTCCCCGGAGCGGCGGGCGGCGAACAGTTGCGCCTGGCGGTGCGCGGGCAGGTTGCCGAGCGAGACGAGGTGCGGGGCCTGGGCGAACCCCTGGGCCAGCGCACCCTCCCGGGCGGCCCACAGCGCCCGCACCGTGCCCTGCACCGCCTCGGCCGGATACCGGGCGATGACCGCGGCGCAGGCGCGCGCGGCGGCCAACGCCCCGCCGGGCTCGGTCAGTTCGGAGACCAGACCGATCTGGTGCGCCCGCCGTGCAGAGATCCGCTCGGCGCTGCCCATGAGCATCATCCGGGCGACCTCCCCGAACGGCATCCGCTGGGCCATCAGTACCGATTCGTAGGCGCTGACCATGCCGTAGGTGGTATGCGGGTCGAAGAAGACGGCGGTCGGGTCGGCGACGACGAAGTCGACCTCCCCGAGCAGATAGAACGCGCCCCCGCAGGCCATCCCGCGCACGGCCGCGACGACCGGCTTCCACAGGTCGTTCGTCTTCGGGCCGATCCCGAGCAGCGGATCGTCCTGCATATACGGCGACGAGGGCTGCGGCACCACGGCGTCCCGGTCGATCCCGGTGCAAAAGGCCCGCTCACCGGCCCCGGTCAGGACGATGGCCCGTACGGTGTCGTCGTACCGCAACGCCCGCCAGGCCGCGGCGAGTTCACCGGCCATGGAGAGGTCGATGGCGTTGAGCCGGGCCGGCCGGTCCAGGGTGACGACGGCGACGCCGGTGTCCGGGTCGGCGCTGACGCGGACGGCGGTCATGGGCGCTCCAGGGTCCACTGGGGCAGACAGGTGCCGTCGTCGAGGGTGCTGAAGACGACCTGCACCCGGGCACCGATCCGGATCCGCTCGGCAGGCACGGAGTCGAGCGGCGCCCCCGGCCCGGCGACCAGGTTCCCGACGAGCCGGATGCGGGGCGCGTCGTCGAGTTCGACCACGACGACGTTGTACGGCGCATGGGCGGCGTAGTCGGGCAGCAGCGGCGGATGGGGCAGCACGTACGACCACACGCGCCCGCGCCCCGAGGCCGCCCGCCACTCGTGGGCGAAGGACTGGCAGTGCGGGCAGCAGGGGCGCGGCGGGAACCGGGGTTCGCCGCAGTCGGCGCAGGTCTGGACGCGGAGTTCGCCGCGGGCGGCGTACTCCCAGAAGGGGGCGCCGTCGGCGTCGGTGACGGGGGTCAGCACAGCGGTGTCAACTCCTGTTCGTCAGAAGGAGGGCGGAGGTGGGCACGCCCTCGCCCGCGGTGACCAGGCAGGCGGCGGCCCCCGGGACCTGGGCGGTGCTGGTGCCGCGCAGTTGTTTCACGCCTTCGGTGATCAGGTTGAAGCCGTGCACGTACGCCTCCGACAGCCCGCCGCCACCGGTGTTGACGGGCAGCCGCCCGCCGATCTCCAGTGCGCCGCCCTCGGTGAACGCGCCGCCCTCGCCCCGCCCGCAGAAGCCGTACCCCTCCAGGGAGAGCGGGATGAGCGCGGTGAACGCGTCGTAGATCTGGGCGACGTCGATGTCGTCCGGGGTGAGGTCGGCGTGCTTCCACAGGTGCCGGGCTGCGGTCCAGGCCGGTCCGGTGAGGGGGTCGTCGGTCCAGTAGTTGACCATGCCGTGGTGCTGGGCGGGCAGGCCCTGGGCGGCGGAGTGGACGTGGACGGGGGCGTGCCGGCAGTCCCTGGCGCGCTCCCGGGAGACGACGACGCAGGCCAGCGCGCCGTCGGTCTCCAGGCAGTTGTCGAAGAGGCAGAGCGGTTCGCTGATCCACCGGGAGGTCATGTACATCTCGCGGGTCAGCGGCCGTTCGTACATCACGGCCGCCGGATTCTGGTTGGCGCGGTTGCGGCAGGCGAGGGCGACGTTGAAGAGGTGGTCGCGGGTCGCGCCGTACTCGTGCATGTAGCGGCGGGCGAGCAGGGCGATCTCGTCGGCCGGGCGCAGCAGCCCGTAGGGGCGGGTCCACTGGGCGGGCGTGGGGAGTTGGGCCGTGGTGTTGGTCCAGGGGCGGGGGCCGCTGCCGCGTTTGCGGGACCGCCAGGCGACCCCGACCGTGGCCTGTCCGGCGGCGATGGCGGCGGCGAGATGGGCGACGGTGGCGCAGGAACCGCCGCCGCCGTAGCCGACCTTGCTGAAGAAGGTGAGGTCGCCGAGGCCGACGGCCTTGGCCAGCTCGACCTCGTCGGTCTCCTCCATGGTGTAGGAGGCGAGGGCGTCGACCTCGCCGGGTGCGATCCCGGCGTCGTCGAGAGCGGCGAGCACGGCCCGGCAGGCGAGGGTCTTCTCGTCCTCCGCGAGGTGCCTGGCGAACGGCGTCTGTCCGATGCCGACGATCGCGGTGGCGTCCTTCAGACCGTTTCCCGCCATGGTGCCCGCCCCTTCGCCCGGTGGCCGCCCGGCCGTCCGAGGGCGGGCTGCCGCTGTGCTGACAGTCCGTCAGGCTACCGCTAATCTGACGGCCAGTCAGCTATCTGTCGAGGAGGCTCGGGGAGGCCGGTGGTGCGCGGTGACATGCGGTGGGGCAGCATTCCGGACCTGGTGCGAGCGGCGGCCGAGCGGTACGCGGACACCGAGGCCGTGGTCGACGGCCGCAACCGCGTCTCGTACGCGGAACTCGGCGCCCGCGTCGACCGAGCGGCGGCGGCCTGCCTCGCCGCAGGCACCGGCGTCGGCGACCGGGTGGCGATCTGGGCGCCCAACTCCCTCGACTGGATCGTGGCGGCGCTGGGCGCGGTGTCCGCGGGCGCGGTCCTCGTCCCGCTCAACACGCGCTTCAAGGGCGCCGAGGCCGCGGACGTGCTGCGGCGCAGCGGGGCCCGGCTGCTGTTCGTGACCGGCACCTTCCTCGGCACCTCGTACGTGGCGTCGCTGCGGCGGGCGGCGGCCGACGGCGAGGGGAGTGCGGGGCCGCTGCCCGGACTGCCCGAGCTGGAGCAGGTGGTGGTCCTCGCCGACGACGCCCCGGCCGACTTCCGTACCTGGCAGGACTTCCTGGCGGGCGGCGAGGGCGTGGGCCGCGCCGAACTGACCGCGCGTGCGCGGCGCCTGGACGGCGGCTGTCTGTCCGACATCGTCTTCACCTCGGGGACCACGGGCCGCCCCAAGGGCGCGATGATCACCCATGCGCAGACCCTGCGCGCCTACGACATCTGGGCCGGCCTGGCCGGCCTGCGCGCCCGCGACCGCTACCTCATCGTCAACCCCTTCTTCCACACCTTCGGCTACAAGGCGGGCGTGATCGCCTGTCTCACCCGGGGCGCGACGATGATCCCGCAGCCCGTGTTCAACGTGGACACGGCGCTGGCGAACATCGCCGCGGAACGGGTCACCGTCCTGCCCGGCCCGCCGACCCTCCTTGAGGCGCTGCTCGACCACCCGGCCCGGGCCGGCCACGACCTGTCCGCGCTGCGGCTCGTGGTGACGGGCGCGGCGGTCGTCCCGCTGCGGCTGGTGGAGCGGCTGCGCGGCGAACTCGGGGTGCGGACGGTGCTGACGGCGTACGGTCTCTCGGAGGCGAGCGGCATGGCGACGATGTGCCGCCGCGGTGACGCGCCGACGGTGATCGCGTCGACGTCGGGCCGGGCGATCCCCGGCACCCGGGTCCGGGTCGTGGACCCGGCGGGCACACCGGTGCCCGCCGGCACCCCCGGCGAGGTGCAGGTCCACGGCTTCCACGTGATGCGCGGCTACTACCGGGACGCGGCGGCGACGGCCGAGGCGATCACGGCGGACGGCTGGCTGCGCACCGGCGACGTGGGCGTCCTCGACACCACCGGCAATCTGCGCATCACCGACCGGCTGAAGGACATGTTCATCGTCGGCGGCTTCAACGCCTACCCGGCCGAGATCGAGCAGCTTCTCGCCCTGCACCCGGACGTGGCCGACGCGGCGGTGATCGGCGTCCCCGACCCGCGGCTCGGCGAGGTCGGCAAGGCATTCGTGGTCCGCCGCCCGGGCGCCCACCTCACCGCCGACGACCTGATCGCCTGGTCCCGCCGCGAAATGGCCAACTACAAGGTCCCGAGAACGGTCCAGTTCCTGCCGGCCCTGCCACGCAACGCGAGCGGCAAACTGCAGAAGACCGAACTCCGCGACCGCTGACGGCGATCGCGCCCGTCGGCACGCCTCGGCCGCGGCGGCTCCCCTCCGCGCCGCCGCGGCCGGTCCCCGTCCGGAGGAAGGTCTACTTGTCGTCCAGCTCCAGCGCGGGCGGCGCGGGCATGGCGTTGTTGAGCGTGCTGACCGTCTCGTCCTTGGCCGGCTCGCTGGGCATGGCGTTGTTGAGTGTGGTGACCGTCTCGTCGTCGGCGGGCGGCGTGGGCATCGCGTTGTTCTTCTTCGAGACGGTCGCGTCCTGCTTCTGGTCGCTCATGGGCCTGAATCCCTCTGTTCGGTGACGAGTGAGGAACGCCCGTCCGGAAGCTCCCCCGAGGGCTGCCGGACGGGCGTTCGGAGCCGCAGATTAACCGGTCGGGCTCCAGATCAGACCATCTGCCCCCCGACGCGACGGTCTGACAGGAACGAGGATGCCGGGTGGCGATAAACGAACGCTGAACGCCCGCGACCTGCCGGGGAAAGCACCTCGGTCACGCCGCGGAGGCGGGTGTCAGGAGCGGGCGCACGGTGTCGGCCTCCGGTGCGCCGCTCTGTTCATAGAGGTTGAGCGCCTCACGCCAGCAGGCTCTGGCCCGGTCCACCTGCCCCAGCTCGCCCAGTGCCTGTCCCAGGAGCGTCAGGACGTTGCCGCGCATGCGGTCCCCGCCGATGCAGCCCAGGGCGAGCGCCTGTTCGGCGTGCTGGGCCGCCTGTGCGAAGCGATGCCTGGCGAGATGCACCTGTGCGATACGGAAGTTGGTCACGCCCTCCCACAGCCGCTGCCGGTGGTCGTTGAAGATGCGCAGGGCCTCCGAGAACTCGTCCAGTGCCTCGGCATGACGGCCGGCCTGGTTCAGCGCGAACCCGAGCGCGAAACGGCTGTTGGCGAGGCGCACCGACCGGCCGATCTCGCTGTGTGCCGCGAGCCCGCGCCGTGCGATCTCCACCGCCGTGGCGGTATCGCCCATCCCCAGGTAGGCACGGGACAGGTTGCCCAGGACGGTGGCTTCGAACGGCCGGTTCCCCGCCGCCCGCAGACCCTCGAGCGCCTGGTCGAAGAGGACCTTGCCCTCGGCGAACCGGTTCTGGTGAAGACAGATGAGTCCCCGGTTGTTGGCCACCCAGCTGACGGCCGTCGCGTCCTGCGCGGCCTCGGCGAGTTCCATGGCGACGCGGGCCTCGTCCTCCGACTGCTCGATACGGCCGGAGACGAGGAGCACATCGCTGAGCACCGTACGCGCCCTGCCCTCGGCCCGTTCGTCGCCCATGGCCAGGGTGGCCTCACAGGTGGCTCGGGCCGTCATCTCGTACTGGTACGAGCTGGCCCCCGACTCGGTCAGGTCCTTGGCCACCCACAGCAGATCGACCGCCCGGCGCAGCCTCCCGGTTCCGGCCGCCTGCCGCACGCAGGCCAGCAGCGGTCCGGCCTCCGTGTACAACCAGTCGAGGGCCGCCGCCCCCTCGGTGAAGGTCAGCCCGGGATAGCGCGTGGGTTCCAGGTCGTCGACCAGCCGGTCCCGGGGCTGCTCGATGGCGTACACCTGCGCGGTCGACGCCAGATAGAAGTCCAGCAGCCGCGACAGCGCCTCGTCCCGCTCGCTCGGTGGGTGTTCGTCGCGTTCCGCGCAGGCGCGGGCGTACAGGCGGACCAGGTCGTGGAAGCGGTAGCGGCCGGGCGCCGCGGACTCCAGGAGTGAGGTGTCCACCAGGGACTCCAGCAGGTCCTCGGTGGCCTCCGGGGGCAGGTCGAGCACGGCTGCCGCCGCCGCGAGCGAGATGTCCGGGCCGTCCGCGAGGCCCAGCAGGCGGAACGCCCGGGCCTGGGTCGGTTCGAGCTGGCCGTAGCCGAGTTCGAACGTCGCCTTCACCGCGAGGTCGCCGGCCTGGAGTTCGTCCAGCCGGCGGCGTTCGTCCGCCAGTTTCGCGGCGAGGACGGACACCGTCCAGGTGCGCCGGGAGGCCAGCCGGGACGCGGCGATGCGGATCGCCAGGGGCAGGAAGCCGCAGGCCGCGACGACGTCGAGCGCGGCCTCGCGCTCCGCGGCGACCCGCTCCGTCCCGACGATCTTCGTGAACAGGGCCAGCGCCTCGTCCGGGGACATCACGTCCAGGTCCACCAGGTGCGCCCCGGCCAGGTCGACCATGCGCACGCGGGAGGTGACCAGCGCGGCGCAGCCCTCCGTGCCGGGCAGCAGCGGCCGTACCTGCGCCGCGTCGCGGGCGTTGTCCAGGAGCACCAGGACCCGTCGGCCGTCCAGCACCGACCGGTACAGCGCGGCCCGGTCCGCCAGCGAGTCGGGGATGGCCGTGTCCGGAGTGCCGAGCGCCCTGAGGAACGAGCCGAGGACGGTCTCCGGCTCGGCGGACCGCGGCCCGGCGCCCTGGAGGTCGACGTACAGCTGCCCGTCGGGGAAGGCGGCACGGGACCGGTGGGCCACGTGCACGGCCAGGGTGGTCTTGCCGACGCCGCCGATCCCGGCGAGCGCGGAGACGGCCATCACCCGGCCCTCGGACGTGGAGGCGGAGGCGAGGATCTGGCTCAGTTCGGTGACGAAGGCGGCACGGCCGGTGAAGTCGGGCACGGTGGCCGGGAGTTGGGCGGGGCGCAGCGGGACGGGCGCGGGTTCGGCGAGGGGCGCGGAGGGTTCGGCGAGGGCCGGGTCCGCCTGGAGTATGCGCTGCTGGAGGTCGCGCAGGCCGGGGCGCGGGTCGACGCCCAGTTCCTCGGCGAGCAGCCGCCGGGTGTCGGCGTACACGGCAAGGGCCTCCGCCTGCCGGCCGCTGCGGTAGAGGGCCAGCATCAGCAGTTCGCGCAGGCGTTCACGCAGCGGGTGGGCCGCCGTCAACGCCGTCAGTTCGGACACGGCCTCCGCGTGGCAGCCCTGTTCCAGGTCCATGTCGAGGCGGGATTCGAGGAGTTGCAGCCGCCACTCCTCAAGCCGTACCCGCTGCGCGTCGGCGTACGGGCCGGGCACGCCGGCCAGTGGTTCGCCGTCCCACAGGGCGAGCGCCCGGTTCAGTACGTCCCGGGCGTGGCACAGGTCACCGGAGGCACGGGCCTTGTCCGCCTCCGCCGCGAGGGCCTGGGCGACCGCCAGGTCCAGGGCGTCCGCGCCGAGGCCGCGCACCGCGTAACCGCCCGATTCGCTGACCAGGACGCCGGGGCCGAGCGCCTTGCGCAGGCGCGAGGCGTAGGTGCGTACGGCGGCGAGGGCCTGGAGGGGCGGCTCGGTGCCCCAGAGCGCGTCGATCAGTTCCGGTGCGGTCGCCGTCCTGCCGCCGCGCAGCAGCAGGGCGGCGAGCAGGGCGCGCTGCTGCGGGGAGCCGGTGGCCAGCGGCTCCCCGTCCTGCCAGGCGCGCACCGGTCCGAGCACGCTGAAGCGCAGCGCCGCCGGCTCCTGGGCCGAGGAGCCGGGACGCCGCTGCTCCGGTACTCGCGGTCGACCGTCCATGCGTTCGTCCCCCTAGGCATCCCGAACAACTACGTCAGTTTGCCTTGTTCAGGGCGGATGCGTCAGCCGTGCGAGACGCCGATCACAGGTGGGCGCGCGGGAGTCCACAACCTCCTCACGTCCTCTTCGCACGGTTGGGCACGGTCCTCGCGGTCCCGGCCCCGCCCACGATAGCTGACGGTTCGTCAGATCGGCGCTACGGTGAGCGCCATGGAGACCCGACCCGCAGCTCCCTTCCCGCAGATCATCTCGGTCGACGACCACACCGTTGAGCCGGCGCACGTCTGGCAGGACCGGCTCCCCAGGAAGTACCGCGACACCGGCCCCCGGATCGTGCGCGCGCCGCTGAAGGAGATGTCGTTCCTCGGCGGCCGGTTCAGGCCCGTCATGGGCGCGCCGGGCGACGAGGGCCCGGTGGGCGACTGGTGGGTGTACGAGGACCTGCACCGGCCGCTGACCCGCCTGGACACCGCGGTCGGCTACAGCAGGGACGACATCAGGCTGGAGGTGATCACGTACGAGCAGATGCGCGCCGGGTCGTACGACGTGCCGCGGCGGCTCGACGACATGGACGTCAACCATGTGCAGTCCGCGCTCTGCTTCCCCACCTTCCCCCGCTTCTGCGGCCAGACCTTCACCGAGGCCGCCGACCGCGACCTCGCGCTGCTGTGCGTGCGCGCCTACAACGACTGGATGGTGGAGGAGTGGTGCGGGCCCGCCGCCCGGGGCCGGCTGCTCCCGCTCACCCTCATCCCGCTGTGGGACGCCCACCTGGCCGCCGAGGAGGTCCGGCGCAACGCGGCCCGCGGCGTGCGCGCCGTGGCCTTCTCGGAGATACCCCCGCACCTGGGGCTGCCGTCGGTGCACACCGACGCCTGGGACCCGTTCCTCGCCGCCTGCGACGAGACCGGCACGGTGGTGGCGATGCACATCGGCTCCAGCAGCCGTATGCCCTCCACGTCCGAGGACGCGCCGCCCGCCGTCGGCTCCACCATCACCTTCGCCAACTGCTGCTTCTCGATGGTGGACTGGCTGATGAGCGGCAAGTTCGAGCGCTTCCCGAACCTGAAGGTGATGTACGCGGAGGGGCAGATCGGCTGGATCCCGTACATCCTGGAGCGCGCCGACGTGGTGTGGCAGGAGAACCGCGGCTGGGGCGGGGTCGCCGAGAAGGTCCACCGGCCGCCGTCCGAACTGTTCGCCGGGCATGTCTACGGCTGCTTCTTCGACGACGCGTTCGGGCTGCGCAACCTGGACGCGATCGGCGTCGGCAACGTCCTGTACGAGACGGACTACCCGCACTCCGACTCCACCTGGCCGAAGTCCCGCGAGGTCGGCGAGGCCCAGATGGGCCATCTGGCGGCCGACGTCGTCGAACGGATCGTGCGGGGCAACGCCATCGAACTGCTGGGGCTGACCGAGGACGGCCGCTGGGCGGGTGCGCGGTGAGCGTCGCGTACGGCATCCAGCTGCCCGTCCAGTCGCAGAGCACCCTGTACGCGGAGCGCTGGGAGGCCGACGCGGGCCCCGGCGACCTGGTCGAGATCGCCCGCGCCGCGGACCGCGCCGGCTTCGCCTACATCGCCTGCTGCGACCATGTCGCCATACCGCGCCGGCTGGCCCCGGCGATGGGCACCGTCTGGTACGACCCGGTGGCCACGCTCGCCCACCTGGCCGCCGTCACCACCCGCACCCGGCTGCTCAGCCATGTGGCGATCGTGGGTCTGCGCCACCCCCTGCTGACCGCGAAGCAGTACGCGACCCTCGACCACCTCTCCGGAGGGCGGCTGATCCTCGGTGTCGGCGCCGGGCATGTGGCGGAGGAGTTCGCGGTGCTGGGGGCGGACTTCCGGCGCCGCGGGGCCGTGCTTGACGAGTGCGTGGACGCCCTGCGGGCCGCGCTCGGACCGCAGGAGTTCCCCGAGCACCACGGCAAGGTGTACGACTTCGAGGGGCTGGGGCAGCGGCCCCGGCCCGCCCAGGAGCGGGTGCCCGTGTGGATCGGCGGTTCCTCGTCGGCCGCCGTGCGGCGGGCCGCGCTCAAGGGCGACGGCTGGCTGCCGCAGGGCGATCCGCGCGACCGGCTGCCCGGCCTGATCGCCGGACTGCGGCAGACCCGCGCCGAGGCGGGCATCGAGGCGCCCCTGACCGTGGGCGCCATCACCGAGCCGCTGTACGTCGGCCGGCCCGCCTGGGACGTCGGCCGCCGCACCCTCAGCGGTCCCGCGGACGCCCTCGCCGAGTCGCTGCGGGCCTACCGGGCGATGGGCGTGGACCAGATCCAGGTGCGGTTCCGCTGCCGCAGCCGCAGCGAACTGACCGACCAGATGGCCGCGTTCGGCACCGACGTGGCCCCCGATCTCTAGGAGTGGGCATGGGCAGGCTGGACGGACGCGTCGTGCTGGTCACCGGCGCGGCACGCGGGCAGGGCGAGCAGGAGGCCCGGCTGTTCCGGGCGGAGGGGGCCGAGGTCGTGGTCGCCGACGTCCTCGACGACCAGGGGCGGGCGCTGGCCGAGGAGCTGGGCGTGCTCTACGTCCACCTCGACGTGGGGGAGGAGGAGGGCTGGCGGGCCGCGGTGGCCGCCGCCAAGGAGGCGTACGGGCATATCGACGGGCTGGTCAACAACGCCGGCATCCTGCGCTTCAACGCCCTGGTGGACACGCCGCTGGACGAGTTCATGCAGGTGGTCCGGGTCAATCAGGTCGGCTGCTTCCTCGGCGTCAAGACGGTCGCGCCCGTGATGGAGGACGGGGGCACCATCGTGAACACCGCGTCCTACACGGCCGTGACCGGGATGGCGGCGGTGGGCGCGTACGCCGCCACCAAGCACGCGATCCTCGGGCTCACCCGGGTGGCCGCGCTGGAGCTGGCGCACCGGCGGATCCGGGTCAACGCGGTGTGCCCAGGGGCGATCGACACGGCGATGTCCAACCCGGCGCAGCTGGATCCGGCGGCCGACGCGGAGGAGACCAGCCGGGCGCTGGACGAGCTGTACCGCAAGCTGGTGCCGCTGGGGCGGATCGGCCGGCCGCAGGAGGTGGCCCGGCTCGCGCTGTTCCTCAGCTGCGCGGACTCCTCCTATGTCACCGGGCAGCCGTTCGTGATCGACGGCGGGTGGCTCGCGGGAGTCTCGGTCGTCTGACCATATCTGACGGACCGTCAGTCTTGACGGTCCATGCGCCCGGTGCCACAGTCGGGCGACAAGCCGATCTGACGCAGCGTCAGATATGCGGGACGACGACCAGGGGACGGTGAACCTCCTTGGAATTCGGGCTCTTTGTACAGGGATACGTGGGCAAACGCGCCGAGACCGATCCGCTCGCCGAGCACAAGGCGCTGATGGAGGAGACCGAGTACGTCATCCAGGCGGACCGTTCCGGCTTCAAGTACGCCTGGGCGTCCGAACACCACTTCCTGGAGGAGTACTCGCACCTGTCCGCCAACGACGTCTTCCTCGGCTACCTCGCCCACGCCACCGAACGCATCCACCTCGGCTCGGGCATCTTCAACCCGCTCGCCCAGGTCAACCACCCGGTCAAGGTGGCCGAGAAGGTCGCCATGCTCGACCACCTCACCGGCAACCGCTTCGAGTTCGGCAGCGGACGGGGCGCCGGCAGCCACGAGATCCTCGGCTTCCTGCCCGGCATCACCGACATGAACCACACCAAGGAGATCTGGGAAGAGACCATCGCCGAGTTCCCGAAGATGTGGCTCCAGGACGAGTACGAGGGCTTCCAGGGCAAGCACTGGTCGCTGCCGCCCAGGAAGGTGCTCCCCAAGCCGTACGGGACCTCGCACCCGGCGATGTGGTACGCGGCCGGGTCCCCGCCCTCGTACGCCATGGCCGCGAAGAAGGGCCTCGGCGTCCTCGGCTTCAGCGTGCAGAAGGTCTCCGACATGGAGTGGGTGCTGGAGCAGTACAAGACGGCGATCGTGAACGCCGAACCGGTCGGCGCGTTCGTCAACGACAACGTGATGGTGACGACGACCGCGATCTGCGCGCCCACGCACGCGGAGGCGATCGAGATCGCCGTGAACGGGGGGCTGCACTATCTGCCCTCGCTGGTCTTCCGCTACCACGACACGTTCCCGCGGCCCGACGGCTTCCCCGTGTGGCCCGAGACGCTGCCCGAGTACACCGCCGAGTTCATCGAGATCCTCATCGAGGAGGAACTGCTCATCTGCGGTGATCCGGACGAGGTGCGCACCCAGTGCAAGCGGTGGGAGCAGGCGGGGGCCGACCAGTTGAGCTTCGGGCTGCCGGTGGGGGTGCCGAAGGAGCAGACGCTGCAGACGATCCGGCTGATCGGTGAGCATGTGATTCCGCGGATCGACACGGATCCTGTGCATAGGACGTCCCGATTCCGGGCGGCCGGGTGATCGCCGTCGCGGGCCGCGGGTTGTGGGTGGCTGGGCGCGCAGTTCCCCGCGTGATCGCTGCCGCGGGCTGCGGGGACTTGGCGGTTTCGGCTGGCACGTGAGCGTCGTCGCGGGCCGCGGGTGTGTTGTGGCTGGGCGCGCAGTTCCCCGCGCCCCTTTGGGGCGCCTCGGTGCGCCGGGAAAGAAGGAGGGAGCCCCATGCTTGATCATCTCGTGAAAGGTGTGACCGTTGTCGATGGGAGCGGGGGGGCTGCTTACACCGCTGATGTCGGGATACGGGACGGGCGTATCGCTGTCGTCGGCAGTGTCGGTGAGGAGGCGCGCAGCAGTGAGGACGCCTCCGGGCTCGTACTCGCGCCGGGGTTCGTCGACCCGCACACGCACTACGACGCCCAGCTCTTCTGGGACCCGTACGCGACGCCCTCGCTGAACCACGGGGTGACCACCGTGGCCGCCGGCAACTGCGGGTTCACGCTGGCCCCGCTGAACCCGGACCGGCCCGACGACGCCGACTACACCCGCCGCATGATGGCCAAGGTGGAGGGCATGTCCCTGGTCGCCCTGGAGGAGGGCGCGCCCTGGAGCTGGCACACCTTCGGCGACTACCTGGACGCCCTGGAGGGCCGCATCGCGGTCAACGCGGGCTTCATGGTCGGCCACTGCGCACTGCGCCGCCATGTGATGGGCCCCGACGCCGTGGGCGGACAGCCGACCGACGATCAACTCGCCCGCATGGTCAGCCTGTTCCACGAGGCCATGGACGCCGGCGCCTGGGGTTTCTCCACCACCCAGTCCAGCACCCACTCCGACGGCGACGGACAGCCCGTCGCGTCCCGGCACGCCCGGCCCGCCGAACTGCTGGCCCTGGCCCGCGCCGTCGGCGAGCACGAGGGCACCCAGATCGAGGCGATCGTCGCCGGCTGCCTCGACCGGTTCAGCGACCCGGAGATCGACCTCCTCGTGGAGCTGAGCGCGACCGCCGGACGGCCCCTGAACTGGAACGTCCTCACCGTCGACGCCGCCGTCCCCCAGCGGGTGCCGCGCCAGCTCTCGGCGAGCGAACGGGCCCGTGCGGCGGGCGGCCGGGTGGTGGCGCTGACCATGCCGATCCTCACCCCGATGAACATGTCCCTGGGCAGCTTCTGCGCCCTGAACCTGATCCCCGGCTGGGGCGAGATCCTGGGCCTGCCGGTGCCCGAACGCATCGCCCGGCTGCGCGACCCGGACGTGCGGGCCGGCATGCTGCGGCACGCGAAGTCCGAGGAGGCGGGCGTCTTCCGTCGGCTGACGGACTTCGGACGGTACGTCATCGGCGACACCTACAGCGCACGCAACCGCGGACTCACCGGCCGGGTGGTCCGGGACCTGGCCCGGGAGCGCGGCCAGGAGCCCTTCGAGTGCCTGGTGGAGATCTGCGCGGCCGACGAGCTGCGCACGGTCCTGTGGCCCATGCCCACCGACAACGACCCGGCGTCCTGGGCGCTCAGGGCCGACACCTGGCGGCACCCCGACGTACTGCTCGGCGGCTCCGACGCGGGCGCCCACCTGGACCGCATGTGCGGCGCCCCGTACACGACCCGCTTCCTCGGCGACTGCCTGCGCGGACGCCGGCTGGTCGGCCTGGAGGCGGCCGTGAAGATGCTGACGGACGACCCGGCGCGGCTGTTCGGGCTGCGCGAGCGCGGCCGGATACGCGAGGGCTGGCATGCCGACCTGGTCCTGTTCGACCCGGAGCGGATCGACGCGGGCCAGGCCACCTTGGTGCACGACCTGCCGGGCGACAGCCCGCGGCTGGACTCCCGGGCGATCGGCGTCAGGGCCGTGTGGGTCAACGGCGTCGAGGCGATCCGCGACGACGCGGTGAGCGGCGCGGTGCCCGGCCGGGTGCTGCGCTCGGGCCGGGACACCGAGACGGTGGCCACCAAGTGAACGGTCCGCCCGAGCGGCAGCGGCTGTTCATCGGCGGCGACTGGGCCGAACCGGCCGCCGGCCACTACCCGGTGATCGACCCGGCGACGGAACGGACCGTGGGCCTGGCCCCGGAGGCGACACCGGAGCAGGCGCTCGCCGCCTGCGCCGCGGCCCGCGAGGCGTTCGGCCCGTGGTCGCGGACGCCGCCGCGGGAACGGGCGGCCGTGCTCGCGCGGGCCGCCGACATCGTCCGCGGCCGGCTGGTCCCGTACGCCGACCTGGCCCGCGCGGAGACCGGCGCGACGACCGCCACGGCGCGCGGCATGCAGGTGGCGGTGGCGGCGGCCCGGTTCCACCGCTACGCGCGCGTGGAGGACACCGAGTGGGCGATCGCGCCGCAGATCAGCGAGGCGGGCCCGATGGGCCCGGCCGGCGTGCTCGGCGCGCTCGCGGTGCGCCAGCCGGTGGGCGTCGTCGCCTGCGTCACCTCCTACAACAATCCGTGGGCCAACCCGGCGGGGAAGATCGCCCCGGCGCTCGCGATGGGCAACACGGTGGTGGTGAAACCGGCCCCGCAGGACCCGCTGTCCGTGTACCGGATGGCGGACGCGCTGGCGGAGGCGGGCGCGCCGCCCGGGGTGGTGAACGTCGTCTCGGGGCGCTCGGTGGCGGTGGGCGAGGCCGTCGTGGAGTCGCCCGACGTCGACATGGTCAGCTTCACCGGGTCCACGGCCGTCGGGCAGCGCATCGCCGAAGTGTGCGGGCGCGCGATGAAACGGCAGCTGATGGAGCTGGGCGGCAAGGGCGCGGCCCTCGTCTTCGACGACGCCGACCTCGCTTCCGCGGTCGCCGGGATCGGCACCACGTTCTCCTTCTACAGCGGGCAGATCTGCACCGCGCCGACCCGGGTGCTGGCGCAGCGCGGGGTGTACGAGCGGCTGGTCGCCGGGCTCGCGGCGTACGCGGCCCGGCTGAAGACGGGCGACCCCGGGGAGCCGGACACGGTGGTGGGGCCGGTGATCTCGGCCGCGCACCGGGACCGGGTGGAGTCGTATGTCGAACTGGCCCGCAAGGAGGGCGCGACGGTGGTGACCGGCGGTGAACGGCCGCCGCTGGACCGCGGGTTCTATGTGGCGCCCACGCTGCTGGCCGACTGCACCAACAGCATGCGGGCGGCCCGGGAGGAGATCTTCGGCCCGGTGGTGGCGGTGATCCCCTTCGACGACGAGGAAGAGGGCGTCCGCCTCGCCAACGACAGCGACTACGGCCTCATCGACTACGTGTGGTCCGGGGACGTGGCGCGGGCGTTCCGGGTGGCCCGGCGGCTGCGGGCCGGCGGGGTCGGCATCAACACCGTCGGCCGCAACATGGAGGCGCCGTTCGGCGGGTTCAAGAAGAGCGGGGTGGGCCGGGACGTCGGCTCCTACGCCCTGCACGCCTACAGCGAGGTCCAGGCGCTGGTGTGGCCGGGCTGAGCGGCCGGGCAGCGGCCGGGTCGCGGGGCCTCAGTCCGTCAGGTCCACCCGCACCGTCAGCAGGTCCGTGCCGAACGCCCGCACCGCGGCGCTGTTCATCCGGGGCAGGCCGCGCAGGCGGGCCACGGCGTCGTCGTCCGGGAGCAGATGCGCGGTGCCGGTGTGCCAGCGGCCCCTGATGCGGACCCGGACCCGGGGATCGGCCTGGATGTTCCGTACGTACTGCGACTTCAGGCCGAACTCCGAGACCAGCCAGAACGAGTCGCCGACGCGCCGCCCGCCCACCGGGGTGCGCCGGGGCAGTCCTGAGGTGCGGCCCGTCGTCTCCAGCACGGTCTGCAGCGGAAGCCGCCGCGAGAGCGGATTGGCCAGATGACGCTGGAACCGGGTCACGATGCGGTGCTTCGTCTCGGGGCGTGGGGACATCCGGATCTCCTGAGGGTGGCGGGACGGGTTCCTCCTCGGACGGTACGCCCCGCGCGCCCGTGCGAAGGTACGTCCATGAGCATGCAGGCCGAGATCATCCGTACCCGTCGGCTGGAGCTGCGTCCGCTGCGCGTCGAGGACGCCGAGGAGATGGCCGCCGTGCTGTCCGACCCCGCCCTGCACACCTTCATCGGCGGCACCCCGGCAGGCCCGCAGGACCTGCGCTCGCGCTACCGGCGGTGGACGGCCGGCTCCCCCGACCCCGCCGTCACCTGGCTGAACTGGGTGGTCCTGCTGCGCGCCGAGGACCGGCTCACCGGCACCGTCCAGGCGACGATCGCCGCCGCCGACGGGGGACCGGTCGCCGAGGTGGCCTGGGTGGTGGGCACGCCCTGGCAGGGGCGGGGCATCGCCACCGAGGCGGCCCGTGGGCTCGTCGGCTGGCTCGGCCTGCGGCCGGTGCGCAGGATCGTCGCGCATGTGCACCCCGGGCACCACGCGTCCGCCGCCGTCGCCGCCGCTGCCGGCCTGGAGCCGACCGGCGAGCGGCAGGACGGCGAGGTGCGCTGGGCCCGCGACGTCAGCGGCGGCCCAGGAAGACCGGGTTCGTGAAGCCCGCCGGTGCGCCGGGCAGCGGGCCCGCCGCCGTCTCGTGGCGCAGCTCCGCCCGCACGTACGCCGCGTACGACGGGGTCGTCCGCCACTCGACGACCCCCGAACCGCTCACCGGTAGCGGATCGCTGGTCAGCAGGACGCCCTCGTCCGTCACGAAGCGGACCGTGCAGCGCGGGGCGCCCGAGACCTCCAGGCGGACCGTGACCGGCGTGTCCGCGTCGACGTCGAGGCGTTCGCCGATGCCCGCCTGCCGGGCCCGTCCGCCGGTGGCCGTGAACGCCATCGTGACGTTCTTCGACTCGGCGACGTAGCAGCGGCCCGCGCGGATGCCGTCCTGGACGGCCGGGCGGGTCAGGTCGTCGGCGAGGACCACCGTCTGCGGCAGACCGACCACGTCCGGGTCGCGGTGGGCGTCGCTGCTGCCCATCGCCGGCAGCCACCGCCGGTTCTCCCGCACCGACGCCACCAGCTGGGCGTCCCATGCGGCCAGGGCGACCTCGTCGTCGGGCGTGTAGGGGCCGTTCCACACCTCCACCGCGTCGGCCTCGCCGAAGCCGAACTTCCAGCCGCAGCCGATGCAGGTGGCGTGCGGGTGGGCGGGCACGACCAGACCGCCGGCGGCGCGGATCTGCCGGGCGAACCGGCCGAAAAGGTTGTCCCTGGCCCGGTAGCGCCACTCGACGAAGGTGCCGGGATCGGTGCCGAGGGCCACCAGGTGGCCGTTGCGCGTCGTGACCTCCTCGCCCAGCATGATCAGCAGGTCGTCGCCGGCCTGGTCCGCCCAGTGCCGGTGCGCGGAGTGCGTGTTGTGCTCCGAGGTGTTGATGAAGTCCAGGCCCGCGGCCCGGGCCAGCGCCGCGATCTCGGCCGGGGTGTGGCGGCCGTCGGAGTGCCAGGAGTGCAGATGGCAGTCGCCGCGGTACCAGGCACGGCCGCGTCCCTTCGCCCGCTCCGGCGGATACACCGGCCGCGCGGTCCGGCCCGGCTCGCCGTAGGTCAGCGTGATGGTGAGTTCGTACGCCAGGCCCTGTGGCGCGATGGTGTACGGGCCGAGCGCGATGTGCCAGGTGCCCGCGCCCACCGGGCCCGGCATATAGCCCGGGGTCGCGTCGTCGGCGCGGACGAAGAACTCCGTGCGGGCGCCGCCCGACCAGCCCCTGAAGCCCCGGCCGCCCAGGTCGGTGCCGTGCTGGTCGAAGAGGCCGATGTCGAGCGCGTTGCCCGGTGTGCCGGCCGGCACGGACGGTCTCTCATAGGTGTAGGAGACCTTGATCTCCCGTACTCCGGAGGGGACTTCGACGGGTACGTGGACGAAGTCGGGGGAGCCGGGCGGCAGGGTGCCGCGCACGGTCCTTCTCTCTTCCTGCTGTCCGTCGGCCGCGGCGAAGCTCACGCTTCCCACCGTAGGCGCCGCCGCCGCGGCCGGTGGAATGCCGACCAGTCGGTATGGACACTTGGCGGGCGGGCGGGTACAGATGGGGGATGCGCATCGCCGTCACGATCTTCCTCACCGACGAGACCATCGCGCCCGTCCGGCTCGCCCGGGAACTGGAGGAGCGCGGCTTCGCCGGGCTGTACCTGCCCGAGCACACCCACATCCCGGTCGAGCGCACCACCCCGTACCCGGCCGGCGGCGAGCTGCCGCGCGAGTACGGCCGCACCCTCGACCCCTTCGTCGCGCTCGGGCAGGCCGCGGCGGTGACCGCACGGCTGGGCCTCGGCACCGGCGTCACGCTCGTCGCCCAGCACGACCCGATCGCCCTCGCCAAGCAGATCGCGACCCTGGACCATCTCTCCGCGGGGCGCCTCACCCTCGGCGTCGGCTTCGGCTGGAACGTGGAGGAGGGCGCCGACCACGGCGTGCGATGGCAGACCCGCCGGGAGCTGACCCGCGACCGGATGCGGCTCATGCAGGCCCTGTGGTCCGACGAACCCACCGCCTACGAAGGGGAGTTCGGCGGCGTCCGGGCCAGCCACGCGCACCCCAAGCCCGCCCAGCGGCCGCGCGGCCCGGTGACCGGCCCGCGCACCCTGGTCGGCGGGGCCGCCGGACCCAAGCTGTTCGCGCACATCGCCCAGTACGCCGACGGCTGGCTGCCGATCGGCGGGCGCGGCCTTGCCGAGTCGCTGCCCGTGCTGCGCTCGGTGTGGGCCGACGCGGGCCGCGACCCGGCCGCCCTCCAGGTGGTGCCGTACGCCGTCCTGCCCACGCCCGGCAAGCTCGCCCACTACGCGGAACTCGGCATCGAGGAGACCGTGGTGCAACTCCCGTCCGCGGACGAGCGGGAGGTGCTGCGGACGCTCGACACATACGGCACGCTGGTGGCGGCCCCGAGCCACTGACCCCGTGCGCCTCTGTTTCCGCCCGGGGGCTTGGCGCACCCCCTATCGCGATATAACGTTACTCCAGCCGTGTGCGGCCATGCCGCATCACACGAGCCCTTCAAAGCCCTTCGACGAGACCCGGGGGAAGCATGCCGGCAGAGACCTCGCCCGTACTGCGGGCCTCGCATGCGGACCGTGACCGGGCGGTCGACGTGCTGCGCATCGCGGCGGGCGACGGCCGGCTGAGCGCGGCCGAACTGGACGAGCGCCTGGAGGCGGCCCTGTCGGCGCGCACGGTCGGCGAACTGACCGTGCTCACCGCCGACCTGCCACCCGTGTCGGCCGCCGGCGGCGCGGTGGTGGAGGGGGTCAAGGACGTACTCCGGATCGAACAGCGGTTCAGTACGGTCAAGCGGACGGGGCGCTGGGTGCTGCCGCGACGGCTGGAACTCGCGGCGGAGTGGTGCGAGGTGACGCTCGACTTCACCCAGGCGGTGATCACGCAGGACACCCTGCGGATCGATCTGGACATGCGCGGCAAGACGCTGACGCTGATCACCAAGCCGGGCATCGTGGTCGACGCCGACGCCCTGACCCTGGAGTTCAGCAAGCTCAAAGTCCGCCGCCCCCCGCACCCCGACACCCCGGTCACCCTCCGAATAGAACTGACCGGCAAAAAAACCTACGGCCGCATAACAGCCCGCCCCCCAAGAACCCCCCAACCCCTCCGCAAACCCCGCCCCCCAACGACACCCTGAGCGCGACCTTGCCAACGGCGGCCGCGGCACAGCTCGCAGCCGGCGTTACCCGTCAACCGCCCTGGACTGCCGAGGAAGCCCCTGCCTGCTTCTCCGCGTCGGAGAACAGGAGGGTCGGCTCGGCAAGGATGTCGCGGCCGGCCTCGCTCTTGTAGATCTCGTCGACGCTGCCGAACCGGGCCTCCGAGTAGTCCAGTTCCAAAAGCGCGGCGGCATGCCGGACCGATGCCTCGTCGGGCCCCTCGATCTCCAGGAACGTGGGGAGGTCGGGCCAGGTGTCGAAGTCGAAGGCGACCTCTCCCAGGCGCCATTCCTCGCGGTAGTTCTCCTGGTAGCGCACCTCGGTGAGACCGACGCGGCGCAGGATGTCGGCCATGGCGTGCAGGTCGGCGACCTCGGTCTCGATCTCCTTGGTGCCGTCGATCGTCGTGGCGTCGGTGACCTGCTTGAGCGTGAGCGTCGAACGGGCGCCCTCATCGCGTAGACGGAGCCACGCTCCGCCGTCGAGGGAGTCGTTCTCGAAAATCTTGCGGGTGAGGAGGGTGCGGGGGAGGGCCTGGACGGCGCCGAGGGAGGTCAGCTTGGCCTGGAGGCCGGCGGTGTCGACTGCCAGGAACTTCGCCTCGTACTCGTGCTTCATGGCTCCTTCTCTCAGAAACGGTCCGTAAGTGTGTGCGAACGGGCCGCCAGGAGCAGGCCCATGCGATGGGTGTGGTCGTGCGGTCGGCCGACGTGGGCCCGTTCGGTGAACTCGTTCGTGTGCAGGGTGAGCAGGACAACCCAGTCTCCGAGGAAGTGACGGTGCAGGCGCTCGGGAGACGTGTAGTGCTCCACCGAGTGGTGGCGCTTTTCGACGGGCATCATGAACTCCGCGCCGAACACACCGCCCGGGCGGACCAGGCGCTGCATACGGTCGACGAATTCGGCGAGCGGGTGGTGGTGGTTGGCACTGTAGTGCCACGAGCAACTCGTCCAGACCGCGTCGCATTGCATGTCCAGAGGTTCGCCCTCAAGGAAGTCCCCTTCGATCACTTCAACGCGGGCATGGAGTTCTTCGAGTTCCAGCCGGTCTATCAGGCCCATCGCATATGCATCACTGTCACCCGGGAGACGGACCTGGCCTCCGCGCAGAGCGAGCGCGTCGCGTTCGATGGCGACCACGCGGTACCCAGCGGCAGCCAGAGGCAGGACGAACTTGCCGTCGCTTGCGCCGACGACCGCGACGGTGGCGTCAGGGGCGACGCGTTCCCGCAGTGCGGCGAGGTACTGCGGGAAGAAGGTGAGGGTGTGCTCCCACAGGCTCTGCGTCTCCATGGGGGTGCGCTCCTTGCGTATCGGTGGCGGTGATCACGCGGAGGACTTCTTCAGGGCTGAGCCCCGTGGTGTCTATGCGGTGCATCGGGAATGATGCGTAGTCGTCCGTCACTTGATCCGTGACGGTTTCGAGCAGCGAGTCCCATCGCGATGTCGGCTTGTTCCGGGCGGTGATGCGGCGTCGGCGTTCCTCGTCGGCGCAGACGAGCTGGTAGGTGACAGGCGTGGGCAGCCAGGCCGGCAAAGTGACGCCGAGCTGGGCGCCCAGAGCGCGGTGGCTGGCAAGGCACCGGGCGAAGTAGCTCTCCACGACGACCGAAACGCCGCCTTCGAGGTTGCGTTGGATCTCTTCGGCTGCCGTGAACAGCGAGGCGAGGTAGAGGCACATACGCGCATCGGCATTGGTCCGCTTGTCCACCTCCTGTCTGAGAGGCTGGTACAGGGTCGGCACGGTGGGGACGAGGACGGCCTGGCGGGCGGCGGCCAGCATCGGTGCGATGGTCGACTTGCCGGTGCCCCGTAAACCTTCCAGGCTCTCGAACCGCGGGAGGTCAGACCCGGGCATAGACCACGTCGGGCACCGAAAGGATGAGTTCGTCCGTGGCCGAAGGCCGGTGGACGATGCACCCCGCGGTCTTCTCGTACCAGAACGCGTGGGAGTCCTTGCCCACGGCCTTGCAGGACATGGTCAGCGCCCCACGCGGGTCTGCCTCGATCCGGTCGATCTCGCGAGGCACGCCTGAGGGTGCGCAGACCTCCGGGCTGCCGTGCTCGGAGAGGTCCTCGTCGACGATCACCTCAAGGGGCAGCTCCACCGAATGGAGCTCTTCGCGGAGCCGGCCATAGGCGGCCGGGTCGGTGACTTGCAGCTCGGGGTGGCCGGCTGCGTTGCCGACCGGCCGCAGATGGTGCAGCTTCAGCTGCTTGACCCCGAGTTGCGCCAGGATGCGGGCGAGGGGGAGTACCTCGCCGATGTTCCGTGAGGTCACGGTCATGGTCGCGCCTGCCGCGACTCCGAGGTCCTGTGCCAAGCTGAGGGTGTTGAGGGCACTCTGGTAGCTGCCGTGCCGTCGGATGCCGTCGTTGGTCGAGCCGACACCTTCCAGAGAGACCCTGAGCAGGTCCAGGTGCGGAGCGATCTCGGTCAGGCGGCGTTCGATCCGGTACCCGTTGGTGCAGATCTCGACGCGCTGGCCCAGTTCCTCCTTGGCGTGACGGACAACCTGCGGGAGATCCCGGTAGACGAACGGCTCCCCGCCGAGCAGGGTGACGGCCTCCGTGGCGTACTGGTCTCGCATCAGGGCGAGAAGGCTGATGGCTTCGTCGGCGGCGAAGACATCCGCGTACTGGAGCCGTTCGCCGTGGAAACAGTGCAAGCACGCGAAATTGCAGCGGTACAGCAGCTGCAGGTACAGCATCCGGATCTTCCTGATCCCGGTGACTTCGCCGATCACATGGGCTCCTTCAACTGACTGCCTGAGGGAACCCCGATGGTGGCCGTCTGTCGGGGGACCTCGTCACCGCGTCCGGGGACGGTCTGAGGACGTCCTGGGACGCCTCCCGTGAGCTGCGAACGACTCCAGGACACTGAGAACGCGCTTCGTGTCCGAGAGGTCGGGCAGGATCTCGGGGGCGCCAGCAGCCGCCAGTTCCTCAGGACTGTGGATGCCGGATGCGACCGCGACGATTCCGGCACCCGTGGCCAAGGCGGCTTCCACGTCACGGGGAGTGTCCCCCACCAGGACGGCGGGCACGTCGCGCGCAACGCCACGGAGTCGCTGTGTCCGCTCGCGGGCGACCGCGACAAGCTCGGGACGCAACTCGGCGTCCGCTCCGTAGGCGCCCACCGACAGATCCAACAGAGAGTCGAGACCGAAAGCAGACAGCTTCACAAGGGCATTGGCGGCGATGTTGCCGGTCAGGACGGAGGAAACCCAACCGCTCATCACTGAAGCAGCCTTCAGCGCCTCGTGGACCCCAGGCAACGCCGAGCCGCGCAAGCGCAGCTCGTCCAGGCGCTCGTGCCCCGCACGGGCGAGGGCGGTCTCGATGTCTGACCACTCGGGCACGAGCAGCCCGTCGCGCAGGAACATGCCACGCATGATCAGTCGATCCGTACGCCCCTCCGTATGCGCCGGCTCCGTCGGCTCGCGTCGCGACAGCGCCGTGAAGGCAGCGGCGTAGATCTCCTTGCTCACCCCGGCGTTCTCGATCAGGGTGTGGTCGATGTCCCACAGGACGATGAGCTCCATAGCGCCAGCGTAGGCAGTCGGCAGCGCTGCTCTTCCGCCACGACGTCCCGTAACGTCCTTGCGTGATCGCGCCGCGCAACGCTTCCATGGCTGCTGTGAACGACCGACTGCACTCTGTGCTGGCGCAGCGCGGCGTCTCGCCCGAATCGCTCGCGGAGGTCTGCGAGGTGGATCCCAAGACGGTGAGCCGGTGGCTGGGCGGGCGGGTTCCCCACGCACGGCATCGGTTCCGGGTCGCGCGCCACCTGCGCGTGGAAGAGACATTCCTCTGGCCGGCGCCGTCTCGACGATCCGGCCGATCGCGTGACGGACTGGGAACCGAACTGGTCGGCACCTACCAGAACCGGGCCAGCGTGCCACGGGACGTCTGGCTCTCACTGCTGCGCGAGGCGCAGCAGGAGATCGGCGTCCTCGTCTTCTCCGGGACGTTCTTCGCCCAGTCCAACCCGCATGTCGCCAAGATGCTCTCCGAACGCGCCGCCGAGGGCGTGCGGGTGCGCCTCTGCTTCGGCGACCCGGACGGTCAGGCAGTGGCCATCCGAGGTCGTGAGGAGGGAATCGGCGACACACTGGCCGCCAAGATCCGGGCATCGATGACGTACTACCGCCTCCTGCTGGGCGAGGCCGGGTGCGCGGTACGGCTCCACGACACCACGCTCTACACGTCGATGTTCCGCTACGACGACAACTTATTGGTCAATCCCCACATCTGGGGGCAACCGGCCAGCGCCAACCCCCTGCTCCACCTCAAGAGAACTGACGGAACTGGGTGGTTCGACAACTACGCTCAGAGCTTCGACGCCGTCTGGGCCGCCGCGCGACCCTGGGCACCCGACCAGGAGAGGACCGCCGACCGTGGGCAGGACTGAGTACTACAACGACCCGGCCGCCCCGAAGGCGAACACCCTCGTCCCGGCCAGCAACCTGCTCGTCGTCGACGAGACCGGCGCCATCCTCCTCCAGCGCCGCCGCGACACCGGCCAGTGGGCGCTTCCCGGCGGGGCCCAGGACATCGGCGAGACCGCGGCCGAGTGCGCGGTGCGCGAGTGCCTGGAGGAGACCGGCATCATCGCGGAGATCACCGGTTTCCTCGGCGTCTACACCAATCCGAACCACATCGTGGCCTACACCGACGGCGAGATCCGCCAGCAGTACGAGAACACCTACATCGGCCGCCCCGTCGGCGGAACACCCACGATCAACGACGAGGCCGACGGGGTCCGCTTCGTCCAGCCGGCCGACCTGGACCAGTACGACATCCATCAGAGCATGCGCCAGCAGATCGGCGACTACCTCGCCGGCACCTACCCCTACCTCGGCTGAGGCACCAGGGCAGCTCCGATCCTCTCGACCGAGCAGGAGATCTCCGGCGCCGCCCGCCGGATGAACCGCCCGACCACACTGTCCGGGCCGTAGCGGCCGACGACCTCCGGGATCCGCTCCCGTGCGGTGGTCCGGTTGCCGTCGGGCGTCGTCGTCATGTCGCAGTACACGAGTGCGTCCACCAGCAGTGGATCGTCCAGCAGCGGGAACTCCGTTTCCAGCTCCTCACCCAGCGCGCGCTCCTCGGCTTCCAGCAGCGCGAAGGTGTGGTTGGCGACCAGGCGGATCAGCCGTTCGTCCGCAGCGTGCTCGTCCCTGAGGAAGCGGGCGCCGTCGAGGGGGTGGAAACCGGTCATCGCCAAGCGGGGCGCGTAGCCGACGTCGTGCAGGATGGCGGCGGAGATCAGCAGGTCGGCATCCTCGTGCAGAAGCCGCCCGATCTCCGCCGCCCGGGCGGCGACTCCCTGGCTGTGCGCCCATCGACGAGGAAGCGCGTCAGCGAGCTCGGCCTGCGCGATGGTTTGTGCCCACTGGTACATCGCCTGGTTCATGGACGGCTTCATCCCCTTCCCGAGCATCTATCAGTCCCGTACCTCGGCCGACCGTGCAAGAGGCCGCCGCTCCGCGACGCTGCTGTCTCTGAAACAGGCAAGGACGCCAGCGAGGTCGGCACGCGGGCGCGGACCATCCGGTCGCCATCGCTCGACGGACGGCGGCACGGCCGACCGAACGGCCGCGAGGAACGGCGCGACCAGCCACGACGCCCTCGCACCCCCCGAGCTGCCCCCGCCCCCCGCCGGACCGACGGTGACACGGCCGCCCCGAAAGGGGCCCGGGGAACGGCGCGCCCAGCCACGACGGCCCCGCACCCGGCAACGCACCGCGCACCCCCGGGCTGTCTCCGCCCCCGCTGGATCGACGGTGACGCCGGCCGCCCCGAAGGGGGCGCGGGGAACTGCGCGACCGGCCACCACGGTCCCGCACTCGGCAACGCACCGCGCACCCCCGAGCTGTCTCCCGCCTCCGTTGGACCGACGGCGACACGGCCGCCCCGAAAGGGGCGCGGGGAACTGCGCGCCCAGCCACGACGGCCCCGCACCCGGCAACGCACCGCGCACCCCCGAGCTGTCTCCCGCCTCCGCTGGACCGACGGTGACGCGGCCGCCCCGAAGGGGGCGCGGGGAACTGCGCGACCGGCCACCACGGTCCCGCACCCGGCAACGCACCGCGCACCCCCGAGCTGTCCCCCGCCCCGGACGCAAAGGGGCGCGGGGAACTGCGCGAGCGGCCACGGGGGTGTCGTACCCGGCGATGGCACCGCAACCCCCGACCCCGCTGAACCGGCGGAGCCCGAACGTATGCTCAAGGAATGACGACTTCCGCGACCTCCGGAACCGGCCCGACCGAGAACTCCATGCGTCGCGCCCTCAAACGCGCCCGGGACGGCGTCGCCCTCGACGTCTCTGAGGCTGCGGTGCTGCTCCAGGCGCGCGGCGAGGCCCTTGACGACCTCGCCGCGTCCGCCGCCCGGGTGCGGGACGCGGGCCTGGAAGCGGCGGGCAGGCCCGGCGTCATCACGTACTCGAAGAGCGTCTTCATCCCCCTCACCCGGCTGTGCCGGGACAAGTGCCACTACTGCACCTTCGTCACCGTCCCCGGCAAGCTGCGCCGCGCCGGGCACGGGATGTTCATGTCCCCGGACGAGGTCCTGGACATCGCCCGCAAGGGCGCGGCGCTCGGCTGCAAGGAAGCCCTGATCACCCTCGGCGACAAGCCCGAGGACCGCTGGCCCGAGGCGCGTGAATGGCTGGACGCGCACGGCTACGACGACACCATCGCCTACGTCCGGGCCGTCTCCATCCGCATCCTGGAGGAGACGGGTCTGCTCCCGCACCTCAACCCGGGCGTCATGACGTGGACGGACTTCCAGCGCCTCAAGCCCGTCGCCCCCTCCATGGGCATGATGCTGGAGACCACCGCGACCCGCCTGTGGTCGGAGCCGGGCGGCCCGCACCACGGCTCCCCGGACAAGGAACCCGCCGTACGGCTGCGGGTTCTGGAGGACGCGGGCCGCTCCTCCGTCCCGTTCACCTCCGGGCTGCTGATCGGCATCGGCGAGACGTACGAGGAGCGCGCGGAGTCCCTTTTCGCGCTGCGCAAGGTGGCACGCGCCTACCACGGCATCCAGGAGCTGATCATCCAGAACTTCCGCGCCAAGCCGGACACGGCGATGCGCGGCATGCCGGACGCGGAACTGGACGACCTGGTCGCCACCGTGGCCGTCGCCCGGCACATCATGGGTCCGAGCGCCTGCCTGCAGGCCCCGCCGAACCTGGTCGACGCCGAGTACGAGCGGCTGATCGGCGCGGGCATCGACGACTGGGGCGGTGTCTCCCCGCTCACCATCGACCACGTCAACCCGGAACGCCCCTGGCCGCAGATCGAGGAGCTGGCCGCGAAGTCCGCGGCGGCCGGCTTCGAACTGCAAGAACGCCTGTGTGTCTACCCGGAGTTCGTGCGGCGCGGCGAGCCCTGGCTGGACCCGCGGCTGCGTCCGCACGTGGCCGCGCTGGCCGACCCGGAGACCGGCCTGGCGCGTCCCGGGGCCCGCCCGGCGGGGCTGCCCTGGCAGGAGCCGGAGGAGGCGTTCGCTGCCACCGGCCGTACCGATCTGCACCGCACCATCGACACGGAGGGCCGTACCGCCGACCGGCGCGACGACTTCGACGAGGTGTACGGCGACTGGTCCGCGCTGCGCGAGGCGGCGGCCCCCGGGATGGCGCCGGAGCGGATCGACACGGATGTACGCGCGGCCCTGGCGACCGCGGCCGACGACCCGACCCGGCTGACCGACGCGGAGGCGCTGGCCCTGCTGCACGCCGACGGCACGGCGCTGGACGCGCTCACCCGGATCGCCGACGATGTGCGCCGGGCGGCGGTCGGCGACGACGTCACCTACATCGTCACCCGCAACATCAACTTCACCAATGTCTGCTACACCGGCTGCCGCTTCTGCGCGTTCGCGCAGCGCCGCACGGACGCCGACGCCTACACCCTGTCCCTGGAGCAGGTCGCGGACCGCGCCCAGCAGGCATGGGACGTCGGCGCGGTGGAGGTGTGCATGCAGGGCGGCATCCACCCCGACCTGCCCGGTACCGCGTACTTCGACATCGCGAGGGCGGTCAAGGAACGCGTCCCGGGGATGCATGTGCACGCCTTCTCGCCGATGGAGGTGGTCAACGGCGCCACCCGCACCGGCCTGTCGATCCGCGAGTGGCTGACGGCGGCGAAGGAGGCCGGGCTCGACTCCGTGCCGGGTACGGCGGCGGAGATCCTGGACGACGAGGTGCGCTGGGTGCTCACCAAGGGCAAGCTGCCCACGGCGACCTGGATCGAGGTGATCACGACCGCGCACGAGCTGGGCATCCGGTCGAGTTCGACGATGATGTACGGCCATGTGGACCAGCCCCGCCACTGGCTCGGCCATCTGCGCACGCTCGCCCGCATCCAGCGGGAGACGGGCGGCTTCACGGAGTTCGTGACCTTGCCGTTCATCCACACCAACGCGCCGGTGTATCTGGCGGGCATCGCCCGGCCGGGCCCGACGCTGCGGGACAACCGGGCGGTGACCGCGATGGCCCGGCTGCTGCTGCACCCGTACATCCCGAACATCCAGACCAGCTGGGTGAAGCTGGGCACGGAGGGCGCGGCGGAGATGCTGCGCTCCGGCGCGAACGACCTGGGCGGCACGCTCATGGAGGAGACGATCTCCCGCATGGCGGGCTCCTCGTACGGCTCCTACAAGTCGGTGCGCGACCTGGTCGCGGTGGCCGAGGCGGCGGGCCGCCCGGCCCGGCCCCGTACGACGCTGTACGGGCAGGTGCCCGAGGAGCGGCAGCGGGCGGCGGCGGCCTCGGACGGGCATCTTCCGGAGCTGCTGCCGGTGCTGGACTGACACCCTCGGGAGGCCGCCGGACGGCACGGCCACAGTACGATGATCCGACCCCCGTTCGACGGGGACCCGTAGCGGAGGAGATGCGTACCCGTGCCAGCCCGACTGCCCTCGTGGGCCTGGGTCACCGGTCTGACGGTGGGGGCGACCGCGGCCGTCGTCGCCCTCGCCGTCCAGGCCGACAAGGGGCCGCACCCCACGGCCGCGGCGGCCCGGCCCAGCGCGTCGGCGTCCGCGAGCGCGCACCCGGCACCCGAGCCGACCCGGACGGCGGCCCCCGCGGTGCCGGACGGCTCCGGCACCGGCCGGCGCATCGTCTACTCGCTCGGCCAGAAGCGGGTGTGGCTGGTCGACGCGGCGGAGAAGGCGACCAGGACCTTCACCGTGTGGCCGGGGACGGTCAGCCCCGACCCCGGCACCTACACCATCTCCAACACCCGCCCGGCCACGACCGGTTCGGACGGCGTGCCGATCGAGCACGTCCTCTACTTCGCCGGCAAGTCGGGCCTGTCGATCGCCTTCTCCAACGCGGCCGACGGCTCGTCCCCACCGCCCGCCGACGGCAAGCAGACCAGCGGCATCCGGATGCCCAAGGCGGACGGCGCGGCCCTGTGGACGTTCGGCACGGAGCCGGACACCAAGGTGACGGTGGTCAGCTAGCCGACGACCGGTCCGGCAACTGGACGATCAGCAGGACGACACCGCTGAGCAGGAACGCCCGGGTCGCCGCCTCCAGCCCGTTCCACGTCTTCGACTGCCACATGGCGAACCACTCGCCGCCGATCGCGATGAACCCGGCGCCGAACAGCAGCATCACCATCAGCAGCCCGTACGTGGACACCCGCCGGGCCCGCCCGTGGTCGCGGCGCACCCACAGCCACGTCCCGGCGACGAGGACGAGGGCCGCGGCCCACTCCCAGACGATGATCGCGACGTAGGCGGCGTCCTGGAGCGCGGTGCTCGTGACGGCCCGGCCCATCAGGTCCTCGTCCCGGAACGTCGTGTCCATGGCCAGAACATGCCGTACGAACTGCTGATTGGTGCCGAAGTCCATGACGTTCCCGAGGGCGACGAGCGTCATATAGAGGGCGACGGTCGCGGTGAGCACTCCCGCGGCCAGGGCGAGCCCACGGGATCCGGCGGCGGCACCGGCGTCGGCGGTGCGGGTGGTGGAGGTGGTGACCATGACCGGTTCCTTCCCTGCCGACTCCGGTGTGTCCCGTACGCATTGAGCCACAATGGAGCCGGGCCGTTCCGGTGAGGCGAGGGGGCGTAACGCATGGCGCAGCCGCGGCTGTCGATGCAGGAGCTGATCGGGCGCCGCCGGCGGTCCGGGTTCATCGGACGCGGCGCCGAACGGGCCGCGTTCCGGGCGAACTTCGGCTTTGCACCCGAGGACGAGCGGCACCGGTTCCTGTTCCACGTCCATGGCAACGCGGGGGTCGGAAAGACCTTCCTGGTGCGGGAGTTGGAGCAGATCGCCAGGGAACGCGGGGCGCTGACCGCGTATGTGGACGAGGCCGCCGGGAGCGTACCGGAGGCGCTGGCCGTCATCAGCCGCCAATTCGCCGGTCAGGGCCACCGGTTCAAGGAACTGGACCGGCTGCTGGCCGCGCACCGGGAGCGCCGGCACGAGGCGGAGGCGGCGGTCGCCGCGCTGGACCCGGAAGCCGCGTCGGCGGGAAGCCTGGCGTTGGCCCGGGCCGGACTGGTGGGGCTCGGCATGGTTCCCGGCGTCGGTGCCTTCGCGGGCGCGCTGGACGCCGAGCGGCTGGCCCAGGGCGCCGACCGGCTGCGGGCGGGCCTGAGCGCGCGGTTCCGCAACCCCGAGGACGTGCAGATCGTGCTGTCCCCCGAACGCGTCCTGACACCGGTGTTCCTGACCGGACTCGCCGACGCGCTCACCGCGGCGCCGTGGGCCGTCCTGTTCTTCGACACCTACGAACGCACCGGCCCGTTCCTCGACGGCTGGCTGCACGACGTGATGACCACCGACCGCTACGGGGCACTGCCCGCCGAGGTCGTCGTGGTCACCGCGGGACAGCGGGCGTTCGACACCGGTCGCTGGGGTGCGTTCGCCGACTTCATGTCCGACCTGCCGCTGACGCCGTTCACGGACGCCGAGGCGCGGGGACTGCTCGCCGACCGGGGAGTCGTGGCCGAGCCGGTCGTCGCGGAGGTGCTGCGGCTCACCGGCGGACTGCCGGTGCTCGTCTCCACCCTCGCCGAGACGCGTCCCGCCGACCCCGAGGACGTCGGCGACCCGAGCGCCACCGCCGTGGAGCGGTTCCTGAAATGGGAGCGCGATCCGGTACGGCGGGGCGTCGCGCTGGTCTGCGCGCTGCCGCGCTGGCTGGACACGGATGTGTTCCGGACGGTCGTGGACTGCGCCGACGACGAACTGGACGCGCTGTACACGGGGTTGACGGAACTGCCGTTCGTGGACGAGCGCGGGGAGCGGACGCGGTACCACGACGTCGTACGGGCGCCGATGCTGCGGCTGCTGCGCAAGCGGTCGCCGCGGGGCTGGGCCCAGCGGCAGCGGCGGCTCGCCGAGACCTTCGGCGCGTGGCGGGCCGAGGCCGAGTCGGGGCTGCGGGCCGACCAGGTGTGGAGCGACGAACGCTGGCGGGAACTGCGGCTGGCGGAGTCCTACCATCTGCTCTGCTCGGCGGAGCGCGACGCGCTGCCCGTCGCGCTGCGTGACTTCGCCCGCGCCTGTGACGTGGGCGAGGTCGCCGCACGGCGGTGGGCGCGGGCCCTGCTGGACGCCGGGCAGGACGCCGACGCGGCACGGGCGGGCCGCTGGGGGAGCGAGCTGACCGCGGCCCTCGCGGCCGGCGGGACGGTGGACGCGCTGACCCTGCTGCTGGGCCGGGCCGGGCTCGACGACCCGTCGCAGGCGCTGGTCCGCGGGGTGCGGGGCCGGCAGCTGTGGCGCGGCGGGGCGCACGTGGAGGCACTCGCCGACCTCGACCGGGCGGTCGAACTGGACCCCGGGCCGGTCTGGGTCCGCCTCGACCGGGCCAGGGTCCGCAGCGACCTGGGCGACTACGACGCGGCGATCACCGATCTGGACCGGGCCCTGGAACTGGAGCCGGAACACGCCCTGGCGCACAGTCTGCGCGGTGAGTTCCACCGCATCCTGGGGCATGACGACGCGGCCGTCCGGGACCTGAGCGAGGGCCTGCGGCTCGACCCCGACAGCGAGTTCGCCTGGGCCTCCCGCGGGGCCGCGCACGAACGCCGGGGCGACCTGGACGCGGCGCTCGCCGATCTGAACCGCGCCCTGGAACTCAAGCCGGACTACGCCTGGGCACTCGGCCGCCGGGCCCGCATCTGGCGTGCCCTCGGCGACCACGAACGCCAGCTCGCCGACCTGGACCGGGGCATCGAGCTGTGGCCCGACTGGCCCTGGGGCCGCTGCGAACGCGGCGACGCGCTGCGGGTGGCGGGCCGCCACGAGGAGGCACTGGCCGACTACGACCGTGCGCTGGCCCTGGATCCCGACTACGCGTCGGCATACGCGAGCCGCGGTGCCTCGCTGGCCGCCCTGGACCGCCACGAGGACGCACTCGCGGACTTCGACCGCGCACTGCAACGCAGACCGGACTACCCCTGGGCCCAGACCCAACGAACGGCACTCCTCCACACCCGTCCGGCGGACTGAAGCACGGCGAGTAGCTGTTCCGACGGGGCGGGCGAGGGCCTGTGTCGTGCGTCGGCGTATACGAGCGGTGGTGTCACGGGGACTCGTGTTGGAACCGGGTCGGGGTGTCCCCGGGCCTGGCGGCAGCGGACGGCAGTGCTGCGCATGCGGCCCGCGGATTGACGCCCGGGGCGGGGGCGGCACCGGGTGAGTCGGCGCTCCGGCGGGCCCGAGTGGTTCGTCGGCGTCGGTGTCTCCAGGCGGGGCCCGGCACCTGCCCGCCGACGAGGTACGGCGCCCGCGGGCGGATGCGTACCCGGCCGCCTGGCCGTCGCCGTGCCCGGCCGGGCCGTGCGGTGTTTCCGGCCGGGGCTCGGCGCACCGCGTTGCGGCGGGCCGGCCACGACGTGCGCCGCACGGCCCGGTGCGGCGCCTGTCCCGGAGGCGCCGCTGCTCGCACGGCGGCCGCGAGGAGACCGCAACCGCGCTCCCGCGGGAGCGGGCCCGCCCAGTCACCCGCTTTCGCCCCGCCGTTCCCGACCACCACGCCGCGATCCGCGCCGATCCGACATGGTGCTCAGGCCGGGCTTCCCCGGGCCTGGCGGCAGCGGATGGCAGTGTTGCGCATGCGGACCGAAGGTCCGGTGACCGGGTGGCTGGGGCGGGTCGGTGCTCTGGCGGAGTGGGTGCCCCAAGGGGCCCGACGGTCGCGTTCGGCAACGCCTCCCGGTCGGGACCGCCGGTCATTCGGTGGCGCTGCCCGGCCAGGGACCCGCGCGCAGCCGGTGTTCGGGAGTCGTCGGGGCGGGGCAGCGCGCGCCGGCGTCGAGATCAGCAAAGCCCGCGCGCGTCGTCGTTCTCCAGGCGTTCACGAAGCCCTCATGCGGTGAGGCTTGGTGACGGCTTTGCGCCCGGCCTACCTTCACGGGGCACAGTCGGTCCGATATAAGCGAGGCCAGAATGCTTCTCAGGCATGCAATCGCCGCCCTGGCAGTGGTGCCCGCGCTCGCTGTCCCGGCGACCGCCCAGGCGGCCACCGCCCAGCAGGGTGCCCAGCACGTTCTTCCCCAGAAGACCCACTTCGATCTGCAGGCCCACCGCGGCGGCATCGGCATGACCACCGAGGAGTCCCTGGAGGGCTTCGGCAAGGCCCTGCGCCTCGGGGTGAGCACCCTTGAGCTGGACACGCACGTCACCAAGGACCAGAAGGTCGTCGTCAACCACGACCGGCAGATCAGCGCCCAGAAGTGCAAGGACACCGGCCCGGTGACGCCGGGCGACCCGATGTACCCGTACGTCGGCAAGTACATCAAGGACCTGACGCTGGCCCAGATCAAGACGATGGACTGCGGCTACCAGCAACTGCCCGGCTTCCCCGAGCAGGAGCAGATCAAGGGCTTCCGCATGGTGGAGCTGAAGGACGTCCTCAACCTGGTCAAGAGCTACAAGGCCAAGCAGGTCAAGCTCAACATCGAGACCAAGGTCGAGGCGGGCGCGCCCGAGCAGACGGCGCCGCGCGAGCTGTTCGTACGGCGCGTCCACGAGGAGATCCACCGCTCGGGCATCGAGAAGCAGGTCACCATCCAGTCCTTCGACTGGGGCGCCCTGAAGGTGATGCACCGGCTCGCGCCGTCCTACCCGCTGGTGGCGCTGACCAACTACGACTTCCTCCAGGTCGGCAAGCCCGGAGCGTCCCCGTGGCTCGGCGGCATCGACGCCGACGACTACGACGGCGACTTCGTCAAGGCCGCCGCCGCCGTCCCGGGCGTCAAGGCGCTCTCGCCCGTCTACGGCATGCCGCAGAACGGGACCGTCGCGGACCCGGACTTCCGGTTCTACGTCACCGAGAAGATGGTCGCGGACGCCCACGAGCGCGGCCTGAAGGTCATCCCGTGGACCTGTGACGACAACCCGACCATCGAGGCGCTGATGGACATGGGGATCGACGGCATCATCACCGACTACCCCAACCACGTCCGGGACATCATGGCCGAGCGCGGCATGCGCCTGCCCAAGTCCTACCCCGCGCCCCGCACCCACTGACGGCGACGCCCTCCGGTGCCGCCGGCAGCCCTGCTGACACCCGATACGGCCACTCCCCGTCACTTCCGGCACATCCCGCATACTGATCCGCCTCCTGAACGGACCGTTCCCGGTCGAATACAGTGCTGTGCTGTCGTGCGTACGGACGCTGCCCGGAGGAGGTCTTGGTGGGTGCGACAGCCGGTGCGGTCTGGGGCCGTGCCGAACAGCAGGACTTCCGCAGCCGGGTGCGGGGCACGCTCCTCGGGGCGGCCGTCGGCGACGCGCTGGGCGGCCCGGCGGACGGGCTCACGCTGGAGGAGATCCGCTCCGCGTTCGGCGCCGAGGGCCTGGTGGACCTGGCCGTCGGCTTCGGCAGGCGCGGCGCGGTCACCCACCACACCCAGCTGACCCTGTTCACCGTGGACGGCCTGATCCGCGCCCAGGTACGCCGCGACACCGGCGCCTGGCATCCGCCGACCGATCTGCACCGGGCGTATCTGCGTTGGGCGGCCACCCAGCGGGACTGGGGTCCGGACGAGCGCCGTGAGGAGGACGGCTGGCTGGCCCGGGAGGAGTGGCTGTACGCCCGGCGGGACCCGACGCGGGCGCTGCTGATCGGCTTCGGCGACGCGCACATGGGCACGCTGGACAAGCCCAAGAACCCGGGCGAGCTGGGCCCGGAGGCGGTGGCCAGGTCGGCGCCGTTCGGGCTGCTGGTCGGCTGGGAGCCGCAACTGGTGGTGCAGCTGGCCGTGGAGTGCGCGGCGCAGACCCACGGGCACCCCACGGCGTATCTGGCGGCGGGCGCTTACGCGGTGATCGTGCACGCGCTGGCCCGCGGCGAGAGCCTGGACGGCGCCGTCCAGCGGGCGCTCGCCCTGCTCGCCGCCCGGCCCGGCCACCAGCCGGTCTCGGACGCCCTGCAGCACGCGCTCGGTGCGGTGCGGCAGGGCATGCCGAGCCCGGCGCGGGTGGAGGAGCTGGCGGGCGACGGCACGGCGGACGGGCTGCTGGCCGCCGCCGTGTACTGCGCGCTGGTGGGGGAGGACGTACGGCACGGGCTGTGCCTGGCCGTCAACCAGGCGGGGCCCTCCGGCGCGGCGGGCGCGCTCACCGGCGGACTGCTCGGCGCCCTGCACGGCGAAACGGCCCTCCCGCCGGCCTGGCTGGCCGAGCTGGAGGGCCGCCCCACGATCCTGGAACTGGCCGACGACTTCGCGATGGAGATGACCCAGGGGCCCGCGCTGCACGGGCCCTCCGGGTCGTCGCCGGGGTGGCTGGTCCGGTATCCGAGGGCCTGACGCTCACTCCTGCGCGGGCGCGCCCACCGCGTTGTCGCCCGGCTGCGCGGGCGCCGGCACGGCGCGGGCCGCGCTGTCGTCGTCCGTGTTGATCCGCTCGATGATCGCGAGCCGTTCCGGGGTGTCCTCCGGCTTGAGGTAGCCGATCAGGACGTACAGCACCAGGGAGACGGCCAGCGGCACGGAGACCTGGTACTGGAGCGGGACGCCGCCGTCGACATTCCAGTTGATCGGGTAGTTGACCAGCCAGAAGGCCAGCAGCCCGGCCGCCCAGCTGACGAGCGCGGCCGTCGGTCCCGACCTGCGGAACGTGCGCAGCAGCCCCAGCATCATCGGGATGGCGATCGGCCCCATGAGACCGGCGACCCACTTGATGACGACGGTGATGATGTCCTTGAACGCGGGCGAGTTGACCTGTGTGGCGACCGCCATGGACAGACCGAGGAAGACGACGGTGGTGATGCGGGCCGCGATCAGGCCCGAGCGTTCGCCCCAGCCCCGCGCCCGTGCGGACAGCACCGGTGCCACGTCCCGGGTGAACACGGCGGCGATGGCGTTGGCGTCGGAGGAGCACATGGCCATGGTGTGGGAGAAGAAGCCGACGATGACCAGACCCAGCATGCCGTGCGGCAGGAGCTGTTCGGTCATCAGGGCGTAGGAGTCGGAGCCGTCCGGCTTCTGCGCCTGGACCAGCAGCGGCGACATCCACATCGGGAAGAACAGGACGACCGGCCACACCAGCCAGAGCGCCGCGGACAGCCGGGCCGAACGCGAGGCCTCGTGCGCACTGGCGGTCGCCATGTAGCGCTGGGCCTGGTTCAGCATGCCGCCGTTGTACTCGAAGAGCTTGATGAACAGGAAGGCGAGCAGGAAGACCGTGCCGTAGGGGCCGACCAGCGGTTTGCCGTGGCCGTGCAGCGCGGGCTCGTCCCAGGCGCCGAGGAACCCGATGTTCTTGTCGTGGAGTTCGACCACCACCGCGACGAACATGGCGAGGCCGGCCAGTAACTGGATGGCGAACTGGCCGAGTTCGGTCAGCGCGTCCGCCCACAGGCCGCCGATGGTGCAGTAGATCGCGGTGATCACACCGGTGATGAGGATGCCCTGATTGAGGGAGACGCCGGTGAAGACGGACAGCAGCGTGGCGATGGCGGCCCACTTGGCGCCCACGTCCACGATCTTCAGCAGCATGCCGGACCAGGCGAGCGCCTGCTGGGTGGGGAGGTTGTAGCGGTTCTTCAGGTATTCCAGCGGCGAGGCCACGTGCAGCCGTGAGCGCAGCCGGTTGATCCGCGGCGCGAACAGCTTCGAGCCGATGGCGATGCCCAGCGCGATGGGGAAGGACCAGGTGACGAAGGAGGTGACGCCGTAGGTGTAGGCGATTCCGGCGTACCCGGTGAACATGACCGCGCTGTAGCCGGACATGTGGTGCGAGATGCCGGAGAGCCACCAGGGCATCTTGCCGCCGGCCGTGAAGAAGTCGCTCACGTTGTCCACGCGCTTGTGCGACCACACCCCGATCGCGACCATCACGCCGAAGTAGGCGATGAGCACGGCCCAGTCGAGACCGTTCATGTGCCCCCCTTCCAGGGTCCGCCTTGTGAACTCCGCTCAGCCGGGCGGCACTTCGCACGAACGGAGCGGGGACGGGGAAGGCCGCGAAGTGCCCGCTCATCGTGGGTGCGCTGAAGAGGGCACGACAAGTCGATGGAAGGTCAAGTGCGGGTAAAAAGGTTCGCCTTGCTGACCTTGATTCACATCCCTGAACATCGACGCGGGGGCGGCGAGAGGGCTCAGCGCATCAGCTCCCCGGCGTTGACCAGCAGCGACTGCCCCGTGATGGCGCGCGCCCGGTCCGAGGCCAGGAACACCGCCGCGTCCGCCACGTCCCCGTCCGTCGCCAGCTCCGGCAGCGCCATCCGGTCCGTCAGCCGGCCCAGCACCTCCGCCTCCGGCACCTGCTCGGCCTGCGCGGTGAACCGAACGTAAGCCCGCACCGGCGGGCCCCACATCCAGCCGGGCAGCACGGTGTTCACCCGGATCCGGTACGGCCCCAGCTCGCGCGCCAGCGAGTACATCGCGCTGGTCAACGCCCCCTTCGAAGCGGCGTACGCGGCCTGCTGCACCTGCGTGGGCGCCGCCACCGCCGACTGTGTCCCGATGAACACCACCGAACCGCCGCCCGCCTTCAGCGCGGGCAGACAGGCCCGGGTCATCCGCAGCGTGCCCAGCAGATTCACATCGAGCACCGACCCCCAGGTCGCAAGGTCCGCGTCCTCGAGCCCGCCGAAGTAGGAGTCCCACGCTGCCACATGCACCACGGCGCCGATCCGTCCGAACCGCTCCCGCGCCAGCCCCGCCAGCGCCCCGCACTGCTCCTCGTCGGTGATGTCGGTCGCCCGGTACGCCGTGTGCGCGCCCGCCGGGTCGATCTCCGCCGCGCTCTTGGCGAGGTTCGCCTCGGTGCGCGCCCCGAGCACCGCGTTGCCCCCGTCCCGTACGACGGCCGCGGCGACCTGGTGGCCGAGCCCGGCCCCCACCCCCGACACGACGACGGTCTTGCCCGCGAGCAGTGACATGGCGGACCTCCTGGCTGTCCCGGCCCTGGCGCTTTATCTGACGGAGCGTCAGAGTATGGGCGTCTGCAGGAGTTAGGAAGAGCAGGAGTCAGGAAGAGCACCGGACGACGGAGGGGAACGGCATGAGTGAGGAAACCCGCAGCGAGCTGTACGCCGAACTGGCCGCCGTGGGCCCCTACGGGGTCCGCCCCGGACACGCCCTGATCACCATGGTCGAACCGCACCCCGGCCACGAGTACGCCTACAACCGCTGGTACGAGGACGACCACTACTACGCCGGGGCGATGGCCATGCCCTGGATGTACGCGGGCCGCCGCTGGGTGGCCACCCGAGACCTGCAACTCCTGCGCTACCCCGAGAAGTCGGCCGTGGCCCGGCCGGTCACCGCCGGCTGCTACCTCTCCACGTACTGGATCACCGACGGCCGCTACGACGACCACATGCGCTGGACGGTCGCCATCAACCGGCGCCTGAACCGCGACGCCCGCGTCTACCAGGACCGCACCCATGTCTTCACGGCCTTCCAGGACCACGAGGCGACCGTCTACCGGGACGGCGCCGCCGGCCCCCGCGACCACCACGCCCTCGACCACCCCTATGCCGGGCTGGTCCTGGAGGTCGTGGACGCCGAGCAGGGCGGCGGCCGGGCCGCCCTGCTGGAGTGGCTGCGCGGCCGCCACCTGCCCAAGCGGCTGGCGGGCTCCCCGGCCGCCCTGGTGACCGTGTTCCGCCCGACACCGCTGCCCGGCGACCGCATGACCTATGTGAAACAGGTCGAGGGCACCGACACCCGCCTCACCCTGCTCTGGTTCCTGGAGAGCGACCCGCGCCAGTGCTGGGAACGGCACTTCACCGGACTCGACCAACAGGTACGGGACTCGGGCCTCGGCCGGGTGGAACTGGTGGCGCCGTTCATCCCGACGATCCCCGGCACCGACCGCTATGTGGCCGAACTGCGGGCCACCGGACCGTCCGACGCCTGACCGGCGCCGGTCACCGCTTCAGCTCGTCCGGGCACGGCGTGCCCCGCGGCAGCTGGTACGGCGCCGCCAGACGGTACGTCCCGGCCCGCGGGGCCAGCAGCATCGTCCACTTGTCGCCCTTGGCGTCCTCCGCCGTCTCCATCAGACAGCCGTTGACGTTCTCGTACGTCTTCGGCATCCCGTCGGCGCGATGCTTGGAGGTCTGCGTCTCCTGCGGCGGCTTCAGGCTCTTGCCGTCGGCGTCCACGATGCTCAGCCACGGCGAGTACGGGATGCGGATCAGGACCCGGCCCGCCTTGCGCACCTCGATGGTCAGCTCGCCCTGCTCCGCCCGGTCGACGACCGCGTTCGGCTCGGCGAGCGGCGCCGGGTCCGTCACCCGGAACAACTGCCAGTTGGCGTCGCCCCAGACCTGCTTCAGATACGGCAGCCCGCGCTGGACCAGCTCCCGCTCCCGTTCACCGCCGTCACCGTCCGGCTCGCCCTTGGGCAGCACCACGAAGTGGACGGCCCAGCGCTGCAACCACTCGTGGTAGTTCGCCGAGTTGAGCGTGTCGTCGTAGAAGAGGGGGTTGCGCTCCATGTCGGCCTGCCGGTTCCAGCCGCGCGCCAGATTGACGTACGGGGCGAGCGCCGACGCCTCCCGGTGGGAGCGCGCCGGGACCACCTCGACCCGCCCCTTCTCGGCGTCCACCTGCTGCAACTCGTTGACCAGCGGGGCCAGCTCACGCGCCCAGGAGGCCGCCGGCGTCGTGTGCACGATGTCATCGACCGACTTGAAGCCGATCCAGCCGGCGAACCCCAGGAACGACAGCACGATCGCGTACCACTTGCGTGACCGCGGCACCGCGAAGGGCAGCGCCGCGACCAACGCCACCCCCGCGAACAGCATCGCCAGCCGGGAGATGTTCGACCCGATCTGCGAACTGACCAGCCACACCAGCAGCACCGCGAGGCTGTACACCCCGGCCGTCAGCCGGACCGTCGTCCACTGCTTCGGCACCAGGAAAAGACACAGCAGCCCGTACAGCAGGGGCAGGGCCATCGAGCCGAGACCCATCGGCTGGGTGCCCGAGAACGGGAACAGCCAGGCCGCGACGGCGACGACCGCGGACGGCGCGAGCCCCAGCGCCCAGGCCCCCGGGCGGCGCTTCTGCAGGAACAACGCCACCGCGACCAGGCCCACGAACAGGCCCGCGACCGGCGATGCCATGGTGGCCAGCGCGGCCAGCGGCGCCGCGACCAGGGCCTTCGCCCACCGCTTGTGGCGCCAGCGGTAGGGCCAGCAGAAGACGGCCGCGACCGCGCCCAGCCCGAACAGCGTGCCGAGACCGAAGGTCACCCGGCCGGACAACGCGTTGCACAGCAGCGCGAAGACCCCGGCCAACGCCGCCCACAGCGGATTGCGCACCGACCGGCTGCGGATCAGCACCATGGTCAGCAGCCCCGCCGACACCGTCCCCGCGACCATCATGGTCGTACGGACACCGAGGACCGACATCAGATACGGCGACACCACGCTGTACGACACCGGGTGCATCCCGCCGTACCAGGCGAGGTTGTACGCCGAGTCGGGGTGCCGGCCGACGAACTCGGCCCACGCGTCCTGCGCCGCGAGGTCGCCGCCGCTGTTGGCGAACGTGAAGAACCAGATGATGTGCAGCACACCGGCGAGCGCGGTGACGGAGAGTGCCGGATGCCGCAACAGCCGCTGCCGCAGGGGTTCGGCGACGGCGAGCAGCCCGGCCGGGCGGGACGCACGGTCGTCCGCGGGGCCCGTGCGGGCGTCAACGTCGGTTGCGGGCAGGCGTATTCGCGAGCCGGATCCCGGGCCCGGATCGGCGTCGTCGGCGCGTGTCGGCTCCGCAGTGGCCACCTGAAGGCACTCCCCGTGTCCCGTCTTTTGTTCTCGGCCGTGTTCCCCGGTGTTTCCGGCCGCTTACCGGCCAGTTCGCGGCCCTGTCCCTTGACCGGCGACCTGCCCCGATTCGTGACGCTAGCACGCACCCCGCCACGCGGCCCCCGGGTGGGGGCCCCGTCGACGGGGTGCGGGGACGGACCGGGCGCGGCGGGTCAGCCGAGCCGGGTCAGCTTGTCCGTGAAACCGGGCTCCGCGAGGTCCTTCTGCAAGGCGACCGGCACCTTGACCGCGCCGTTCGAACCGTCACCCACGGTGAGGGTGCCGACCTTCGCGCCCGCCTTCGCGGAGTGCGGCACATCGTCGGTGACGAACGACAGCCCGACCTTGAGACCCGCCCAGCCGACCGCCGTGACGTCCTTCGTGATCACGACCGGCGTACGGCCGCCGAGCCCGTCGTCGACGTACCCGACGACATCGCCCTTCTTCAGGATCGTCGCCGACTTCAGCGCGCCCTGCGCGGCCCGGATCAGCTTGTCGCCCGCGTCCAGGGCGCCGCTGATGATCGTGTTGTCCGCACCGCCGGGGCCCTGGCCGAGCACCGCGCCGACTATGGTCCGCGTCTCCCCGCCGACCTCCCGGGTCGCCGCGAAGACCAGATTGCCGCCGGCCGCGGTGGTGGTGCCGGTCTTGATGCCGATCACGCCGTTGTAGCCGACCAGACGGTTCCAGTTGCTGTGCTTGGTGCCCTTGTAGTCGGTGTACTCCATCATCCGGGCGACCTCCCGGAAGGTGGCGTCCTGCATCGCGGCCTTCGCCAGCTTCACCTGGTCCACGGCCGTGCTGACCGTCGTCTTCTCCAGACCCGACGGGTCCGTGTACGTCGTGTGGGTCATCCCCAGGTCCTTGGCGGCGGCGTTCATCTTCGCCACGAACGCCTTCTCCGAACCGGCGTCCCAGCGGGCGAGCAGCCGCGCCACGTTGTTCGCGGACGCGATCAGCACCCCTTCGAGCGCCTCCCGTTCGGTGATGGTGTCGCCCGCGCGGACCTCCACGGTGGACTCGCCGTCCGCCGTCGCCTGGTCCTGGGCCGTCTGGTCCACGGGGATCTTCGGGCCGTCGCCGCCCTTGAGCGGATGGTCGCGCAGGATCAGGTACGCGGTCATGACCTTGGCGACACTGGCGATCGGCACGGGCTTCTGCTCGCCGGACGAGCCGAACGAGCCGATGCCCTGTACGTCGAGCGCGCCCTGACCGCCGGACGGCCACGGGATCGACGCCTTGCCGCCGTCGAAGGTGTAGTTCTCCTCGGCGGTCAGGTCGAGGCTCGGCGCGGGCAGCGGGCGCACCGCCTGCACGATCGCAAAGACGACGGCCAGCAGGAGGACCAGCGGGGTCCAGATCTTGATCCGGCGCACGATGGTGCGGACCGGGGTCTGCGGGGGCGGCGGCGTGTTCGTCAGCTCGGCCAGCAGGTCCAGCGGCGGCTTGGGCGGGAGCGGCTGCTGGGTGGTGCGCTCGGGGCCGAACTGGGGGACGCGGGCGGTGGCGTCGGCGGGGGGCGCCGGCGGCCTGCGGGTGGCCGGGTCGTCGAGCGGCTTGAGCGCGACGAACTTGCTGGTCCGCTCGGCGTCGGTCTCGGCGCCGCCGGGCTTCTTTGCGCCGCCCAGCTTGAGCATGGTCGTCGGCTGATCGACCGGCGCGTCCGCGGGCACCCGCACGGCCTTGAAAACAGCGGTCGGCTGATCAACCCCCTGCGCCCCGGCCCCGCCTTCGCGCCCGGCACCGGCCCCGGCGTCGCCTTGCGCACCGGCACCCGAGGAAGAGCCATGACCGGCCTTGGAACCACCATCCACCCCGGAGGCAGCACCGGCCTTGACGCCGGCCTTCGCCCCGCCGCCTGCTGCAGAGCCGGCGTCTGCCTGGTCGGCCGAGTCCGGGGCGGCGTCGGTGGCCGCGGCATCGCGGGCCTTTGCGGAGGCGTCGGCACCGGGGGAGGAGCCGTGGCCGGCATCCGTCCTGGAGGCAGCACCAGTCTTGGCGTCGGCGTCGGTCGTCGCGTCGTCGCCTGCCGCGGAGCCGGCGTCCGCCTGGTCGGCCGAGTCGGGGGCGGCGTCGGCGGCCACGGCATCGCGGGTCTTTGCGGAGGCGTCGGCACCCGCCTCGGTGCCGGACGCCTGAGAAGTATCGGTGCCCGCGGCGTCCTCGGCCCCTGCCTCGGTTTCGTCGTCCGTCCGGGCGCCGGAAACCGAGGGGCCGGCTATGGCCGCCTCCGCGGCACGGGCGACGCCCGCCTCCCGGCCGGCCGCCGCACGGGCGCCCGCGCCGCGGCTCGCCCCCGCCTCGGAGCCGGCGTCCACGTCGGAGTCGGCCGCCGACGAGTCCGCGTTCGCCTTGGACCCCGTATCCGGCCCGGAGCCCGTGCCCGACTTGGAGCCCGAGTCCGCCTTGCCGTTCGCCCCCGCCTCGGAGTCCGCCGTTGCGGAGTCCGCGTGTGGCTTGGAGCCCGTGCTCTTTGCGGGGGCCGCGCTCGTGTCGGTGGCTGCGGGCGTCTGACGGGCAGTCGTCCGTTCGGAGGCCGTCGCGGGATCCGAGGTGCGGTCCGCGTCCTCGGGGTCGGTTCCGGAAGCGGAGGGCGCCTTCGAGGCGGCGGAGTCCTCCGGTCGAGGCTCAGCGGCCCCGGGAAGCGGCTTGGAGGGCGCTCCAGCGGGCTCAGCGCCGTCGGAGTCACCCGAGCGCACCCAGGCCGCCACAGCAGCCGCCAGACGCGCTCCCGTCCCGTCGGTCTCCGGACCGACGCCGTCCGCCGCCGCGGCCTCCACCGCACCGGCACGCGAGGCGCCCCCCGCCGATTCCCCAGCCACTTCCGCGCTCCCGCCCCGGCCCTCGGTCTCGCCCGTGTCCCCGGCCCCGGCCCGGCCCTCGGCCTCGGCCGTCTTCCCGGCCCCGGCCCGGCCCTCGGCCTCGCCCCGGCCCTTGGTCTCGCCCGTGTCCCCGGCCTCCGCCGCACCGACGGCGCGCGCGTTGGCCCCCGCCGTGTTTCCGTCCGTCTCGGCGCTCCCGCTGCGGACCCCCGCTCGGCTCTCGGTCTGGGCCGTGTTCCCGGCCGCCTCCACACGCCCGCTCCGGTCCCCGGCCCGGTCCCCGGTCCCGCCCGTCTTCCCGGCTCCGCCCCGGCTTTCGGCCTCGGCCGTCTTCCCGGTCCCGGCCCGGCCCTTGGTCCCGTCGGTGTCCCCGGCCCCGCCCCGGCTCTCGGTTCCGCCAGTGTTCCTGGCCCCGGCCCGGTCCCCGGTCCCGCCCGTGTCCTCGGTCCCGTCCCGGCTCTCCGTTTCGCCCGTGGTCGTGGACCCCGGCCGGCCACCGGTGCGGGTTCGCTGCCCGGAGGGCGTCGGGGCGTCGGGGGACGCCTCCCGTGTCGAGAGCACCTTGGTCGCCGTGTCCGCACCCCCGTGGGACTCGGACGCGCGGGCCACCGCGAGCCGCGGATCCCGCGCGTCGGGAACCGCGCCCGCGCTCCCCGGCGTCGGTTCTCCCGACGACTCGCGCTGCTTCGACCTGTCGGGGGACTCGCCCGCCACCGATGCCTCCTCCATGTGCCGCACGTCCTGAGTACGGCTGCCGAACCGACCGTTGCTGACCGCTGACCCCGCCCGGACCGCGTCCCCCACCGCTGTCCGAACCATGTACCAGTGTCCTGTGTATGGGCCAAACCCATGGGGTAGACGAGAACGACATACCTACCGGTTCCCTTACGAACCGGTCACGCACCCTCGACAGACCAATGTGAGAGGGGTCACCCTGTCATTCATCCACGCGGGGAGGCATGGATGGGCAGGAGCCGCAGAACACTTCCGGAGGAGCTTCTGCTGCTGGCACTGGACCCGACCACGGGTACCACTGCGCAGCCGCAGTCGCTCGACCTCGGTCTGGCCGGAGCACAGCTAGTGGAGCTGGCGCTGGCCGGACGGATAGCCCCAGACGGGGATCGTATCGCCGTGGTGGTGCCACGGCCGACAGGAGATCCGACTCTGGACAGCGCGTTGGAGTTGCTGCGCAGGCGCGGCGCTCCGGTGCGTGCCGTCCACTGGATCGGCGGGCCCCGCCTGGGGCTTCGCCAGACCTACCTCTCGCATCTGGAGCGGTGCGGCATGGTCGCCGCCGTGCCGGGCCAGATGTGCGGGGTGCTGCCGACCACTCGCTATCAGGCGACGGACACCGACATCAGCCGGGAGATCCGTGCCCGGTTGGACTCCGCGATCCGCACCGGCGTGCCGCCGGACCCGCGGACCGCGGCGCTCGCCGCCCTGGCGCACGCGGTCGGCCTCGGCAAGCACCTGTATCCGGGCAACGAGGGACGCTCGTCCCGCTCCCGGCTGCGGGACCTGATCAGGCACGACCCGATGGGCGGCCTCGTGGCGCACGCCGTGATGGACGTCCAGAACGGTGCGGTTGCCCAGCCGCGTCGCGGCCCCGCCGCGGCCGGCCGGCAGCAGGCCGGGCCCGGCGCCCGGCCCGCGGTGGAACCCGCGCGCGGGGTTCCGATGCAGCCGCGCCGCGGTTCGATGGCGCGCGCCGTGGTCCACTGAGCCGCAGTTTCCACGGCACCGCGCGCCACCCGGCCGCACGGAAGCACCACCGTATGCCGCACCGTCAGTCCCCAGACCCGGTTCGGGAGCCGCTGGTCCGAGCGGGACGGTGAGACCCTGGTCTCGCCGTCCCGCTCGGCCGTCTGTGCCCGAACTGACGCGTACGCGCCGCATATCCACCGTTTGCCAGCGGTAATAAGCACCTTGGTGGCAGTCTGCTCAACAGCAGATACGCAAAGTGCCAGGTAACAGGCAGTCAGCCGGAGGTGCACATCCCGTGGCGTCCAATGTCAATCCCACCGTCAGGCGACGCCGGTTGGGCCAGGAGCTGCGCAGGCTCCGCGAGCTCAAGGGCATGACGGCGGAGGAGGTGGCGGAGCGACTGCTGGTGTCGCAGTCGAAGATCAGCCGGTTGGAGAACGGGCGGCGCAGCATCAGCCAGCGGGACGTCCGTGACCTGTGCGGGGTGTACGAGGTCGAGGACCAGCGGATCGTCGACTCGCTGATGGAGATGGCCCGGGACTCGCGGCAGCAGGGCTGGTGGCATGCGTTCGGGGACATCCCGTACAGCGTCTACATCGGTCTGGAGACCGACGCCGAGTCGCTGCGGGTGTACGAACCCCAGCTCGTCACGGGCCTGTTGCAGACCCGCGCGTACGCGGAGGCCCTGGTGCAGGGGGCGTTGCCGGAGACGTCGACCGAGGACATCGACAAGCGGGTCCAGGTGCGGATGCGGCGACAGGAACGTATCAGCGCCGAGCACAACCCGCTGCGGCTGTGGGTGGTGCTGGACGAGGCGGCGCTGCGCCGGCTCGTCGGCAGCGAACTGGTGATGCGCGAGCAGCTGGAGCATCTGATCGAGATGTCCCATCTGCCCCATGTCACCGTGCAGGTGCTGCCGTTCGAGTGCGGGGCGCATCCCGGGCTCAACGGGCAGTACGCGATCCTGGAGTTCGCGGACGCGGCCGACTCCAGCGTGGTGTACCTGGAGGGGGTCACCAGCGACCTGTACCTGGAGAAGGCGCACGACGTTCAGAAGTACGCGGTGATGTACGAACATCTGCGGGCACAGTCCCTCAATGTGGAACAATCCCGGCAGTTCATCTCGGATGTGGCGAAGAGCTATGCCCGTTGAGCCTTCCGCGGAGCGGGGCGCCGCATCGTACACGGGCCCATCGTTCCGGTGGAAGACTCCCCTGGAATATGCCATCCAGTCGAGTGAACGACTCCTCCGCGAGGGAGGGGTGGCGAGTAGCGTCGATCACGCCAACTGGAAGACCGTTGGCGCGAATCGCACGACAGAAACTCGCAACAGGAGTGGACATGGCACTGCTTCAGGGCGCCACGGCGACGTGGACGAAGTCCTCCTATTCCGCAGGGAACGGGGCGTGCGTCGAGGTCAAGTCGCCCGCACCCGAGGGACTCGCCGTACGCGACTCCAAGGTTTCCGAGGGACCGGTCCTGGCCTTCCCCACCGACGTGTGGAACGCCTTCGTGGCGTCGGTCAAGGCGTAGGGAAACCTTTCTGGCCCCGCCGGATTCCGCCGGACAACCGCACCAACCACAACCCCACCGTTTACACCTGCACAAGCGACAACAACTGCACACGCTTGACCCAGAGCCCTCTCGACCAGTTCGCCGTCCTTGCCGAGGGGGCTCGCCCCTTTTCAAGGGTCATTCGGCGCCACCGGCATGAGCTGCGTCACCGTACCGGGAACGCCACGTCGCACACCGCGTCCCCGGGCGCCGCCGCGTCCCAGTCCGCGAAGTACACCTCACGGCACGGCCCCGCCGGCTCCAGCCGCCGCGCCGTCAGCCACTCCTGAACCGCCTCGAAGGCGGCGAGGATCTGCGGGTGCGCCACCTGCGCCTTGGTGATCCGGGTGTACGCCAGCCGGGCCGCGGGCTCCACCCGCACCCGCGTCTGCCAGGCGCGCCCGCGCCGCGCGGCCCACTCCCGCGCCGCGGCCTCGTCGGCCACCGGCACGCACGACTCCGCGGGCCCGTCGCTCTCCATGGACACCTCCGCGTGGTACACGACGTACGGCGCCCCGACGACACCCCCGCACTCCCGCGCCGCCGCCTCCAGCCGGCCCAGCGACGCCCCGATCCACGCGGGCAACTCGTCCGCCAGCGTGTGCCGGGTCTCGGTGAGCACCACCTGCTCGGGCACCTCCACCGTCCTGACCTCGAACATCCGGTACATCTCGGAACTCCTCCCCGACAGCCGTCCACGGAGGTACTCGACGAGCGTCCGCTGCCCCGCCAGCCGCGACTCGACGTCCGCCCAGTACGCGGCGAGCCGGTCGGCGGCCTCGGCCCCGTCCGCCCCGACCACCTCGGCGACCCGCGCGAGCGGCATGTCCAACTGCCGCAACATGGCCACGAGACGGGCCCGTTCGACCTGGTCGGCACGGTAGTAGCGGTAGCCGCTGGCCTCGTCGACGTACGCGGGGCACAGCAGCCCCAGACGGTCGTACAGCCGCAGGGCCTTGGCCGAGAGCCGGGACCTGGCGGCGAACACGCCGATGGTGAGCAGTTCCTCGTCCACCACAGCAGCCTCTCCTTCGGCCCGGCGCACCCGCCCTCCGTCACCGGGCGGTCCTTCCGCCCGGTGACAAGGACGCTCAGCCCTGCCCCAGGGGCAAGGTCAACCGCGTGGGCCGCCGCTCAGCGGAGCTGACCCTCGATGGCCGCCACGACCTCCGCCGACTCCGGCTCGGTCTGCGGCGCGAACCGGGCGACCACCGTGCCGTCCCGCCCGATCAGGAACTTCTCGAAGTTCCAGCGGATGTCGCCGCTGTGCCCCTCGGCGTCGGCGAAACCGGCAAGACGCTCGTACAGGGCATGCCGTTCCGCCCCGTTCACCTCGACCTTCTCGGTCATCGGGAAGGTCACGCCGTACGTCGCGGAGCAGAACTCGGCGATCTCCTCGGCGCTGCCGGGCTCCTGCCCGAGGAACTGGTTGCAGGGCACGCCGAGCACGGTGAAGCCCCGCGCCGCGTACCGCTCCTGGAGCCGTTCGAGCCCCGAGTACTGCGGGGTCAGGCCGCACTTGGAGGCCACGTTCACGATGAGCACGGCCTGGCCCGCGTACTGCGGCAGATCCGCGGGGCCGCCCTGGAGGGCGTCGATCTCGACGTCGAGCACGGAGCCGTTCTGGTCGGTAGTCGTCATGACCGGATGCTATGCGCAGCCGCGGACCTGAGGGAGCGGCCGGGTCACGATGCCGCCGCGGCCGGCCGCCGGCGCGTCACGGCCTTCCGGCCTCGACCAGCACCTGGCCGGCCGCGGTCCGCGAGTACAGCACCGACCGGCCCGCCCGCCGCCGCTCGACCAGTCCCGCCTCCAGCAGCACCTTCAGATGCCGCCCGACCGAACCGAGCCCCTGCCCGGTCACCGCCGTCACCTGCGTCGTGCTCATCGGGGAGCCGAGCAGCACCAGCACCTCGGCCCTGGCCGCCCCGAGCAGCGCGCCCAGGCTCGCGGGCACCACACGGTCCCGTACGTCCGTCAGCACCCCGGCGCACGGGTAGATCACGGCGTACCGGTCCCGCTCCTCCCAGGACACCCAGCCCGTCTGCACGGTCACCGGCACGAACACCAACTCCGCGCCGGAGATCTCCCGGGGCGGGTACTCGTGCCGGTTCACCTGGAGCCGGTTCTCGCCGAGCCAGCGCGTGCGCCCCGGCGCGAGCGCGTCCAGCGCCGCCGCCCAGCCGCCCCGGCTCACCTGCGCGGTCCGCGCGACCACATCCGCCTCCAGGACGCGCCGGCGCCGCTCCCAGTACGGCCGTACGGTCCTCGTCCAGACGTACTCCAGGAGCGTGGCCGCCCGCTCGGGCAGGTCGTCGCGGTGCAGTGCGGCGGGGACCGGCCCGGCCAGGGCCACCCGCAGATCGGCCCGCGCCGCCTCGGGGCGGGCCGCCCGCACCCGCGCCACGCCCTGATCGAAGGTCTCGCCGTCGCGCGGCGGGGGAGTGAGGAAGTCGGCGTTCCAGCCCTCGACCTCCCGGCCGCCCGGCCGCCACGGCTCCGGCCGCAGGGACCGCTGCCGGCCCAGGCCGGCCCGCACCAGCAGCGCGGTGACCGGGTCGGCCGCGAGCCGCGCCCGGTAGGCGGGCAGATGCGTGCGCAGCCACTCGGCCTCGCCGGGATGCGTCCCGCTGCCCGCGTGCAGCAGCTTCAGGGCGGCGAAGGTCTCGGCGAGCGGGGAGAGCACGAAGCGGCTCCCGGCCAGCGTGTCGGCGTTGATCTGCCACCAGCCCACGGCGGTCTCCTCCCGTACGACGTTTCGCGCCAGGGCGAAACAATAACGGCCCCCGCTCAGCCGCCCCAAGACTCCGCCCATGCCCCCAACCACCCCACCCCGCGGCAAGACCCCCACCCCAAACCCCCTCTCCCCAACGCCCCCACCTGCCCCGCCCCCACCCGGCCCGCCCGGGGTCGAACCGACCCAGAGCCCCCCGACACCGGCCGGCCCGACAGCGGACGGCGCGGCTCTGGGCGGCCCGGCTCCGGATGGTGCGGCTCCGGGCGGCGCGACAGCGGGCGGCCCGGTTCCGGGTGGTGTGACAGCGGGTGGCGGGGCTCTGGGCGGTCCGGCTCTGAACGGCGCGACAGCGGACGGCCCAGTTCCGGATTGTGCGGTTCCGGGTGGTGTGACAGTGGGCGGCGGGGCTCTGGGCGGTCCGGCTCTGAACGGCCCGACGCCGGACGGCCCGACGCCGGACGGCGCGGCTCCGGGCGGTGCGACCCCGGGAGGCTCGACTCCGGACGGTGCGGCTCAGGACCGCCCGTCTTCCGGCCGACCGTCGCGCGACCGTCCGCCTTCCGGCAGCGTGACTTCCGGCCGCCCGGCCTTGGAGCGTGCGCCCCTCGCCGATACGGCAGCCGACCGCCCGCCGAGCAACGGCGAATCTGCCGCAAGGGCGGGCTCCGCCGTCCGCCCCTCTCCGGAGCCCTCATCCGGGGTCCGTCCCTCCGCGGAGCGTGAGCGTCCATCCACCGACCGCCCGTCGAGCGACCGCGCGCCCGCCGCAAGGGCGGGCTCCGCCGTCTGCCCCTCCCCGAAGTCCTCACCTGGGGACCGTCCGGCCCTGGAGCGCCCGTCCGGGGACCGTCTCTCCCCGGAGCCCCCGCTCGGGGACCGTCCGGCCCTGAAGCGCCCACCCGGGGATCGCCCCTCCCCGGAGCGTGAGCGTCCGGCCACCGACCGCCCGTCGAGCGACCGTCCGCTCGGGGGGCGGTCGGGCTCCGGGCGGTCGGGGTACCGGGGTCTGTTCCGTACGCCGGAGTTCGCGCCGCTCTTTCTCGCCACCGCCGCGCACACCGCCGCCCAGACCGTCAGCGGTCTCGCCCTCGGGACGCTGGTGTACCGGGCGACGGACTCGCCGCTGCTGTCCGCCCTGAGCATGTTCGGCCCGTCGCTCGCCCAGGTGCTGGGCGCCACCCTGCTCCTGTCCGGCTCCGACCGGCTGCGCCCGCGGGCCGCGCTGACGGGCATCTCCCTGTCCTTCGCGGCCGGCACGGCGGTCCTCGCCCTGCCCGGCCTGCCGATCGCCGCGCTCTTCGGCGTCGTCCTCGTCCTCGGCCTCGTCGCCTCCCTCGGCGGCGGCGTCCGCTGGGGACTGCTGAACGAGATCCTGACCAAGGACGGCTATCTGCTGGGGCGTTCGGTGTTCAACATGATGTCCGGCATCATGCAGATCACCGGGTACGCGGCGGGCGGCGTCCTGGTCGCCGTACTCTCCCCGCGCGCCTCGCTGCTGCTGGCGGCCGTCCTCTACCTGGCGGCGGCCCTCGCCCTGCGCCTGGGCCTGACCGCGCGCCCGCCCCGGGCGGTCGGCCGCCCCTCGGTCGCGGAGACCTGGCGCACCAACGCCGTCCTGTGGTCGGCCCGCCCGAGCCGCCTGACCTACCTGGGCCTGTGGATCCCCAACGGTCTGGTCGTCGGCTGCGAGTCCCTTTACGTGTCGTACGCACCGGACGCCGCGGGCACCCTGTTCGCCTGCGCGGCGCTCGGCATGCTCGCCGGTGACGTGACCGTTGGCCGGCTGCTGCCGGGGCCGCTCAGGGCCCGGCTGGCGACACCGCTGCTGGTGCTGCTCGCCGCCCCGTACGTGATCTTCGCGCTGCGTCCCGCGGTCCCGCTTGCCGCGGTCTGTGTCGCCCTCGCCTCCGTCGGCTTCGGCGCGAGCCTGGTGCAGCAGGAGCGGCTGATGACCCTGACCCCGGACGAACTCAGCGGCCACGCCCTGGGATTGCACTCGGCCGGCATGATCACGATGCAGGGCGTGGGCGCCGCGCTGGCCGGCTCGGTGGCCCAACTGACCTCGCCGGCCACGGGGATGACCGCGATGGCGGCGGCCTCGCTCGCGGTCACACTGGCCCTGGCCGCGGCCGGGCGCCGCCCGGGCGGAACCCGCGGCGGCCGGACGTCCCGTACCGCCGCCGACTGACCTTCACCGCCGCGACCGCCACGCGCGTGCACGCCCCCACCGCAACACGCCACAGAATCCGGCTGATTCCACCTATCCGGCGATACATCACCGCATAGCCCACACGCCGCGGGGCCCCACGGCAATCATGATGCGGGCCGGGCGGAGTCCGGCCGTACGGAGCGGGCGCAGGTCCCGCCCGTCCCCCCATTCCCCGACGCACCCTCACGAGAGGTCACGAAGTCATGCGCGCAGAGGCCACCCAGCGAGTAGCCCTCGTCTTCTCCCTGCTGGACGCGAACGGCAACGGAGTCCTTGAGGCCGAGGACTTCACGCTCATGGGCGACCGGGTCGTCGCCGCGGCACCCCGCTGCGGCCAGGCGGCCAAGGACGCCATGCGGGCCGCCTTCGAACGGTACTGGACCACGCTGCTGACCGAACTGGACGCCAACGGAGACGGCGTGATCAGCTTCGAGGAGTACACCGCCTGTGTGCTCTCGCCCGAACGCTTCGACGCCACGATCACCGGGTTCGCCCAGGCCCTCGCCGCCCTCGGCGACCCGGACGGCGACGGGCTGATCGAACGCCCGGACTTCATGGCCCTGATGACGGCGATCGGCTTCGAACGCGGCAACATCGACGCCCTCTTCGACGCCTTCGGCCCCACCGCCGACGACCGGATCACCGTGCCGACCTGGGTCGAGGGCATCCGCGACTACTACGCCCCGGACAAGGCGGGCATCCCCGGTGACCACTTGGTCGCCGGGGTGGGGCCCAGCGCCGGGTCCATGGCCTGACACGGGCGGCCGGAAGTCGCCATGAGCAGCGCGGAACACATCGTCGGCCTGGCTGTCGGCCGGGGCACGGGCGCGGAGATCGCCGCGGTCTTCGAGCGGGTCCTGGACGGGTTCGCCCGGATGTACGGCAGGGACGTAGTGGTGGTGCGCTCGCCGCGCACCTACCACTCGTACGTCTCCCTGCGGTCGCGGTCCGCCGCACGGGACGGCGACGGCATCGAGGAGATGCGCCGGCTGACCCAGGAGGACGCCGACCACTACGAACGGTTCGTCCGCGCACGGGCCGCGGCGGGCACCCGGGTGATCTTCCGTACGGCGATCAACGCGCAGACCCTGTACCTGGTCCGGCAGCGGCTACGGGCCGTGAAGGTGGACGCGCTCGACGCGGGCGGGGCCAGGGCGCTGCTGGTCCGGGACCAGGCGCAGGGCTTCTACACCGGTGACAACGAGCACCGGCCCGGACACGTCCGTCGGGTCACGGAGTTCAGCCGGGAGATCACCGGGAAGGTCCTGGAGTACGCGGTGCGCCGGGCCTGGCGTGAGTGGCCGCAGGAGGGGCCGGACCGGATCGTGATGGCGTACAAGTTCCATCTGCTGGACGGTGCGCTGGACGACTGGGCCGCCGAGTTCGCCGACCGCCACGGCATCGACGTACGGGTCCTCCAACCGGACACGGTCAACCGGAACCTGATCGCGCACGGCCCGTCCGACCGTACGGTGCTGGTGGCGGGCAACGAGTGGGCCGACATCATGCATGTCGTCCTGCTCGACCGGTTCGGCGCCGGACGCCAGGAGGACCACTGCACCCGCAATGTGCATCTCCACCCCGATGCGCACGGGCTGGTCGAGTACCAGACGGTGCACGGCTCGGCGGACGACCTGGCGGGACGCGACCTGGTCAACCCGGTGGCCACCGTCCGGGCCGCCGCCGCGATCGCCGAGCGGCACGCGCACTGCCCTGGCGCCGGGGCAGCGGCGGAGCGGGCCCTCGCCCGGGTCCGCCGGGACGGCGTCCTCACCCCGGACGCCGGCGGGCACCACCGCACGACGGACGTGGTGAACGCCTTCCTCGACGCGCTGGAGCCGGGTGCGGCGGCGGGGGCGGGTCAGGTGGAGCCGGGTGCTGAGGCGGGGGCGGGGCAGGTGGAGCCGGGCGCCGGGGCGGGGCAGACCGTCGCCGCCTCACGGCCCGCCGCACCATGACGCCGGCGGCGCACCGGGGCACGGCGCTGGTCGTCGTCGACGTGCAGAACGACTTCTGCACCGGCCCGCTCGCGGCCTCCCGTTACCCCGGTGACCCGGCGGCACTGCGGACCGTCGTCGCCAACACCGTGCGCGCGGTCACGGCGGCCCGGGACCACGGCACCGAGGTGGTGTTCGTCCGCTTCACCGGGGACCCGGCCGACCAGGGACCCGCCTGGCGGCGCCGGGACGAGCGGCGCGGACGGCCACCCAAGTGCCTGGAGGGCAGTTGGGGCGCCGAGTTCGCCGCGCCGATCGAACCGGCCCCGGGCGAGCGGGTGTTCACCAAACGGGCCTGCTTCGACGCCTTCCTCAGCGCCGGCTTCGAGGACCACCTCGCCGGCCGTGGCACCGGACACCTGGCCCTCGCCGGGCTGTTCACCGACGTCTGCGTGGACAGCACGGCCCGTACCGCGTTCCAGAAGGGCTTCCACATCACGGTCCTCAGCGACTGCACCACCGCCCTGCACACCCCCGACGAGCAGATCCTGGGCTTCATGCGGCGCCTCTACGGCGCCCGCGTCACCGCGTACGAGCGCACCGCCGTATGGACCCGGCACCCCGAAGAGGAAGAGGCATGCCCGCAACCCCCCACGGCACCAAGGGCGTCGAGACAGGCGTCGGCCTGACCGCGCTGCTGGTGGCCGCCGCCAGGGCCATCGAGACGCACCGGCCCGACGCGCTGGCCCGGGACGAGTACGCCGAGCACTTCGTCCGCGCCGCCCCGGCCTGCGCGAACTGGCCGGTGCGCCCCGACGAGGTGCCGGGCGGGGACGCCGACCCCCTGTGGGGCAGGCTCGGCCGCTACTTCGGCCTGCGGACCCGGGTGTTCGACGACCATCTGCAGGACCGTGCCGGGGCGGGCACCCGCCAACTGGTGCTGCTCGGTGCCGGCCTCGACACGCGCGCGTACCGACTGCCGTGGCCGAGCGGCAGCACCGTTTTCGAGATCGACCAGGAGCCCGTCCTCGCCTTCAAACAGCACACCCTGGACGCCCTGTCCGCCGCACCCCGCGCCCGGCGCGTGACGATCGCCGCGGACCTACGACGGGACGACTGGCCGCACGCCCTGCTCGCAGCGGGCTTCGACCCCGCACGCCCGACGGCCTGGCTGGCCGAGGGCCTGCTCCTCTACCTCCCGGCCGCCGCCGAACGCCGCCTGATCACCGCCGTCACCACCCTCAGCGCCCCCGGCAGCTCCCTCGTCTACGAGGTGAAAGTGGGCGTCGAGCCGGCCGCGGTCCGCGACTCCCCCCTCTACACGGCGGCCCGCGAACGCATCGGCGTCGACCTCCTCGCCCTGTTCGACCCGGACCCCCGCCCGGACTCGGCGACCACCCTCACCCACCAGGGCTGGCACACCACAACCCACACCCCCTTCGACCACACCCACCACCTGAACACCCCCCTCCACCCCCAACCCCAAGACCCCCTATCCACCAACCGCTGGATCACCACCCACCAACCACCGGCCGACACGGTCACACCCTTGCCCGGAAGGTGACCACGCGGCGCGGCAGGCGATCGACCGACACAGGTCCGTAGTCGACGGGGCATCATCGGCGGCCCCTGACCATGTCGATCGGCGCGTTCGCCATGCCGTGGCGCGCCGAGGCCGGCCCGCCGGCCGTCGTCACGGTTGTTCTGGCGGGTTTTGGTAGGGGGCGGTCAGGGCGGCGGTCGTGTGCGGCAGTAGGTCGCGCAATGCGGTGGGGGACGGCAAGACCTCGGTTTCCGTGCCCAGTTGGAGCAGCGCGCGGGCCGTGTGGGGGAGGGATTCGGTCGGGGGCACGGCTCGGGCCCGGTCGTCGGGTTTCGGGGGACCGGCGCTGTCGCGGGCGACCGCGGGTCACTGCGGGTTCCACGAGGTCGGGCAACTGCCGCAGGATGCCTGGCGAGAGCCGTGCGACCGCCTCGTCCGGTACCGGCGGGCGTCGAAGTCGTCCAGGCACGACCGCCGGTGAGCGAGGTCCGCCGGGCAGCCCGGTCGGGAAGGGCGGCTCCGCCTCGTCGCGGGTCGGTCCGGTCAGCCGGGTTCGGTAGCCGGTGACCACCGTCGTGCCCGAGGGCCGCCGTACACCGGGGCACCCGCCGCGACCGGCGACTCCATGGCTCGGTACGCCGTACGGACAGAGACCTTCAGCTCGGCTGCCGACCGGGGCGCGCATCATCCTTCGCCGGCTGCGAGGGAACTGACGTCCGGCGCGGTGGCAGCGCGGGCGGTGGTCGTCCGTGGTGTTCTCCGGGCGCGTAGTTTCTCGTCGGCCGTGAGCACGCGTGCGTCCGGTCTGCGGCAGTCATGTCCTGCGGTCGGTTCGGGGCCCGCCTGTGGTCGGTCGGGCTCGTGGGCCGGGCGGTGAAGTGGCGGCGTAGCACCCCGTGTGAAGAAATTTGGCGGGCATGTCATCCGGGAGGCGGCGCGCGGGAGTTTGGACGGGTGGAGAGGCGCCCTCCGTCATCAGCCACCCTGGACCCCAAGGGTCCGTGTTCCACAAGGAGTCACCCGTTCATGAACCGGATGCTGAAGTACCTGGCCGGCGCGGCGGTCACGGCCGCCGTGGCGGGAATGGCCACGGTGTCGCACGCCGCGCCGGCCAAGGCACCGCACGCCGCCGTCACCCAGACCGCGGCGGCCTCGGCGGTGCAGAAGACGGCGCCGACGCCCCGTATCGTCGCGTCCGGTGAACGCGTGACGGCCGTCCCCGGCTTCCAACTCTGGCTGACCCCCGAGGGCAAGCACTGGACGACGCCTTCCTCGCCCGACCCGCAGTTCCGCAGCGTGGTCGACGGCAACATCGACCGGGACACCCCGGGCGTCACCCTCCAGTCAGAGCTGACGGACAGCCGCGCCTACCTCTCCGGTCTGTACTACGGCGGCAAGGGGACCGCGTCGAGTGTCGAGATCGAGACGGAGGCCGGCACGGTGCGCGGCAAGCTCATCGAGCTGCCCGGCAGGCCCGGTTGGGGCGTCTGGTACGCCACCGCCCACATCAAGCCCGGCAGCGGCTCCCTGCACTACGTGACCCAAGTCACCGTCCGCGACACCGAAGGCACGGTCTACGCCCAGTTGACGACACCGTGATCCCGCGGGCGGGGGCCCGCCTGGTCCCCGCCCCGGCTCCTCCTCCCCGTACCCGACTCAGAGGGACCGCGTCCGTGCCGCAGTACGAGAGACCCGCAGCCTCCCCCGGGAGCACCGACTTCGCCGCCTACGCCCGTGCGGCCTGGACCCGTCTGCTGCGGACCGCCTTCCTGCTCACCGGGGACTTCCACGAAGCCGAGGATCTTGTGCAGACCACCCTGGCCAAGACGTACGCGCGCTGGGAACGCATACCGCCCGACGAGGTCGACTTCTACGTACGGCGCTCACTCGTCAACAACAACCTCAGCCGCATCCGCAGGAGAAGGGTCAGTCATCTGCTGATGCCCTTCCTGCCCGAGAAGGTGCAGCAACCGGACGGCGGCCATGCCGAGTCCGTGGAGCGCCGCGCCATGGTCACCAAGGCGCTCGCCTCGCTCTCCGCCCGGCAGCGGACGGTGCTGGTGCTGCGCTACTGGGAGGACCTTGCCGAAACCGAGATCGCCGAGCTGCTCGACTGCTCGCTCGGAACGGTCAAGACGCATGCGCGGCGCGGTCTCGCGGCCCTGCGCTCGCATCCTGCCTTCGGCGTCTCCGATCCTTCCCGTCCCGTATCCGGAGCCCCCCGATGAATCACCTCAGAACCGAAGCAGATCCAGGTGCGGAGCATGCCGAGACCGAGCGGTTGCGTGCCGAACTGGCCGAGGCCGCGTACGACATCACGCCCTCCAGGCTGCCACTGGCGGCGGTGGAGCGCCGCGGGCGGCGGATCCGGCGCAGGCGGGGGGCGACCGTGCTGGGCGCGGGGTGCGGGCTGCTGCTGGTGCCCCTGGCCCTCGTCGTGCTGCCCGGCGGGCACTCCGACGCCGATCGCATCAAGCCCCCACCGGCGTCCTCGCCCACCGCACCGGCCCCACCGGCCCCGTCCGCATCCGCCTCCTCGACCGATCCGGCGCCGACGCCCCGTATCGTCGCGTCCGGTGAACGCGTGACGGCCGCTCCCGGCTTCCAGCTCTGGCTGACGGCGAAGGGCAAGCACTGGACGACGCCTTCCGCGCCGGAGCCGGAGTTCCGCAGCGTGGCCGACGGCAACATCGACCGGAACACCCCCGGCGTCACGGTGCAGTCGGAGTCCTCCGACGGCCGCGCCTACCTCTCCGGTCTGTACTACGGCGGCAAGGGGACCGCCTCCGGCGTCGACATCGAGACGGAGGGGGGCACGGTGCGCGGCAAGCTCATCGAGCTGCCCGGCAGGCCCGGTTGGGGCGTCTGGTACGCCATCGCCCACATCAAGCCCGGCAGTGACTCCCCCCACTGGGTGAGCCAGGTCACCGTCCACGACACCAAAGGCAAGATCTACGCCCAGTTCCCAACTCTCTGACCGCACGGGCGGGCTCCAACCTTCCCTACTTTCCGGCGCGGTGAAGCCCCACCCGCCCTCGGAGGCGAGGGGGTCAGCGGGTGGGCGGGACGAACTCGGGCTGGTCGAGCAGGCGCAGCCAGCTTCCGTCGGGCTGACGCCGGACGACCTGGGCCCGGGCGCCGGCCCCGTCCTTCGGCGGGGTCGAGGTGAGGGCGATGTCACCGCTGATCAGCGTCGGCAGGGGTGGTTCCGGCTCGAAGCGGGGAGCGTTGGCCAGCACCTTCTCCCACAGCGCACGGATCGCTTCCCGCCCGACCGTCACCTCGCCGGGTGGGTAGGCCATCACCGCGTTCTCTTCGTACAGCGCGGCGACCCCCGCCGCGTCACCGACGTTGGATCGCTCGACGAACAAGCGGGTGATGTCTTCGGGCCGCATGGCCTGTTCGTACTCCGGCATGGGTTCCTCCTGGTGTCGGGCTCTCGTACTGCCCAGCGTGGTCGCCCGCCGGGCAGAAGTCCAACAGATGGATTTTCTATAAACTAGAATCTGTAGTTATGGAGCTGAGGCAGCTGGAGTACTTCGTCGCAGTCGCCGAAGAGCGGAACTTCACCCGTGCCGCCGAGCGGGTGCACATCAGCCAGTCCGGCGTCAGCGCCCAGATCCGCCAGCTCGAACGGGAACTCGGCGCCGAGCTGTTCGACCGGTCCGCCCGCACCGTCACCCTCACCGTCGCCGGGAAGGCCGCGCTCGAACACGCCCGTGCCGCACTCGCCGCGGCCGGCGCGGTCGGCCAGGCGGTGGGCGAGGTGACCGATCTGATCCAGGGGCGGCTCAGCGTCGGGATGGTCACCGGCTGCACCCTCACCCCGCTGTTCGACGCCCTCGCCTCGTTCCACGAAGCGCATCCCGGTGTGGAGATCTCGGTGCTGGAGGACAGCTCCGACCGGCTCCTCGAAGGGGTGCGTACCGGCGCCGTCGACGTGGCGCTCATCGGCGCCGCGACCGCCACCCCCGACGGAGTGGAGGCGCTGACCCTCATCAGCGAACGGCTCGTCGCGGCAGTCCCTGCCGGGCACCCCTTGGCAGAACAGCGGCGGGTCACCCTGCGCGACCTGGTCGCCCACCCGATCGTATGCATGCCACCCGGCACCGGCCTGCGCGCGGTCTTCGACCAGGCTTGTGCCGCACAGGGCCTCCAACCCGCGATCGCGCTGCAAGCCAGCGCCGCGGATGCCATTGCCGGCCTCGCCGCCCGCGGGCTCGGCGTCGCCATCCTCAGCGACTCGATGGCCGAGAGCCACCGCGACCGGCTCACCGCCCGCACCATCGTTGATGTCGAATCACCGGCACTGCTCGCCCTGATCTGGAAGAGCGCACACAACCCCTCGGTGCGCGCGTTCCTTGCACACAGCCGGCAAGCATTCCCGGAGCAGACCGCGAGGTAAGCGGCGTACGGCGGTGCGCCGGTGCGCGCAGAGTCGTGCACCCTCGGCCCGGTCTGCCCCCGGGGGCGTGCCTCCGCACCGTGGACGGCGTGCCTCAAAGGGGCGCGTGCCTCAAAGGGGTGCGGGGCTGTATCGATATGCGGCTCCGCCGCGCGGGCGCGCCCAGCCACGACGACGCGGCAGCCGACCGACGGCCCCTCGCGGCGCCCCCAGCGGAGCGCTCAGCGCTGACCGGGACCGCATGGGAGCGCAGTGACCCGCCCGCCCCGGCAGGACCGACTGGGCGACGCGCCCGGCCGCAACCTGACTCGGTGAGTCCTCGGCCGCTGGGCAGGCCCGGCGAAGTCCCTTGTGGTCCGACAGCGCCCCGAAGGGGCGCGGGGAACTGCGCGCTCAGCCACTGCGGCGCCGCAGCCGACCGACGGCCCATCGCGGCACATCCAGCGGAGCGCTCAGCGCGCCGACCGGGACCGCACGGGACCCCGCGACCCGCCCGCCCCGGCAGGACCGACTGGGCGACGTGCCGCCCGCGACCCGACTCGGTGAGTCCTCGGCCACCCCGAGCCCTCGCTCCCGTACTGGGCAGGCCGGGCGAAGTCCCTTGCGGTCCGACAGCGCGCCCCTAAGGGGCGCGAGGCTGTGTCGATATGCGGCTCCGCCGCGCGGGCGCGCCCAGCCACGACGCCGCCGCAGCCGACCGACGGCCCATCGCGGCGCACCCAGCGGAGCGCTCAGCGCGCGACCCGGCTCGGCAGGGCCTCGGCCCCGGCCCGCCCACGCCAGTCCCCGACCGCGCTCCCTCCGAAGACGAACGCCAAGACACCCCGCCCGGCTGCCGCCCAGAATCCGCCGGCCCGATCCCAGGTCGGCCCGTGGGACCGCCGGAGGCGCCCCGTTGGGGACAATGGGGGCGGTCCGACGGCGGCGAGGTGGGAGACGGGTATGGCGGGCGAGGGCGGTCCGGTGACACTGCGGGGGATCGCGGAACGGCTCGGGCTGCACGTCTCGACGGTCTCCCGGGTCCTCAACGGCCCCTCCGGTGAGCAGGGCCGCGCGGCGTCGGGCGAGACGGCGCGGCGGATCAGGGAGCTGGCCGACGAACTCGGCTACCGGCCCAACCCGCACGCCACCAGCCTGCGCACCCGGCGCAGCAACCTGGTCGGGGTGCTCTTCCCGCGGCTGTCGGAGATCGTGGTGGCCACCATCTACGAGGGCGTGGAGGAGGAGGCGACCCTGCGGGGGCTCTCCACCTTCGTGACCAACACCCACGACGACCCCGCCACCCAGCGCGAGCGGATCGCAATGGTCCTGGGCCGCCGGGTGGACGGCCTGATCATCGGCGACGCACACCTGGACGGGGCCGCGCTGGCCGACCCGGCCCTCGATGGCACGCCCTTCGTGCTCGTCAACCGCCGCACCGACACCGGCCACCCGGCGGTCACCTGCGACGACCGGCTGGGCGGGCGAAGTGTGGCCGAGCATTTCCTGGACCTGGGCCACCGCCGGGTGGCCGTGATCGCCGGTGAGTCCTTCGCCAGCACCGGCACCGACCGCACCACCGGCTTCACCGACCGCTACCGCGAGGTCGGCCTGCCGCTGCCCGCGCACTGGGTGCGGCACTGCGGTTTCGACACGGCCGGCGGGCACCGGGCCGCCGTCGAGTTGCTGAGCGGACCCGACCGGCCGACGGCGATCTTCGCCGTGAACGACCTCGCGGCGATCGGCACCATGGGCGCCGCCCGCGACCTGGGCCTGCGGCTCGGCGAAGACCTCGCGCTGGCCGGGTTCAACGACACTCCGCTCGCCGCCGAACTCCCCGTACCGCTCACCAGCGTTCGCTCGCCCATGGCCGAGCAGGGCAGACGCGCCGTACGGCTGCTGCTGCGCCGTATCGCGGGCGAGCCCGTCGCCTCGGAGACGCTCAGGCCCGAACTGGTGGTGCGGGCCTCTTCGGGCACGCCGATCGGGCCGACCCCACGGTGAACGCGAGAACGAGAGCGTACGCGAAAGCGTAGAGCCGCCCCGAACACCCGTCGGTTCGCTTCCGTACGAGGTCAGCGGGCACCACTGCCCAAACGATTGGCGCAAACGATTGGGTAGAGCATACTGACCACGGGACACACGTCCGGCTACGGCGATGGGGGTGGGCTTGGTGGGGTGGTTCGGCAAGCTGCGCGGGGCGGCGTCAGGACCCCGCGCGGACTGGGCCGCGGCGCTGCGGGAGGGCAGCGCGGAGGCCGAGTTGACGGGCCGTCAGGGCAATGCGCAGGAGGCCGCCGAACGCTACGCGGATCTGGTCGCGCTGGCGGAACGCTTCCTGGGACCGCAGGACGCCAACACGCTGGCGCTCCGGCACCAACTGGCGCACTGGACGGGCGAGTCCGGACAACCGGAGGCCGCGGTGCACCTGTTCGGCCGACTGATGGCCGACCGGGAGCGTATCCAGGGACCACGCCATCGGGACACCGAACTGGCCCGGCATCAACTGGCCCACTGGCACGGCCGGTCGGGCCGCCCCGAGGAAGCCGTGCGCCGCTACGAGGCCATGCGCCGGACCGCCGAGGCGGAGAACCGCACCGAGACGGCCCTCACCCTGCTGTGCGAGGTGGGCTACTGGCAGCAGAAGAGCGGCGACAACGCGGCGGCGCTGCGCGCGTTCTCCCAGATGCTGCAGACCGCGCAGCAGGAACTCGGCCCCGGCCACCAGCTCGTCACCATCGCCCGCCAGCGCTACGCCGAGGTCGCCGGCGTACTGCCGTTCGGCAACGAGGGCGGCGAGGACGGCCTGCGGGACCTCCTCGCGACGGCCGCCGCCGTCGAAGCCGAAGGAGACTTCCAGCGCGCGGGCCGGATGTACGGGCAGATAGCCGCGCGCTCCGAGGAACTTCACGGGGCGGACAGCCCCCAGACCCTCTCCGCGCGCGTCCAGCAGGCGAAGGCGGCGGTCGCGGCGGAGGACTACGAGACGGCCGTCGACTGCTTCGGAAAAGTACTCGCGTGCATGGAACTGCAAGGCCAGGGGCCGGGGTCGCCGGAGTACGACACCCTCCGCGGACAGCGCGACGAACTCGCCCGCATGGCCCGGCGTTCGGTGCTACGCATCGACGAACCGACCGCGACGCTGTTGGGCGATACCGTGCAGGCGGCGCCGGAGGCGGCATGCGCGGTGCTGGCCCGCGAGGCCGGCGGGTCCGAAGCGCCCCGCCTCGCGATCGTGAACAACGGCCCGGACGACGTGACATGGCGCGTGTGGAACGCGGAGCACTGGGCGGCCGTGCTACGGGGCCTGTCCCGGCAGGGGTATGAGGCGACGGCCCTCTGCTTCGCCCGCGGCGACCTGCGACCCACTCCCGAAGAGGCCGCCGTGTGCGAGCGGTTGGGGCTGCCGGGCGTCTACGTGTCCCGCCAGAGCGACGAGAACGTACAGATCGAGGCGTACGTCTTCCAGGAGGGCGAACCGGTGACGGCACGGGTCGTCGTGGTGCAGCCCGAGCAGCCCGCGACCGGTGAACAGGCCGCGCGCAAGCGGGCGTCCACGGGCGCCGCGGACGGCCGGATCGCGGTGCACCCGCACGCGGCGGCCATCGGGACCTGGCGGGAGATGGAACGGGCCCGGCCCAACCCCGGCGTGGACCAGCCAGGCGTCTTCGGCACGTACGAGGTGCTGGAGAGCGTCGGCGAGGGCGGCTTCGGACGTGTCTACCTGTGCCAGGACCCCGACGGCCTGATGGTCGCCGTCAAGACGCTGCACGCACACCTCGCGGCGGCTCCCCCGATCAAGCGGGGCTTCGCCCATGAGGTGCGGGCGGCCCAACGGGTCGACGGGCGGTTCACCGTGCCGGTGATCGCCGCGGACACCGACGGTCCGACGCCATGGATGGCGGTGCCGTACGTGGCCGCCCCCTCCTTGCAGGAACTCGTGGAGCGCTGCGGACGGTTGGAAACCGACCTCGTACGTACGCTGGGGGCGGGCATCGCCGTCGCCCTGAGCGCCATCCACGCCGAGGGCATCGTGCACCTCGACCTCAAGCCGGCCAACGTCCTGCTGACCGAGGACGGCCCACGCGTCATCGACTTCGGCATCGCCCAGATCGAACGGCTCACCGAGCCACGACGCGGCTTCGCCGGCACCTACGCGTACGGCTCCCCCGAACAACTGCGCGAGCAGCCCACGTTCACGCCGGCCAGCGATGTGTTCTCCCTCGGCACCGTCCTCGCCCGCCTCGCGCTGGGGCGCAGCCCCTGGGGCCAGGACGTACCGTCCGTGGTCGCCGCCATCCGGGCCGGCACACCCGATCTCGCCGGCCTGCCCCGAGACCTCGGGAAGGTGATCCGGTCCTGCCTCCACCCCGACCCGGAACAGCGGCCGACGGCCCGCGACGTGGCCGAGGCCCTGGTCCCCGGAGCCGCCGAGGGCAGGATCGCCCCACCGCCCCTGTCGGAACAGGCACGCACCCTGGTCGCGGAACACGCCACCGTGCCCGCGACCCGCCACTACCAGACACTCGCCCACACCCGAGCCCACGCCCCCGAAGACACCACATGGGCCATGCCCCAGCCCTCCCACACGCCCGACGCTCCCGGCGCGGGGGCCCTTGAGGAGGCGACCAAGCGAGCCGTCGACACCGCAGCCACCACGCCGGCGCACGATGGCGCCGCGTCCGGCACGGGGAGGCTGGACGAGGCGGCGGGGCGGCCTGTTGATGCTGCGGCCACCGGGGAGACGGGTGATGATGCCGCTTCCGGTGCGAGTGTGCTGAAAGAGGCGGCCGAGCGAACTGCCGACGCTGCCGCCACCACGCTCGCGCAGGATGGGCACGATGGTGCCGCTGCCGGCCCGGGGACGCTGGACGAGGCGGCCGAGGAACTGGCGGCCCGGGTCCTTCGCTGGGAGCGCGGACAGGAGGGGATGTCCATGGCGGAGACGCGCCACGGCTGCGGCGCCTTCCTCAGCGAGGCTGAAGCACGTCTGGGCGCACGCCACCCACTGACCCTGCGGCTGCGGGTCTCCCACGCCATGCTCGGCTGCGACCAGCCCGGCGGAGTAACCAACGCCGAACAGGTGCTGAACGACGCCGCCGCCGACCTCGGCGAAACCCACCCCACCGTCCGGGACGCCCGCACGTTGCTGACGGTACTGAAGTCAACAGGCGTGGGCTGACCCGGGCGGCGTTGTGGTCCTGACGGTTGGCAGACCTCCGGGCAGGACGGCTCCCTCTGTGGTGGACCGCCGGCCCCGCAGGAGAACTCGCCGCCCTGCTCGTCCAGCGACGTCAGCTACGCCGAAGTCGCTACGTGAAGGGCTGGCTGGGACGGCTGCCGGAGGTGCCGAGACGCGCAGGCCACGAACACGCCCATCGCCGCGTTCCCTGCCGATGTGGACCTCAGCGAAGTCGGTCAGGACGAGAGGGACAGGGTGTGAGGCGGGCTTGCTGCCCGGTCGCTCTGCAGCGATCAGGCCCGGGGGTGGTTGGGAGGAATCCCACCCGCCTCACTATGGAGTTAAAGATCAACTCCCGTGTGGTCAAACAGCTTCACGATCGCCGCCCACAGGACTTTCGCCCCGAGAGCGACGGCCAACCGAGAAGCCGCCTTACGTAACCACCCAGATCTCACCTGGCTGGTGTCCGTACTGACCATCCCTGCCACCTCATCTCATCGGACCGGGACCTACGCGGACGACGTAGGCCCCCCGGGGCGCACGTTGTCCGCTCGTCCAAAGGCCCCGGCCCTGCCTTGAGATGAGGCACCCTCAGAGTAGCCGCGCCCCCCAGGCCTCGTCAGCCCTACTGGGTTCAGAGACAGGCACCCGGTGGCGACGGGGGCGGCTGTCTGTTCATGCGGGCCTGCCGGCTGGGACCCTTGTCGGGGTGTGACGCGTGAGGGACGAGAAGGGGGCAGCCGTGGCACGGGACGGGAACGGCGTGACCTACGTGCGCGACGAACGCCTTGTCAGCTATGTCGAGTCACTTCTGCTCCCGGGGCGCTCGGCCGGGCATCGGGACGTGCCCGTGACGCTGCTCACCGGCGGGCGTGGGCGCGGCGCGGAGGATCTGTTCGACTGGCTGGAGCGGTGGATCGGGGACGTTCCGGGGGCGCGGGTGGATGCGAGAGGCGGGGCGGACGACCAACTCGTCGGGCTGCTCGTCGAGATCGCGCTGGGTCTCAGCCGCCCCGTCCCGGGACGGTCCCTGCTCGTCTTCCCCTCGTTCAGCGCCCTGTTGGCGGACCTGCCGCGTGAGTACACCAGGTCGGTGGGGCCGCCGCCTGCCGACTCCGTGCCGCTGCCGCATGACTCGGTGCCGCTGCCGCATGACTCCGTGCCGACGTCACATGACTCCGTGCCGATGTCGCATGACTCCGTGCCCGTGTTCCGCATAGAGGAGGCCGCACGGGCTCTCGCGGGCCGCAGGGGCACTGCCGCCGGCTCGTCCTCGACTGTTTCACCTTCGCGACGTTCGCTGCCGTTCCCACCGCGACGGATCTCCCACCGGGACGAGCACAGTGCCCTGGACTTCCGCCTGATCGCCACCACTGTCGTTCGCTTCGTCGGCGCACTGCCCAGGGCTGACCGGGAGACCACCGAACGCCGTTTCCTCGATGCGTTCTTCGCCGACCTCCGCAACTCCTACCGCCGCTACCGCCGACGCAGCACCAGCCGGATCCTGCTGCTCCTGGAGAACGCGGACACACCGGCAGCCGGCAGGCTCCTGCGCCATCTGGTCACGGCCCGCCGGTCCGAGACGGCCGACCCCGCCGACGGCCTGGTGGTCGTGGCCGTTACCGCGGACTACTCGACGACCCTGCGACACACCGGACTCGGCCCCGCCACCGGGGCCCCCGCCCACGGCCAACAGCCGACCGAGGTGCTCGACGGACTCCGCGCCGCCGGCCTCGACCTGTCCTCGCGCGACGTGGAGGCAGAGGTCCGCCACGCGATCCAGGAATCCGGGTCCGCAGCCCGCCACACCCTCGGCGGCCGGGACAATCGCGCCTTCAGTCGAACCCTCTTCGAGCTGACCCGAGGGCTTCCGACGGCAACCCGGCGCATCCTCGACACGGTACTGTCCCAGGACCCGTCCGCCCCCTGGGAGGAACAGCTCCGCGCTGCCCTCGCACGGGACAGCCACCTGACCCGCGAGCTGACGGAACAGCTCCTGCCGCCCGGTCTCCAGGAGAACGTACGACAGGTGCTCGCTCTGGCGGCCACCGTCCCCGATCTCGCCCTCACCCGTGAGGAGTCGCGTGTCCTGGGCGCCGACGACCTCTACCGGGAACTGGTCGCCTTCCGGTCGGACCCGCGCACCGTTCTTCACCTGGACACGGGCGACCCGCGCCATGACGGCCCGCCCCGCACACCGCACCCTTTCCTGCGCCTTCTGCTCCTGCGCAGCCTGCCCGCGCCCGAACAGGTCCACGCCGCATTGCGCGCCGTCGCCGAGCGGAACGGCGATCGCGGCCGGGCCGCCTACCACGCGCTGGCGTCGGGCGACCTCGACGCCGCTGCCGCGTACCTCGATCAGCTCCTCGACGCCGTAACAGATACGGAGTGGTGTGCCGAGCTGGCTCGTCTGCGCCGCGCGCCTCTGCATGACGTGGGGCGCTCAGCGGCATGGCCGGGTCCGGACGCGTACCTCGTCGCACTGCTCGAAGGCAGCAGGCACGGGACGCGGTCCCCACGCCGAGGGGCCGTCACCCGTCTTCTCGCGGCCAGTTGGATCAGCACGGAGCCGCGCCAAGGCCGTGCCGCGGACGATGCCGGCGATCCCTTCCATGACCCGTTGGGCGATCCCTCAGCCAGGCTTCACCATCTGGTCCGAGACGATCTACGAGAACTCGCCCTCCGCACCCCGACCGGTGAACGGGCCACGGCTCTGCTGGAGTTGGCGGAGCGGTACGGCGAATCACCCGCTGCCGAGCCCGCCGCACTCGTGCCCCGCCCGCACCCGAGCCAGGAGTACCGACAGCGTCGCCGCCGCACCGCCGCCGCCGTCACCGCCGCCACGGCCACCCTGCTCTGCTACCTCCTGCTCACCCGGCTGCCGCCGATCAGCGGCTGGAGCTGGGGCTGGAGCGTGGCAGCGACGGGCTGTTGGGTGCTGGTGCTGCTCATCACCGCGCGCAGCAACCGGCATCCCACACCGTCTCCGCCCACTGACGCCGCTCACGTCAACTCTCAACGAGCCTTCCGTAGCGGCATGTTGAGATCCTGGGGCATCCGCGTAGCCGCGAAAGCCGCACCACCCCCGCCCACCCCAGACCCACCGTCCGGACCGCCCGAGCCGTCCCGGCCCTCCGCCGAAGCCGCAGTCGAGCAGGCGTTCAACCGCGTACTCGCCCGCCTGGACGCAGCCGGTACGGCCACCGGCGACGAGAACGGGGCTGCCACATGACCATTCCCGAACCGCCCCCGGAGCCGGACGCCCGGACCACACCCACCGCGCACTGGCGCGAACTGTCCCCGGCGGAGCAGGCCGAGACGTGGAGCCGGATCCTGCCGGACGCGCCGGAACGGATTCTGAAGATGGTCGAGGAGGACCTGGCCCAGCAGGCGCGGCTTGCCGAGGAGCAGATCAAGGACGCCGCGCACCGCCGTCACATGGAGAAGCTCAACCTGTATCTCCACGCGGCGGGCATGGCGGTCGGCTCCGGGTTCCTGGTGGCGCTCCTCTTTCTCGCCAAGTACGCGGTCGATCACGGCGGCACCGCGGTTCCCGGCGTCGTCGCCGGGGTCACCGCGGTGCTGGCAGCGCTGGTCACCGGCAGCCGCACACACAAGAACCGCTAGCGTCCTTGACGGCAGCAGCGCCCGCTGTCCTGCCGCGCGATGCGGATGTCCGGAAAGGGCACCCCCAGCCCGACCAGCACGATGCCCCGATCAGGATGGGGCGTTGACCTCGTCTGCGACAATGCGGCCATGAATGACGCCTCTGGGCCGCAGACCTTCGCTTCGCCGCTCGAGCCCGTCGACCTGCGCACCATCGCGCCTGAACGTGAGGCCTTGGCAGGGTGGCTCGACTACCATCGCGCCGAGTTGCTGAGGAAGCTCGATGGGCTGACCGAGGAACAGGCTGCCCGGCGTGTCGTTCCGTCCCTCACCACCCTGCACGGATTGGTGCGACACCTCACCAAGGTCGAGTTCATCTGGTTTGTCAACGTCATCAAGCAGAGCGAGGAACCCGCGCCCTTCAATTGGCCGGAGCGCAGGGACGGCGACTTCCTGCTGGACGACGGCGCGACACTGCGTGAGGACGTCGCGCGCTACCGGGCCGCCTGCGAGCGCAGCCGCGAGATCTTCGCCGGGGTTTCACTGGATGACGTGTGCACGCACCACCGATTCGGGGATCTCGACGTGCGGTGCATCATGCTGCACATGACCAGGGAATACGCCCAACACAACGGCCACGCGGACATCATCCGCGAGCTAATCGACGGCAGCACCCAAAGCTGAGCCCCCTCCCACCTCGGAGCGCGCCCTCCAGCACCGTCCGACCCGCTCTTCCCTGCCCCGTCCCGAGCGCGCCCACGCGCCGCGGGCCGGGATGACGCAGCCTCAGGTGTCCCGGATGGAAGGCGGCGACACTGTGCCCACTCTCCCGCTGCTGCGACGCCTGGCCAAGGCCCTGGACGGCACCCTGAACCTCGCCATCGACGAGAGTGACTCCCGCGTCACCTTCACTCCACACGCAGCTTGAAACCGCCCCCGCCGGGCCCGTCGAGGACGTTGTCGACCTGAGTCAGTGCGTGTCGTGGATGCCTTGCCGATGAGGTTGACCGGACGAGCCTGCCGCGCGCCAGCGGCTCGCGGAGAGCGTCCGGGGCCTGTGGCGCGGCTTGGACTTCCCCCGAAGGGGGGAGGACCTTGGCGAATCACCGATGGCCGAAGGCGCGCCGCCGACCCGGGGTGCTCCATCATCGACCTCAGCTCAGGAGGAGCCGTTTCCTGGGGGCACGCCAGATCAGGAGACCCGCCTCTGTCGCCGCCGTCGGCTGATCCGACAGTCGCCCAGGAGTGCCGCTGTGCGCTGCCGTCCGGCTTCGTTGATGTCGGCGTTGGATGTCATCGAAACAGTTCCGGAACTGGGCAGACCTCCAAACGGTGCGTCCGGCCGGTCTACCCACCTTCGACGGATGTGTTGATCGGGGCGCCGTCACAGCGCCAGGCAGGTCCTCTGACCGTCGTGACCGCCCTTGGTGACTACACGGTTGTCCGTGCAGGACCCCTCGGTTACAGTTATTTCAGATGAGTTCTTGCCTGGGACAGTGATTGGAGGAGGCTATGGCTCGTACGAGCGTCCTTGCCCGTGCTGAGAAGGTCGCACCGAATCCCTCACATCAGGGTGCCCTCGCCGCGGCTGCCCGAATGGTGCCAGAGCAGGTTCAGGTTTTGGTGCGCACCTCGGACGGTGGCGAGCTTGTGCTGCCACGGGAACTGGTCCGCATTCTCCTCGCCTCCGCCGACGAGCTGGCCCGCGGGCATGCGGTTACGGTCCTGGCCTCCGAGGTTCAGCTGTCGCCCGCTGAGACTGCTGAGCTTCTGGGCTTGTCTCGACCGTTTGTCACCCGTCTCCTTGATGCTGGCGACATCCCGTCGGTGAATCTGCCCGGAAGCAGTCATCGTGTGGTGCGCCTTGCCGATGTGCTGGCGTTCCAGCAGCGGCGTGAGCGCCGCAGGGAGGGGCGACGTCAGATCGCCGACGTGTTGGGCGACACCGAATCGGCCAGTTGATTCGGTTCTCACCGCCAGCGGCGAAGCAGAAGGGGGAAGCGTGGCACCGCGGGTCTTCGTGGACACCAACGTCTTGTTTCCGTTCTCGGTGATGGACGTGATGCTGGCCCTCACGGAGGACTCGGTTCACGAGATCGTGTGGTCCGAGCGGCTCCTCGCGGAGTGGGAGCGGGTCATCGTCCGGGAGGGCAGGCGTTCAGCGAAGTCGGCTGCCGCGGTCGGCCATGCCGTTCGACGCTTCTTCGCTGACTGTGAGATCGCGGCAGCGTCCTATGAGCATCTTGTGGATGAGATGCCTGGCGATGATCCCGACGACCGGCACCATGCGGCGGCAGCGGTGGCTGCCGGTGCCGCCACGCTGGTTACCTGGAACCTTGCCGACTTCCCGGCGGGTGGCTTGGCTGGGCACGGAGTGCGGGTGATCGACCCGGATTCGTACTTGTGCGGGCTGTATGGCGAGGTGCCGGATGAGGTGGTGGATACGGTGGTCAGGCTTGCCGGAGAGAAGCGCAATCCGCCCGTCACGATCACTGATGCCATCGCCCGACTCGCGAAGGCCGGTCTACCAGGCTTCGCCGACGGGGCTTGACCCCGGATCTTGGACACCCGAGAGACTTGGATCTTGAGTCCAGGAGAACGGATGTCCCGTGGTCATGAAGCACTATCCGCCAGAGT
>NZ_JBIWKB010000037.1:0-91561 GCF_044765425.1 Streptomyces sp. NPDC102462 | reverse complement strand
GGGGGCGGGGGCGGGCGGGGGGGGGGGGGGGGGCGGCGGGGGGGGGGGGGGGCCGCGCCCGCCCCCCCCCCGCGCCGCGGCCGCCCCGCCCCCCCCCCCCCCCCCCCCCCCCCCCCCCCACGACCTCGATCGCGTCAGTCCTTGTCGGTGCCGGTGCCCTCCGCGGTCTCGGGCACGAGGAGGATCGCCGCGCGGCTGATGTGCGCGACGGCGTCGCTGACCCGGGGGTTGAACAGGGTTTCGAGCGAACCGCGGTGGTGCGGGCTGAGCACCAGGAGGTCCGCCTGGAACTCCTCGGCGGTGGCGGCGATGGTCGCGGCGATCTGGGTGGTCAGTCCCTCGGTGAGGGCGCCCTCGGCGTCGACGTCCGCGTCACGCAGGGCGCGGACGGCCTCGTCGAGGACGGCCTTGGCCTCCGTGTCGTCCTCCAGGGGGACGACCGCGGCGAGCGTGGCCGTGGACGGGGCGACGTGCAGGACCTTGACCTTGGCACCGGTCAGCCGGGCCATGTCACCGGCGAGCCGGACGACGGCGTGCCGGGCGGGGCTGGAGTCGACGGCGACAAGGATGCGGTGGAACATGGATCTCTCTTTTCCTCTTCCGACCACCTGGTGGCGTGATCGATCATGCGCCTCAACAACGGCACGGCCCGGAAGTGTTCCGCCCGGCCGGGAGGTTTCCCCGATCTTGGCCTGGGATTCACCTCGCCCGGAGTCTCGCCGCAAGGCCGTCGATCCGCAGTCGCGCCCCCTGGGTGCGATCGGCCGAGGGACCCGTCTCCAGCAGGACCTCACCCGGCTCCACGACCTGCTCCAGATCCCGGTCCAGCGAGGCCAGGGTGTCGGCGTCGACGGTGAAGACGGCCTCCGCGCTCGCACCCGGGGGCAGGTCGAGCGGGACGAAGCCGCGCAGTTCCCGGACGCGCGGCCATGACGTGCCGCCCGACACCCGGCGCACATACAGCTGGACCGTCTCGCGCGCCGGACGGCGGCCGGTGTTGCGGACGGTGACCCGGCAGACGAGCTTCGGGTCGTCCGCGCTCACGCGGTCGCGGGACAGCCGGGGCGGTTCGTGCACGAGCGTCGTGTACGACAGGCCGTGGCCGAACGGATGGGCGGCGCTCGCCGGCTGGTCGACGTATCCGCGGTAGCCGTGGTCCTTGCCGTTGTAGAACACGGGCAGGTGTGCCGCCGAGCGCGGGACGGAGACCGGGAGCCGGCCCCCCGGCTCGGCACGGCCGAACAGCACATCGGCCACGGCCCGCCCGCCCCACGGCCCCGGATACCAGGCGCTGAGCACGGCCGTCGCCGTACCCGGGTGCGCCGGCAGGGCGTGCGGACGGCCCTGGACGAGCACCACGACCGTCGGCACGCCGGTCGCCGCCACCGCCTCCCACAGCGCCGACTGCCCCTCGGGAAGCGACAGATCGGCCAGGTCGACGCCCTCCCCGCAGGTCATCTGGGAGGGCGGCCCGGCGGTCACGAGCGCCGCCCCGTTGGAGTCGAACACGGTGTCCCCGGAGCGCGCGCTGGACCCGCCGAGGACCAGTACGGCGGCATCGCAGGAGGCCGCGAGCCGGGCCGCCCCCGGCACCCCCGAGACATCCCCGCCCACCAGGTCGCAGCCCCGGGCATGCACCACCTCGGCGTCGCCGGCCGCCGCGCGGATGCCGTCCAGGACGGTGATGCCGACGCCGGGACGCTGCGGCGCCGTGTAGTCGCCGATCTGCTGGGCGACGGAGTCGGCGTTCGGACCCAGCACCGCGATCCGGGACACCGCCGGGGACAGCGGGAGCACATCGCCCTCGTGGGTGAGCAGGGTGATCGAGGCGCGGGCCACCCGTTCGCTCAGCTCCACCGGATCGGGTCCGCCCCGGTCAGGCGCCACAGCGGGGGTGTGCGGCCGGTCGAAGAGACCCAGACGGAACTTCAGGGTCAGCACCCGGGCCACGGCGGCGTCCAGCGCCCGCTCGTCGACAAGGCCCCGCTCGACCGCCTCCCCGAGCCGGGGAAAACACTCGTCCCACAGGCTCAGGTCACAGCCCGCGTCGAGGGCCAGCGCGCCCGCCGCCACCGGATCGCCGGTGAGCCGGACCAGCCGGTCCACCGCGCCGCCGTCCGCCATCACGATGCCGTCGAAACCCCACCGCTTTCGCAGCAGCCCCGACAACAGGGCGCGGTTGGCGACACACGGCAGGCCGTCGAACTCGTTGTAGGCCGCCATCACACCGGCCGCCCCGGCGCGCAGGCCCGCCCGCGCCGCCGCGAGATGGATCTCGTGCAGCTCGCGGACACCGAGTTCGGTGGCGGCGCTGTTGCGCCCGCCGACGGTGGCGCCCTGGCCCGCGAAGTGCTTCAGGACGACGGCGACCCCGGCCCGGTCCGCGCCCTCGACCAGCGCCTCGGTCAGCCGCGCCGCCAGATACGGGTCCTCCCCGAAGCACTCCTCGGCCCGCCCCCAACGGGGGTCGCGGACCAGGTCGAGCGCCGACACCAGGGCCACATGCCCGCCGCGGGCCCGCAGTTCGGCGGCGGCGGCCTCGGCGGCCTCGGCGTACAGCTGCGGGTCCCAGGTCGCGCCGACCGCCAGGTTGACCGGCAACACCGTGCCGTCCAGGGCCTGATGGCCGTGCGGCATCTCCTCCACCAGCAGCACCGGAATGCCCAGCCTGCTGTGCTCGACCACATAACGCTGCACCATGGCGCTGACCCGGGCACCGTCCGCCCCCTCGATGCCCGAGCCGAAACCGACCCCGGACCAGGCGTCGGCCCGCTGCAGCCCGTACAGCGCGCCCATCCCGCCGAACGCGGCGACCTCCGCCTCGAACGCCTCGGTCAGCCGGTGCCCGCCGTCGTCGCGCTCATAGGCCTGCCAGCCGTACATGCGCTGGTTGACCTGCCCGACCTTCTCCGCCGGCGTCATCCGGGACAGCAGATCACGCACCCGCTCCGGTATCGGCGCCGCGGGATCGCGGTAGCGCGCGCCCGGCCCGGCCGCGCCCGTCTGCGCCGCGTTCACCGCAGCTCCAGGACCGCGACGCCGTACGGCTCCAGCGTGACCTCGGTGACCGGCGCGCCCGAGGCCGGCACGTGCAGTGTGCCGTCGCTGACCGGGGTCACCCGCAGCGTCGTGGGGCACTGACTCACCAGCCACACGAAGCGCCGGCCGTCCGCGTGCATCAGCAGGTCGGCCGCGACGCGCGGATCGTCCACCGTCACCGGCCGGCGCACCCCGGCGACCTCCGCGAGCGCGGCGTACAACCGGTGCGTCCGGTCCGGGTTGGCGCCCGGGGTGCGGGCGGCCATGTGCTCCAGCGGGTAGGTGGCGAGCACCGTACGGCCCGCGCCGGTCTCGTTGACCAGCAGGGCCGGACGGCCCCGCGCGTCGACCGCGACGACGCGGCCCTCCTTGGGGACCACCGGCAGATAGGCGCGGCTGTCCGCGTTGCCGGCGACCGGGAAGCGCAGCACCTCGCCCGCGCGCAGGGCGCCGAAGTCCTCCGTGAACGTCATCTCCAGCACATCGTCCTCGATCGGCTCGGCGACGCCGTACGACAACTGCAGCTCCACCCCGAACAGTCCGTCCAGGTCGTCGAACCAGGGACCGCGGGTGACGGGGTGCTCGCCCGAGCAGAACGACAGATAGACGGTGGCGCCCGCCTCGGCCCTGCGCAACAGCTCCCGGCGGGTGCGGGCGGTGAGCTGGCGGGTGGCCGGCAGCAGATACAGCGCGGCCTCGCCGGGCAGCCCGTCGGCCTCCCGGTTCAGGGCCACCGGCAGGTCGGCGGCCCGCGCGCTGACGTAACTCTGGTGCAGGGACGTGAAGATGAGCGGCCGGTCGGCGGGCCTGCTGTAGGGGTAGCCGCGCTCAAGGAAGGCCGGCACCACCAGCGCGGCGTCGGCGTCCGCCCGGGCGCAGCGGGCGAAGTCGACCTCGCGCAGCACCTCGGCGAAGGCGGCGAGTTCGCGCAGCGGCTCCTTCGGCGCGCCCGTGCCGTCGGTGATCCCGAAGTGCATCTCGAAGGGGTGGTGGTCGTACGGGGAGCGGTCCCACAGGTCGTCGTAGTCGGTGTTGTTCCAGGCGATCCAGCCGGTGGCGCCGCCGAGCAGCGAGTTGTGCAGGGTCTGGCGGTAGTAGATCCCGGCGTTGCGCGCCGAGACGGTGTCGGTGGACAGTCCGAACTCCTCCAGGACGACGGGCTGTCCGGTGACGGAGGCGAGTTCGCACTCGAAGGCGGCCCGGTAGTGCTGCCGGGTCCGGTCGGTGTCCGAGCGGTAGACGTGCGGGCCGACGAAGTCGACGTACTCGGCGGTCTCGCGCAGCGAGAAACCGTTGTCGTTGCCGGTCACCTCGATGCCCCAGGCCCCGTCCCCGAGCGACACCGGCTGGGTGCCGCCCGCGGCGCGCACCGCGTTGCACATCGCCTGGGCCCACGCCGTGACCACGTCGGAGGACGGCGGGTCCACCTGGTAGACCCGGCCGTATCCGGGCATCTCGTTGGTGATCAGCCAGCCGGTGACCGCCGGATGGTCCTTGAAGCGGCGGGTCATCTGCGACACGAACCAGGCCTGGCGGCCCACCATCCACACGTCCTCGTACAGGTCACGGCCGCCGCGCCAGGCCGGGTCCCAGTTCTCGCCGGACATGTGGCCGACGATGAACGTGGGCACCGTGCCCATGCCGGTCTCCTGGTGCGCGTCCAGGAAGTCCCGGAAGTGCGCGCACAGCGACTCGTCGATCCGGTGCGGCTCGGGGTGGAAGTCGGGCCAGTAGAAGAAGGACCGGGTCATCGTCAGGCCGTGGTCGCGCAGGACCCGTAGTTCCTCGCGGACGGTCTTGCGGTCGTAGTCCCGCCACATCAGGGGGCCGCCGGTGCGCGACCAGAAGTTGGCGCCGAGCCAGGGCAGCACGGCGGGGTGGTGGGAGAGCTGGGCGCTGTGGCGTCGCATGGTCCTTCTCGGGTCGGTGCGGGTGCGGGGGGTGAGGGACTTTCGGGGGCGTACAGAAAAGGGGAACGGCAGGCGTGGCGGCACAGGCCCCCTAGGGCAGGTCCGGGGCCGGTCCTGTGGACTCGCGGACCACCAGGCGCGGTCTGTCGCCCAGCGGCAGCTCCACGACCTCCTCGCCGCACAGGGCGAGCAGCAGCCGGGCCGCGGCGGCGCCGACGCGCTGCACCTGCTGGTCGACGGTGGTGAGCCGGGGATGCAGCCAGCGGCCGAGCGGCAGATTGTCGTAGCCGACCACCGACAGGTCCCGCGGCACGCCGAACCCGGCGCGCTGCGCGGTGCCGATGCCGCACACGGCCATGGAGTCGTTCGCGTACACGATCGCCGTGGGGCGGCCGGCGGCGGCCAGCAGCGCCTCGGTCGCGCCGACCGCAGACCGCTCGGTGAAGTCGGTGTGCAGCACGGCGAACGGCCGCAGCCCCGCCGCCTTCAGGGCCGTCTCGAACGACTGCCGGCGCAGCCGGGTGTGCTGCAGCTCCGCCGGGCCCGCCACATAGGCGATCCGGCGGTGGCCGAGGCCCACCAGGTGCTCCACCACCTCCCGGACCCCGGCGCCCTGCTGTCCCAGGCCGACACGCGGTACGCCGGTGGAGCCGTCCGGCGCGCCGAGCAGCACCGCGGGCAGCCCGAGCCGGGCCAGCAGGGCGGGCCGGGAGTCGTCGGCGCGCGCGTCGGTCAGCACGGCGCCGTCCACCCGCCCCTCGGCGGCGAACCGCTCGTACAGGGCGTTCTCCTCGCGTGGATCGGTGACCAGGTGCAGCACCAGGCCGTAGCCGCGGGGCGCCAGTTCGCCCTCTATGCCGGTGATCAGCTCGCTGAAGTGCGGGTCGGCGCCCAGGACGTCGGTGGGCCGCCGCACGACCAGCGCGAGCGCACGGGTGCGGGCGCTGCGCAGGGCCGCCGCGGACGCGCTGGGGGACCAGCCGAGTTCCACGGCCGCGTCCAGGATGCGCCGCCGGGTGGCCTGCGACAGCCGGCCCTTGTCGTTGAACGCCTGCGAGACCGCGGCGGTCGACACCCCGGCCGCCGCGGCCACCGCCTTGATGGTGGGCCGCCGGCCCGCCTTCCGCGCCGTCTCGCTCACAGCTTGACCGCCCCGTTGACCAGGGCCTGCTGCATCCGCTTCTGGAGGACCGTGTACACCACCCACACCGGGACGAGGGTGAGGACGGTGCCCGCGGTCAGCACACCGTAGTCCGTGCCGGTGATCGACTTCAGTGTGGGCAGGGCGACTTGAACGGTGCGCTGCGCCGGGTCCGGGCCGATGATGACCAGCGAGTACAGGTACTCGTTCCAGAAGGTCAGGAAGTTCAGCAGCAGCACGGTCGCGATGCCGGGCAGGCACATCGGCGTGTACACGTGCCGCAGCACCGCGTAGGTCGACGCCCCGTCCATCCGGGCGGCCTCCTCCATCTCGCGCGGGACGGTCCGCATGAACTGCACGAGGATCACCACGGACAGCGGCATCGCGGTGGCCGGCAGGAACAGCACCATGAAGGTGCGGGTGTGGAAGAGACCGGTCGCCGCCGCCAGCAGGAAGGTGGGGAACAGGGCGGCGAAGGTGGGGATGAGGAAGCCGAGCGAGAACACCTTCTCGATCGCCGAGGCCCATCGCCCCCTGGAGCGGGCCAGCGCGAAGGCGGCGGGCACGGCGAGCAGCAGGGTCAGCGCCAGCGAAAGGACCGTCACCAGGGCCGAGTTGACGACGGCGAGTCCGAGGTCGGCGCCGCTGAACGCCGTGCTGAAGTTCCCGAAGGAGAACGACGAGGGCAGCGCGAAGGGGCGGCCGAAGATCTCGTCGTTGGTCTTGAACGCGGAGACGACGAAGTAGTACAGCGGCACGACGAGCAGCACCGCATACGTCCACACCAGCACATGGGCCGGGAGCCAGCGTTTGCCGAGCTTCATGGGGCTGCTCCGATCAGTAGGTCTGCCGGAAGGCGCGGCGGATGCCGAGCAGCCCGACGAGTCCGGCGAGGAAGAGGATGACGCCGACGGTCTGGCTGTAGCCGAGGTCGGCGGCGATGAACGCCTTCTGGTAGACGAGGAACGACAGGGTGGTCGATGAGGTGCCGGGGCCGCCCTGCGTCAGCAGCAGCACGTGCTGGGCGGAGCCGAACAGCGTCCACAGGAACTGAAGCATCGTCACCACGCCGACATAGTCACGGATCACCGGGAAGTGGATCGCCCACATGGTCCGCCAGTGCCCGGCCCCGTCCAGCTGCGCCGCCTCGCCCAGTTCGTCCGGCACGCTGTTCAGCCGCGCCGCGAACAGCACCGCCGTGAACCCGATCCCGCTCCAGACGTCCAGCGCGATCAGACAGGCCAGCGCCGTCGACGGGGAGGCGAGCCAGGCATCGGTGAGCGAGCCAAGACCCAGGCCCTTCAGGGCGCCGTTGAGCAGTCCGTCCGGCGACAGCGCGGCGTAGAACACCATCGCCTTCGCGGGCGTGGAGATCAGCCCCGGGACGAACAGCAGATACCGGATGATCCGGTGGCCCGGCGGGCGCTGCGCCACGTAGTAGCCGAGCATGTACGCGCAGGCGATCATCACGGGCAGGGCGACGGCCAGTTGGACCGCGGTGTTGCGGGTCGCGTCCCAGAACACCGGGTCGGCGAGGACCGTGCGCACATTGCCGAGACCCGCGAACGACACCGGTTGCAGCATGCCCGGCCAGTGCAGGGCCGCGATCACGAAGATGGCGAGCATCGGCCCGACCATGAACACCAGGTACCAGGCCAGGGCCGGCACGGCCAGGACGGTGCCGCCCTGCCGTGGGCCGCCGCGGCCCGTGCGCGGGGAGGGCGGTGCGGTGCGGCGGGCCGCGGCGGTGCCCGGTGGTGACGTCAGCGTCGTCATGCGAGGACTCCCGTGTACGGGGGCTTGGGGAACGGGGGAGCGGGCCGGCGGCTCATGCGGACCGGTACGCGGCTTCCAGCAGGGCGCGGACCTTGGCCGCGCCGGTGCCCCACGTGAAGGCGGTGCTGGTGGCGGTGATCAGCGGCTGGGTGGCGGCGGGCGGCACGTACACGTCGGGCAGCAGGACCTGGCTGACGTCCCCGCCGAGCCGCTGCGCCGCGGCGACCAGCGGGAAGCCGGTGCTGACGGTGTCCGTGCGCACGGCCATGTCCCGGCCGCTCTCGGTGACGAACCGGGAGACGGTGTCCGGGCGGTACATGAAGCGCAGGAACTTCTCGACGTGCCCGATCTTGCGCACGCCGTTCGGGCTGATCCAGAACCCGATGAGGGTGAAGGCCCGGATCACGGTCGGCCTGTCGTGCGCGGCGCCCGGCCCAAGCGGCCAGCCGCCCACCTCGGTGTGCCGGGCCACCTCCTCGGGCACCTTCGCGAGCGCCGACGACATCGCCGACTGGATCGCCGCTTCCTCGGTATTGAACTGCGTCGTCATCGAGTCGGAGGTCAGGCCCTGTGCCTTGTCCGCGAACACGCCGGCGTCGCGCAGCGCCACGAAGTAGTCGATGCCGTCGCGCACCGCGCGGCCGCCGAAGTCCCCCGTCGAGTAGACGTGCCGGGCCTCGTCCTCGGTGAGATAGGTCTGGATGATCTGCGCGAGCAGCTTCTGCCCGGTCCAGTCGTTGCCGCCGACGGTGACGGGGGCGATGCCCTTGGCGCGCAGCCTGCGGGCGGCGGCGATGAGCTGGTCGCCGGTGGTGGGCACGGCATCGACGCCGGCCCGGTCCAGCAGCGCCCGGTTGTAGGCGACCGGCCAGTTGGTGGCGAAGTACGGGAAGGCCCGCACCCGCCCGCGGGCATCGGTCCACGCCGCCAGCGCGGCGGGCAGCACGCGCTCACGCAGCCCCCACTCATCGAGGTACGGGCCGACGTCGACCGTGGCGTCCACGTCCGTCCAGGCCAGCGTCTTGTCGTAGAGGTTGACCATGACGACGTCGGCCTCCTTGCGGGCCAGGCGCGAGGTCTCGTAGACCTGGCCCAGGTCGTCGCCGTTGATCAGGTTCTTCAGCTTCAGGCCCGGGTTCTCCTTGCGGAACCGGTCCAGCGCCGAGAGATAGGTGGGGGAGCCCGGAGCCGTCGTACCCAACTGGGTGTGGACGACCAGGGTGTCCGGATCGGAGTCCGCCGCGGCCAGCGACGAGCAGCCGGCGAGGGCGGGCAGGGCGGCCGCGGCGAGGCCGGAGCCGGCGGCGAGAAGGCCGCGCCGAGTCAGCGAGGAGCGCACAGCGGGATGTCTCCAACCAGACGGTTAATGATTGGTTAATCGATGTACCCCGGGAGGTGCGAGGACATTAGGAGCCCCACCGCCCCAGGTCAACCCCTTGACACGGGGAACTTTCGGGGCGCCGGACGGGAGTGAGCGGCTTGGGATCGGCGGCGCCGGATGGGTACGAGCGGCTTGGGACGGGCGGCTTGGGATGGGCGGCGGCGTGGTTCTCGGCCACCGGCCGGGAGGCCGACGGCTGTCGGCGGGCGCCTGCGTCAGGGCCGGCATCGCACGCCGGGGCACGACCGCGGGATCGGCGCGGCCGAGCGTCAGAGCATCCGGCCGCGCTCGCAACTGGCCCGCCGCCGTGGCCGGTTCACCTTCCAGCAGGGCAGGGCGCCCGGGGCGAACGGCACCCGGGTATGGCCGAGGCTGTGCTCGTTCCGGGCGGGCCGGCAAGGCCCGGCGGCGCCTGCCCGGTCGCGGGTACCGTCCGGCGCCACCGTGCCCCGCCTCGGTTGAGGCTTCCAACGGCGTATCGGCGAGGTGGGATCGGTGCGCTGCATCGCCGACACCGAGCCCGTCCTCGCTCAGCGGCGCCGGACACCTGGTCGTGCTGGAGGCCGGGACCGTCGGACAGCGCCGCCCGCCGCGTCCGGGCGGTGATGCGGCCGGGCCCGCGAGCCGTCCTGGGTCAGCGACCGTGCCGCCGGACCAGGAGGTCGGCGACCACCGGCCGGTGGTCCGACGCCTCGGTGGCGACCTCGTGCGCGCCGGTCACGGTGACCTCGGGCGAGACGGTCACCAGGTCGATGCGGGAGACCGGGTCGATCGCCGGGTACGTCGTGCCGCCGTTCGGGGCCGCGTCCGCCAGCGGCCCCCACAGCTTCGCCAACTCAGGCGCGCCCGCCTCGGCGTTGAAGTCACCGACGAGGACCTTCGGCCCCCGGTCCGCGGCGAGGATGCCGAGCATGTCGTCCACCTGGGCGCGCCGGACCGCGGGGTCCGTGCGGTAGTCCAGGTGGGTCGAGTAGAAGTGCACGAGGGTGCCGCGGGCCCGGACCGTCACCTCGGCGAACCCGGGCGCGGGAGCGGGCACGGGATCGGGGACCTGGGTGGACAGCCGGGTGATCTCGTGGTTCTCGGCGGCGGCCACCGGAAGGCGGCTGAGCACCGCCACCCCGTACTGCCGCCGCTCGGTGCGCTCCGCGGCGGGCGGCAGGTCGTAGATCGGAGCGAAGTAGGCCCGCATGCCCAGCCGTTCGGCGAGTTGCCTCGCCTCGTCGGCGAAGCCGCTGCGGGCGCCCCAGTGCACGTCGACCTCCTGGAGGCCGATCACATCGGCGCGCAGGCCGCGGATCGCCGCCGCGGTGCGGTCGAGATCGAAGACCCCGTCCTGCCCGGCTCCGGCATGGATGTTGTACGTGGCCACGCGCAACGGCACGGCAGTCGCGGCCGGCCGGTCCGCCGATGCCGCGCCGGGCGATGCCGCGCCGAGCGTGGCGGCGGCGCCGAGCAGAGCGGCGAGCAGGGCGCGACGAGTGGACCGTCGGATGCTGCGATTCACACAAACCTCCGGATCTGAGTGCGGTGGGCCCGCGCCGAACGAGGTGCGCGGTGTCCGGGGCGAGCGGGGGTGAGTATGCCCCGCGACACGACCACCCGTGCCACGGCGACCCAACGGGACCAGTCGGCCGCCCACTGCCCGGTGGGGCAGCGTGGCATGATGCCTGACATGGGGACAGACGGCCGCTCGGGGACCCACGATCGCGTTGTGGCAAGCATCGGTGCTTCCATCGTGGCCGGTGAACTCCAGCCCAACGATGACCTCGACGTCGCCGAGCTGCAGGTACGGTTCGGAGCCAGCCGAACCGCCATCCGGGAAGCCTTGCGCGTGCTGACGGCCAAGGGCCTCATGGGCGCCCGGCCGCGACGTGGAACGTTCGTGGCGCCCCGCACGCGAGGCTGACCTTCGTCCAGGTGTCGCCGGTGACCGGCAGGTCCACACGTCGCCGACGCGGTCGAGAACGCCAAGGCTGCCAAGGCCCGCGGCATGAAGATCTTCCTCTCGCTGCACTACAGCGACTGGTGGACGAACCCGGGGATCCAGGCCCGGCCGCAGGCGTGGAAAGGCCTGAGCCAGGCCCAACTCGAGCAGGCCACTGGCGACTTCACGACGAGCGTGCTCAGCGCGCTCAAGGCCAACGGCGTCACCCCGGCCTACATCTCCATCGGGAACGAGATCAACTCGTCCCTGAATGGACGTCAGCCGCTACACCTCTCCGGATCAGTACTTCGGCCTCCTGCACGCGGGATCCGAAGCCGCCAAGGCCGCTTCGCCGTCCAGCAGGATCGTCATGCATCTGACGTCACCCGACCGCACGGACTACGCGGACTGGATCGCAGGTGCCAAGGCCCGTGGCGTCCCCTACGACCTCATCGGCCTGTCGCTGTACCCGTACTGGACCGGCCTGTCGATCGCCTCGATGACCAACTTCGCCACCTGGGCCTCGACCACCAGTGGCAAGCGGGCCATGATCTGCGAATTCGGCGCCGCATGGAACGACAAGCCCTACGGCGCCGACGAGACGACCCAGATCGGGGAGAACGGTCTCGACATCGACGGACCGGAGAACTACGGTGCCAGCACTGCGGGGCAGTACCGCTATCTGCGTGAGTACATGCGGTCCATGGCCAACACGGGCGAGGTCGATGCCATGAGCTACTGGGACCCGATCTCCATCGACGGGGGCAACGGCCCCGACCCCTACGGCTGGGTGGTCGGCGGGGACAAGTCCGACGAGAACACCTCCCTGTTCGACTACAGCTTCCCGCACAAGCCGGTGCAGGGGCTCGACGCCTTCACCACCTACTGGCCGAGCCGGGGCGGCCGCCTGCGTGCGTGCGCGGAGGCGGACGACTGCAGAGTGCGGGAAGGTGTGCAGCTCGGTGGCAGGACAGCGCACGCGTCGAGACCTGCGCAGCGCTCGCCGGGACCTACTGCCGGGGCCCTGTCACCCGTGCTACGCGCCCGGAGGGCACATTCCCCCAGGGACGCTCGCCAGGTGCAGTCACACCTGGCCAGCGGCCGTCACGGGACTGAACGACCCTGCCCCACCACGACGCCCCTGACGTCAGACGATGGTTCTGCCGTCGCGAGACGTACGGCCCGCAGTCCGTGCCGGCCTGGCTGTGACCCGCGACTGGTGAGGGGCTTGCCTCCATCGCCAGCAGGGCCGGTCCGTTCCTGTGCGAGAGCCGCCCTGCGCATTGCTGCAGGGCGGCTCTCGCGGCTCTTTCCACCAGGACCGTCGGCGTCTACGAGCGCTGCGGCGGTCCGGTGGGCACGTCGCCGGTGATCTGATCGAGGTCGTGTGTGGCCTGGGCGAGCAGGTCGAGCATGGCCAGCTCCGCGCGAGCCGCGTCCTGATCGCGGACCGCGTCGAGCACAGCCTGGTGGCTGGGGATCGGGTCGGCGGCCCGAGCGTGGGAGTGAACCACGCGATCACGCTCGCGCAGTCCCGGCTCCAGGAGCAGGTCCATCCGGGCCAGCATCTCGTTGCCGGTCGCATTGAGCAGCGCACGGTGGAAGGCGGCGTCCGCCTCGGCGTGTTCCGCCGCGGAGCGGGTGTGGGCCTCCGCCATGGCGTCGAGCGCTGTCTGCATGGCGTGCAGGTCCTCGTCGGTGCGGTGGAGCGCGGCCCGGTGCGCGGCCGCGGGTTCCACGATGGAGCGCACATCGGCCAGGTCGCGCATCAGGCGCATGCTCCCGCCGCTCTCCACCTGCCAGCGGATGAGGTCCGCGTCGAGCAGGTTCCAGTGCTTGCGCTCGCGGACGAACGTGCCGCGCTTCTGGCGTGCGTCGATCAGGCCCTTGCCGGCCAGCACCTTCATGGACTCGCGCATGACAGTCAGGCTGACGTCCAGCTCCTCGCCGAGCGCCCGCAGGTCGAGGATCGCGCCTTCGGGCAGGTCACCGCCAACGATGCGAGTGCCGAGCTTGTGCACGATCTGCCCGTGCACACCTCTGCCCGTGTAGGACGCCATGTGGAGTTCTCCTTGCGGCTGGGAGTGATGTAGTGCCGGAACATGTCCCATCGTAGCGCTGGGCGTTAATTATGAATACATCTTGACAGGGGTGCGGCCCCCACCCACGATGAACGCACTTCACCGAGCCGCTGTTGTAGGAGCCGATTCCTCATGTTGTCCCTGCATGCCTCCGGAGCGCCCCCGGTCCTGAGCGGGCATCTGCCCATGGGCAGTTCCGCCACCGCACCGCATTCGCTGACCGTGGACAGCCAGAGCCTGATCCGGGACGGCCGGCCCTGGATCCCCGTGATGGGTGAGTTCCACTTCAGCCGCTATCCGGCTGCCGAGTGGCGCGAGGAACTCCTCAAGATCAAGGCGGGCGGCATCGACCTGGTGGCCACCTACCTGTTCTGGAACCAGCACGAGAACGACCGCGGCACCCTGCGCTTCGACGGCGACCTTGACCTGCGCCGCTTCGTGGAGCTGTGCGCCGAACTCGGCCTGGCCCTCGTGGTCCGGCTCGGCCCGTGGTCCCACGGCGAGGCCCGCAACGGCGGCCACCCCGACTGGCTGCTGAGCGACGCCGAGTGCACCCCGCGCAGCGACGACCCGGCCTACCTCGCCCTCGTCGAGCCGTACTACCGGCGCATCGCCGAGGAACTGCGCGGACTCTTCCACGACGACGGCGGCCCGATCATCGCCCTGCAGGTGGAGAACGAGCTCTACGACAACCCCGGGCACCTGGCCACGCTGCGGGGCATGGCCGAGAAGTTCGGGATGCGGGCCCCGCTGTGGACGGCGACCGCCTGGGGCGCGGCCGACATCCCGCAGGACACCTTGCTGCCGCTGTACGGCGGGTACGCGGAGGAGTTCTGGGTGGACGCCGAGATGGGTCCGGCCCGGGAGATGCGCCGCCACTTCTTCTTCACGCCGATCCGGGACGACCACGCCATCGGCGCCGACCTGAGGGCCGCCTCGTCCACCAGCAGCGGGCCCGACACCAGCCGCTACCCGTACGCCACCTGCGAGTTGGGCGGCGGCATGGCCATCGCCTACCACCGCCGACCGCTCGTACGACCCGCGGACACCACATCGCTGGCGCTGACGAAGCTGGGCAGCGGGTCGGTCTGGCAGGGCTACTACATGTACCACGGCGGCTCACAGCGCGTTGACCTCAAGGAGCCCAACCAGGAGAGCCACGCCACCGGCTACCCCAACGACATGCCGACGGTCACCTACGACTTCCAGGCACCGCTGGGCGAATACGGTCAAGTACGGCCCGTCTTCCACGGGTTGAGGCTCCAGCACCTGCTCCTGCAGAGCTACGGAGCCGACCTGGCCCGGATGCCCCTGGCGCTCCCGGACACCGAACCCACGTCACTGGACGACGACACCACGCTGCGCTGGTCGGTCCGCTCGGCCGGCGACCAGGGCTTCCTGTTCGTCAACAACCACGACCCGTACACCGCGCTGCCCGACCACACGGGAGTGCAGTTCCGTGTCCGGCTCGAGGGCGGCCGTGCCGTCACACTGCCCGCGCAGCCGGTCACCGTCCCGGCCGGAGCGCACTTCGTCTGGCCGATCGGCCTGGACCTGGGCAGCGGCCTGCGCCTGGAGTGGGCGAGCGCGCAGCCGGCCACTCGCATCACGCTCGACGGCGGCACACCCCTGACCGTGCTGGCCGCCGTCGACGGCATCCCCGCCACACTCGCCCTGCCCGCGGACGCCGTCGTCGAGGGCCCGGCCGACGTGGCACACACCGGCGACAACGTCCTGGCCACGATCACCGAACCCGGCACCGGCGCCCTGCTGAGCGTGACCGGCCCGTCCGGCACCGCCAAGGTCCTCGTGCTCTCCCACGAACTGGCCCTGCAGCTCAACAAGGTGCACGCTTACGGCCGTGAACGCCTCGTCCTCAGCGAGGACGTGGTTGCCGCCGACGGTGACGCGCTGCACCTGCACATCTCCTCACCCTCCCCGGCCGTCGCCCTGCTGCCCGCACCGGACGCCCTTCAGAGCGAAGGCGTCGGGCAGCCCACAGCCGACGGGGCCTTCACCCGCTGGCAGTTGTCCGCGGCGCCACACCTGCCGCAGCCGACGTTGGAATGCGCACGGGAGCAGGCGACAGCCGCCCCGGCCCGCGCCGGCGGCACCCACCAGCGGGCCTCCGCGCCGCTCGACGCCGACTTCGACAAGGCGGCCGTCTTCCGGATCACCGTTCCCGCCGAGGCCCTGACCGGCGACGGGGAAACCCTCCTGCGCGTGCGCTACACCGGCGACGCGGCCCGCGCCTACATCAACGGCCAACTCATCGCCGACGACTTCTGGTTCGGACCCGACGGGGAGATCGGACTGCGCCGCCACGCCGAGGCCGCCGCACGCCACGGCATCGAGATCCGGGTGCTGCCACTGGACCCCGCCTCCGTCATCTACGTGGACGCCTCCGCCCGCGCGGGACTGGATGCCGCACAGGACCGCGCCGCAGTCGAAGCGGTCGAGCTGGTGACCGTGCCCCGTATATCCCTGCGCGCCTCGGGAGACGGACGTGACTGAGATCAGCCGCAGAAGTCTGCTGCGGGCAGCCGGTGGCGCGGGTCTGGGACTGCTTGCCGCCCCCGCGCTGGCCGCGTGCGGCAGCTCGTCCGCCGCGCCCCTGCGCTCCGGACACGCAACGATCAGCCTGTGGACCCACGACCCCGGCTACATCAAGGCCTTCCAGGACGCGACCAAGGACACGCGGTTGATGCGCGGTTCGCGCTTCGACTACTCCGTGAAGCCGACCATCGCTGCCGGTAGCGACGTCGTGACCCGCATGATGGCCCAGGCCGTCGCCGATGGCGACACCCCCGACCTCGCCGGGCTCATCGTCGACCAGTTCCCCCGGGTGATGAACGCCCGCATCGCCGAGAACCTCTTCGTCGGCCTGAGCGACACCGTCCGCCCGTTCGGCGACGACCTGCTCAAGCTGGCCCCGTACTCGGTCGACAAGGTTCCCTACGCTCTCGACTCCGACAACTCGATCACGGTCCTCTACTACCGCCAGGACCTGTTCGACACGTACAAGGTGCCCGAGGCCGTCGAGACCTGGGAAGAATTCCTCGAACACGGCGAACGCCTCGCCAAGGACCACAAGACCAGCATCGGCATGGTGTCCACCGGGGACAACGGCGCGATCGTCAACGGCTTCAACCAGTTCCTGCTGCAACGCGGCGGCGGCTTCTTCAACGCCGCCGGCGAGCTGACCCTGGACTCGCCCGAGGCACTGGAAGTCCTGGAGTTCATGACCCGAGGAGTCCGCTCGGGTGCCCTGCTGGCCCTGCCCGACCCCTACGGAGCCGCCTGCGCCGCGGCCCTGAAGTCCGGGCGGCTCGCGGCCACCGCCATGCCCAACTGGTACAACGCCTACGGGCTGCAGGCCAACGTGCCCGACCAGAAGGGCCGTTGACAACAGTTCCGTCGAGGGCCCTGACGGCCTTGTCTACACCGCCCGCCTGCCGCTGTCGAGTGCCACCCTGAACTGACTCGCCGACCTGATACGCGGCCACTGCAAGAAGATCGGCTCCAGGTGGCGGGCACTGCCCTCCGGGAAGATCGCCGGCATCGTGCTGGCGGTACTGCGCTGTGACCAGCGGCCCGGCGACCTGGCCGGCGGCAACGGCATCCACCGCACCACCGTCACCCGCTGGGTGCGCGAGGTCGTCGGCCTGCTGGCCACCCGCGCCCCGCGCCTGGACCGCGCGCTGAAGAAGATCGCCCGAAAGGGTGGCGGGGTGGTGCTGCTGGACGGCTCGGTGGTCCGCACCCGCAGGCGCACCGGGGCCGAGAACCGCAAGAACTACTCGGGCAAGAACAAGTGCCATGGCCTGCTCGTGATCGCGCTCACCGACGACCGCGGCCGACTGCTGTGGGTCTCCGCGGCCCGGCCTGGGCGGACCTCGGAGATCACCGCCTGCCGTCACGACAAACTCACCGCCCATCTCCGCGCGGCCGGCCTCGGCGCTATCGCCGACCTGGGATTCGTCGGACTCGACGACAGCGGCCCGGACACCGACCCCGCGGTGATCACCGGCTACAAGGCCGCCAGGAACCGGCCCCTGACCCGCGGCCAGAAGCTGTCCAACAAGGCGCTGGCGGCCGTGAGGGCGCCGGTCGAGCACGGCTTCGCACACCTCAAGAACTGGCGAGTGCTCGGCAAGGTACGTACCGACCCGAAGTGGGCGACCATGCTGGTGAGGGCCCTGCTGGTCCTGACGAACCGCGAAGTTTCCCGGTGACCGACGATCTACACCGAAGTCATCCGCCCGCGACCAGCACGAGCATCGAGAACCCCATGCACACCAGACCCGTGACCTGCAACTTCACGATGCACACTGCTCAGTCGGAACCAGGTTCGGCTGGGCCGTGTCGAGGGCGGGCAGGGGCGGGCCACCGCGTCGTCCGGGCCCCCGCCCCCTCCCGATCGTGCGGTTAGTCGTGCTGCCTGGCGCTGGGGGTGACCGGAGCGGTGGCCGTGCAGGAGGCGCGGAGCACGGCGCCGTCCCACGGGCCCGGGTCGGCCAGTCCGTACGCGGCCGTCGTCACGACGAGGTGCTGTCCGGTCAGGCAGACGGCGGTGGGCTGCCGGGCGGGAACGTCCACGGTCTGCAGCAGCTGTCCTTGAGGGCTGTAGCGGCGGATCTGGCTGCCGCCCCAGATCGCCGACCAGATACAGCCGTCGGAATCGACCGTCATGCCGTCGGGGCTGCCGTCCTCGGGGTCGATGCGGAACACCGGGCGGCGGTAGGACAGTTCGGCGGTGTCGGGATCGACGCTGAAGGCATCCACCGTGCCTGCGGCGGTGTCGGCGAGATAGAGGGTGCGGCCGTCCGGGCTGAAGACCGGCCCGTTGGGGATGGTCAGCCCGTTCAGGACGCAGGTCACCGAGCCGTCGGTGTTCCACCGGTGCAGCGCGCCCGCGCCGGGGGTGGCGTCGTAGGCCATGGTGCCGGCCCACATCCGCCCGGCGGGATCACAGACCGCGTCGTTCATACGCTGTGGGCCGCCCACCTGGGCGGCCACCGGGATCGTACGGACGATCTTCCCGGCTTCGTCCAGCACGGCGAAGGCCATACCGGTGGCCGCGGCCCAGCCGCGACGGCCCGGGCCGTCCAGCGGGGCGACCGCGCCCAACGGCTCGTCCAGATGCGCCAGTTCCGCCAGGGATGCGGTCTCCTCCTCGGGCAGCCGCAGGAGTCTCCCGGTGAGGATGTCGACGAGGATCACGCTGCCGTCGGACAGCAGACGTGGCCCTTCGCCGAGTTCGAGCCGGTCGGGTGTGACAGGCGTGAACGTGCCTACCGGCTGGTGCGCGGGCACAGACATGGAACGGCCTTTCGGGGCAGGGAGGAACAGGAAGTCGGCTCACTGGGCGCCGGGCGGGCTCAGCGCACCGTCGCGCCGGGCGCCGCGTCCAGCAGGGGGAGTTCGTCGCGGTGGGGCAGTCCTTCCCAGTCACCGGAGCCGGCGACGGCGAACGCGGCGGTGCGGGTGGCACGGTGCAGCCTTTGTCCCGGCGGCAGTTCGTCCAGTACGCCGGAGAGGTATCCGGCGCAGAACGCGTCGCCGGCGCCCACCGTGTCGACCACGGGTACGGGGTGGGCCGGGGCGTGCTCGACCTGATCGGCACTGAGGTACAGGTCCGCGCCCTGGGCGCCCCGCTTGACCACGACCTCCTGCACGCCGCGGGCCAGCAGCTCGGCTACCCGGTCGGTCTCCGACGTGCTGGGGTCTCCGGCGATCAGGGGCAGCTCGTCGTCGGAGGCGATGACGATGTCGATCAGACCGAGCAGCGGACGCAGGGCGGCCGAGGCCGTCGCCGCGTCCCACAGGCGGGTGCGGTGGTTCACGTCGAAGGACACGGTCCAGCCGTGCTCGGCGGCGTATTCGGCCGCAGCCCGCACGGTGTCCCGCGGGCCGGGGCCCAGGGCGCAGGTGATGCCGGTCAGATGCAGGAGCCGGGCTCCGGCGCTCAGAGCGCCCTGGAGGTGCGGTGGCTGCATGCGGGAGGCTGCGGATCCGGAGCGCCAGTAGTGCACGCGGGCCAGATCGGCGACCCGGCGCTCGCGCATCAGGGCTCCCGTGGGGGCGGTGGGGTCGACGGTGGCGTGGTCCACGTGCACGCCTTCGCCGCGCAGCGTCCGCAGGATCATCCGGCCGGGTTCGTCGGCACCGAGGCGGCCGGCCCAGCCGACCCGGTGCCCCAGCCGGGCAAGGCCCACCGCCACGTTGGACTCCGCGCCCGCGACCGCCGTGCGGGCCAGGCCGCCCGAGGTCAGCGGACCGTCCACCTGGAGCGAGAGCATCGTCTCGCCGAACGTCAGGGCCTGCAGCGGGGCGGCGCTCACGCGGCACCTCCCGCCGCGCACACGGTCAGGAACTCCCGGGCCCGGACCCGCAACTGGGCCAGGTCCCCGCCCTGCGCGGCATCACCGAGCAGCGGGGAGCCCGCGCCCACGGCGACGGCGCCCGCGGCGAAGTAGGCCCGGGCGGCTTCGGCGTCCACTCCGCCCACCGGTACGAACGGCGTGTCGGGCAGCGGGTCGCGCAGCGCGCGCAGATAGCCGGGGCCGCCCAGGGAGGCGGGGAACAGCTTGACCGCGGCGGCGCCGGACCGCATCGCGGTCACCGCCTCCGTGGGTGTGAGCGCGCCGGCCAGCACGGGCACGCCCAGTGCGACGGCATGCTCGAAGCCGTTGTCCAGGGCGGGCGTCACCATCCACTGGGCTCCCGCGTCCCGGGCCCGCAGAGCGTCCTGCCGGGTCACGACCGTGCCCGCCCCGATGACGGCGTCGGCGCCTGTTTCTTCGACGGCCCGCGTGATGACGGTTTCGGCGTCGGGTGTCGTCAACGAGATCTCGATCAGGCGCACACCCTCCTCGGCGAGGGCCAGGACGCCGGCCAGCGCGGCCTTGGGGTCGCTGCCGCGCACGATGGCCACCAGCCGGTTGCGCTGCAGTTCGTTTGTGAAGTCGGTGTGGTTCAGCATGTGTTGTTCTCCGTCGTGGTCGGCGGGGGAGGGGTCACCATTCGGCGAACGAGCCGTCGGCGTGGCGCCACAGGGGGCCGCGCCAGTCCGGGGCGCTGTCGTTCGCGCGGCGTACGGCCCGCTCGTCGACCTCGATGCCCAGACCCGGGCCCAGCGGCCGGTTGATGTGGCCCTGGTCGAACCGGAAGACCGCAGGGTCGACCAGATAGTTCAGAACCTCGGCGCCGGCGTTGTAGTGGATGCCGATGCTCTGTTCCTGGATCAGGAAGTTCGGCGTGTTGAACGCGACTTGCAGACTGGAGGCGAGGGAGATCGGACCCAGCGGACAGTGCGGGGCCAGCAGCACATCGAAGGTCTCCGCCAGCGACGCCATGCGCCGCACCTCGGAGATGTTGCCCGCGTGCGAGAGGTCCGGCTGCAGCACGGCGATGCCGGCCTGCAGTGCGGGCAGGGCGTCGGTGCGGGAGAAAAGGCGTTCCCCGGTGGCGATGGGCACGGAGGATGCCGTCACGACCTCGTGCAGTCGGTGTGCGTACTCCGGCAGGACGGGTTCCTCGATGAACAGCGGGTGCAGCGGGGCGAGTTCGGGGAGCACACGGCGGGCGTTCGCGGTGGTGAACCGGCCGTGGAAGTCGATCGCGAAGTCCCGGTCGGGCCCCAGCACCTCGCGGGCGGTGCGGGCCCGCTCGACCACAGCGTGGACCTCCGCGGCGGTGGCCATCTTCCCGATCCGGCCGCTGGCGTTCATCTTGACCGCGGTGAAGCCGGCGTCGACCTGGGCCTGGACGGCTTCGGCGATCTCGCCGGGCTCGTCGCCGCCCACCCAGCTGTAGGCACGTACACGGTCACGCACGGGGCCGCCCAGCAGCACATGGACCGGCACGCCCAGGGTCTTTCCCGCGATGTCCCACAGGGCCTGGTCGATACCGGCGACGGCGCTCGACAGGATCGGGCCACCCCGGTAGAAGGTGCCCTTGGTCATGGCCTGCCAGTGGTCCTCGATACGCAGCGGGTCCTGGCCGACAAGGTACTCGGCCAGTTCGTGCACGGCCGTGCGGACGGTGGCGGCCCGGCCCTCCACCACCGGCTCGCCCCAGCCCACCACGCCGTCGTCGGTCTCGATGCGGCAGAACAGCCAGCGGGGCGGCACGGCGAAGGTCTCGACCCGGGTGATTTTCAAGGGAGGTGGCTCCAAGGCGAGGGAGGGGAGAACGGGGGGATGTGATGCTCACGAGGAGTTCTTCAGCACGCTCCAGCCGCCGTCGACGACGAGGGACGCCCCGGTTACGAACGAGGCGTCGTCGCTGACGAGGAAGGCGATGGCGGCGGCGATCTCCTCGGGGCGGCCCAGCCGGCCTGCGGCGGTCTCGGCTGCGCTGGCCCGCCGGTCGTCCTCGCTGATGCCGTCCCAGGCCCGGGTGAGGACCGGGCCGGGGAGGACGCTGTTCACACGGACCTGCCCGCCGTACTCGACGGCCAACTGCCGGGCCAGGCCGGTCAGACCGGCCTTCGCGGCGGCGTAGGCGGGATGTCCGGGCAGGCCGACCAGGGCGTGCACCGAGGACACCAGCACGACGTTTCCGTCGGTGGCCCGCAGGTCGTCGAGGCAGGCCCGCACACCGAGGAACGATCCGCTCAAGGTCACGGCGAGCTGCTGGTTCCACTGCGCGGCGCCGGTCGCGTGGGCGGGTGCGACACGGACCGTGTAGGCGTTGCTCACCAGGGCCCGGATCGGACCGAACGCCCGACGGGCGGCCTGGGCCGTTCCATTCCAGGAGGACTCGTCGGCCACATCGCAGTACTGGAACAGCGCCTCTCCGCCGTCCTTGCGGATATCGGCGGCCACCGCCTCTCCGGCCTCGGCATCGATGTCGGCGAGGACCACGCGGGCGCCCTCGGCAGCGAGGCGGCGGGCCGTGGCGGCCCCGATGCCGGACGCGGCTCCGGTGACGAGCGCGCAGCGGCCGCTGAGGCGTTCCGAGAGGGTTACCCGTGCGGGAGGCATGGAGGCGACTCCTGTGGCTGAGGCGACAACGATGACGTCATTAAATATTAATTATCGTTCTGTGCCAAGGGGTGGGCCTGGCGGTGCGACGACAGAGGGTTCTCTAATCAGAAATTATGAATTAACGTGCGGTCGTCGAATGCCGACACCGCCGGCCGGCCCTGCCCGGACCCGGCGCCGAGCCAGGAGGCCGATCGTGCACACCCTGACCCTGCGCCCGCCCGCAACGCCGCTGAGCGGCCACCTCCGCATGGGTGAGCCCGTGGGGCCAGACCGGATCCACGCCACCAGCACCCACCTCGTGCGCGGCGACCGCCCGTGGTTCCCCGTCATGGGCGAGATGCACTTCACCCGCTACCCCCGCGACGGCTGGCGCGAGCAACTGCTGAGCATGCGCGCCGGCGGCATCGACGTCGTCGCCACCTACCTCTTCTGGCACCACCACGAGGAACACCGCGGCACCTTCCGCTTCGACGGCAACCGCGACATCCGGGCCTTCCTCGAACTGGTCGCCGAGTGCGGGCTGGACGCCGTCGTGCGGATCGGCCCGTGGTCCCACGGCGAGGCGCGCTACGGCGGCTTCCCCGAGTGGGTCCAGCACTCCGGCACCCGGACCCGCACCAACGACCCCGCCTACCTCGACCTGGTCAGGCCCTACTACGAACGCATCAGCGCCGAACTGAACGGGCTCTACCACGCCCAGGGCGGACCGATCGTGGCCGTCCAGATCGAGAACGAGCTCTACGACCAGCCCGAGCACCTGCGCACCCTCAAGAACATGGCCCACGACGCCGGGATCACCCCGGCGCTGTGGACAGCCACGGCCTGGGGCATGGCAGACCTGCCCGCCGACGAGTTCCTCCCGCTCTACGCGGGCTACCCCGAATCCCCCTGGGACGACGCCCACCCGGAATGGGCCCGGCACAACCGCATCCACTACTTCTTCACGCCGCTGCGCGACGACCACACCGTCGGCGCGGACCTGCGCCGCAAGCCCACCGCGGGCAAGGGACCGGACCTCGACCGCTACCCCTACGCCACCTGCGAACTCGGCGGCGGCGTACAGGTCACCTATCACCGCCGGCCCCGCATCACACCGGACGCCGTAGCCGCACTCGCCCTCACCAAGATCGGCTGCGGTTCCGCCTGGCAGGGCTACTACATGTACCAAGGCGGCTCCAACGTCATGGACGCCGCCACCACGATGCAGGAGTCCCTGGACACCGGCTACACCAACGACCTGCCGGTCGTCAGTTACGACTTCCAGGCGCCCCTGGGCGAGTTTGGGCAGGTACGCCCCGTCTACGGGCTGCTGCGGCTGCAACACCACCTGCTCGCGGCCGCGGGCGAGCAACTGGCCCCGATGCCCCTCGTGGCTCCGGACCGCAGCCCCGAGGGACTCGACGACCGGGACACCCTGCGGTGGGCCGTCCGTACCGACGGCACCTCCGGCATGCTGTTCGTCAACACCTACCAGCCCGGCGGCGAAGACCTGTCCGCACACAGCGGCGTCCGCTTCCGCCTCGACGGCCCCACGGGACCGCTCGAACTGCCCACCCACGCCGTCGACATCCCCTCCGGCAGCTACTTCGCCTGGCCCTTCCGCTGGCCGCTGCCCGGTGACGCGACCCTGGAATGGGCGACCGCCCAACTCGTGACCGTCCTTGACGACACGGTCGTGCTGGCCCGCACCGCCGGCATCCCCGTCGAAGCCGTGCTCCACGGTGTCGACGCGGCATCCATGCGCAGCCCCCACGCCACCGCCGAGGACCTTGGCGACGGCCGCACCCGCCTGCACATCGAGAACCCCGGCACCGGCACACTGATCGACCTCGGACCACTGCGCCTGCTCGTCCTCGACGAGGACACCGCCCGGCACACAGCCATCGGCGACCTGTGGGGAACACGCCGCCTCGTCGTCGGCCACCACCTCCACTTGGTGCCCGACGGCGACACCCTGCACCTCGAGTGCGGACCCCAAGGCGGTTCCCTCCTCGTCCACCCGGCACCTGACCACCCGGTGCGGATGCAGGACCAGCAGACCGACCGCACCGACAGCGCCGCGCTGCGCCTGCGCGAGGCCGGGGACAACGGCGTCTTCACCCGCTTCGAGATCGACGCCCCGGCGGACGTCCCCGCAGTCGACCTGACCGAACTGAGCACCGCCACCGGCCCCGCACCGCAACGCGCCGGTGGACCGCTGCACCGCGCAGCCGCCCCCGCACCCGAGGAGTACACCCAGGGCACGGTCATCCGCGTCGGCATACCTCCCGAGGCATTCTCCCAAGCCCACCGCCTGCTCCTCCGGCTCGACTGGACCGGGGACGCGGCCCGCGCAGAACTGGACGGAACCCTCGTCGCCGACCAGTTCTGGAACGGCGACCCGTGGGAGATCGACCTCGCCCGGCACCGCGACGCGCTGACCAACGGCGCCGAACTGATCCTCAGACTCCTGCCGTTCGACCCGACGGCCAAGATCTACGTCCCCGAGGACCTGCGCCCCACCGAGCCCACCGTGCACGTGACCTCCGGCCGGCTCGTACCCGTCTACCGCGGCGCCCTCACCACCACCGCCCCGTAGCCCATCGCGGTCGGCCGCAACCGGGCTGCGCCCCACACCGGCGCAGCCCGCCGCGTCGTCCGCCACCACAGGCACCGCCCACCCGGGCGCCACCGACCACGAAGGACGTCATGGCCTACACGCCGATCCCCCTGCCGGCCCACCTGCCCGACCGACTCACCATCACGCTGTGGGACTTCACCTGGTACACCCGCACCGGCCCCGGCGAACCCTTCGAGGATCTCGACCGCGCCTTCACCGAGGCCGTTGACCGCGGGTACAACACCATCCGGATCTGCGCCATGCCCTTCCTCATCTTCGGATCCGGACTGACGGGGGAACTCGAACTCGGCCCGCTGGGAGGCGAGTACGGCCAGGGCACCCGCTGGTACGACGTACGCCACCGCACCCGGATCGACCCCAAGGCACACCTGCTGCAGCTGCTGCGCGCAGCCCAGCGCCACGGCGTCGTCGTCATCCTCTCCAGCTGGGAGTACCAGCAGAGCAGTTCCTTCGCCGGCGACCGCCGATGGTTCGACGCGCTCATGGCCGTCAGCCCCGAAGAGCGCCCCACACGGCTCGCCGAGTCCCTGGCCGACCTGTGCGATCTCGCCGAGGCCGAAGGACTGGCCGACGTGATCGCGTTCGTCGAACTCCACAACGAGGTCCAAGGCGGCTACCTCACCGAACAACTGCCCGGAAAGGAAAACGCGGTCGTCGAACTGCGCGAGCGCCTCGAAGCCGGCCTGAGCCGCTTCCACGAACGCTGCCCCCGCATCCCCGCCACCGTCAACTACGCCCGCGTCCCGCTGGACTCCTTCCGCGGCATCCCCGAGAACATCGACGTCGGCGTCTTCCACCCCTACGTCTACGGCGTCCTCGACGAACTCGTCACCGGATACGGACTGCGCTCCACCGACGGCGGCTTCGACGAGGAGCGGGCCCGCACCGACCTGATGCGCCCCGGCGCGCCGGCCTTCGACCAATGGCACCCCCCAGCCGGAGAGGAATGGCGCCAGCAGGCCACGATCGTCGGCAAGCCGGAGATCTACGTCCACGACTGGTGCGACGCCGAAGCATGGGACCGCATCCTCTACGAACGCTACGGCGCCCACCGTCTCGCCATGCTGAACACCCTGACCACCTGGATGTCCGCGGCCGCCGACCTGTGCGCAGGCCGCGGCATCCCCCCTGGTCTTCGGCGAGGGCTGGATCGGCTACACCCCCCTGAACACCGACTTCGAAGAGGGCCCGATCGGCGCGGAGTTCTGCCGGCACGCCGTCCGCAGCAGCGCCGTGGTCGGCGCCTGGGGCACCATCGTGTGCTCCAACGCCGCACCCCACCACCCGATGTGGAACGACACGGCACTGCAGCGAGAGTGCAACGAGCTCTTCCTCCACCGGACAGTGCGCAGCTGACCGGGCGCTCAGCGCTGACGAGCCAGACCGAAATCGCCGCCGTGCGCGGCCGGTTGAACAGATCGATGGGCGACTCGACGGTGTGGCCGAAGCAGCGCATGATCTCGCCGGCGTAGCGCTGTTCGAGGAACGCGACGTACGCGTCGATCTTGACCCCGCGGCGAAGTCCCCCGCATGGGGCTCGTCACGGCGTGAGGACGACCTTTCCGGCGACGGTGCCGGACTCGGCGAGCCGCATGGCCTCGGCGACCCGGGCGAGCGGCAGTTCGGCCGCGATCTGCGGGGCGATGTCGCCGCGTCGCAGGGCCGCGAAGACCTCGGTCAGATCGGCGCGCAGCCGGGCCCGGAACCGCTCCTTGGCCAGCGCCCGCCCGGCCCAGATGTTGAAGAAGTAGGCGCGGCGGCGGTTGGGCAGCGCGTTCCACAGCCACACCCGGCCGAGCAGCTTGAGCACCGGCAACTGCTGGGACCCCGTGTCGTCACGGGTGGCGGCGGTGCCGTAGGAGACGAGCGTGCCGCCGGGCGCGAGCAGCCGCCAGGAGTCGACGATGCCGGGGCCGCCGACGTGGTCGAAGACGGCGTCCACCCCGCCGGGGGCCAGCACGCGCACCTCGGCGGCGACGTTCCCGGAGCGGTAGTCGACGGGCGTGACGCCGCGGGCCCGCAGGGCGTCGTGGTGGCGTGCGGACGCCGTGCCGATGACCCGCACGCCCGCGGCCTGGGCGAGCTGCACCAGGACCGAGCCGACGCCGCCGTTGGCGCCGTGCACCAGCACGGTCTGCCCGGCGCGGACGCGGGCCTTGCGGTGCAGCATCTGCCAGGCGGTGATCCCGTTGACCACCAGCGTCTCGGCCTGGGCCGCGCCGACGCCGTCGGGCACCGGCACCACGTCCGCGGCGTCGACGAGCACATGGCTGGCCCAGCCGCCCACCTTGACCAGCGCGGCCACCCGGGTGCCGGTCAGCCCCCGCCCGGCCCCCTCGCCGGCCGCCGCCACGGTGCCGACCAGGTCGTAGCCGGGCACGAACGGGAACGGCGGCTGGTCGAAGTACCGGCCGCGGCGCATCTGCTGCTCGGCGAAGGAGACCCCGGTCGCCTCCATCCGGAGCAGCACCTGACCCGGGCCGGGCACCGGGACCGCGCCGTGCCGGAGCCGCAGCTGTTCCGGCTCCACCTTGCCCGGCAGGACGACCTCGGTGAGCTGTTCGGCGTTCATGGCAACCTCCGCCGCTTCAATGATGAGCTATCGCGTTCGTTAGATGTTGTAACGCGAAGACCCCGGGGGCGTCAATCGGATGCCGTGATAGCTTCTAACTGAATCTTCGGTGTGTAGCTCTACGGCGTGGAGGGGTGACAGATCATGACGGAAGCGGGCACCAAGACCCCGCGCGAGCGCTACCGCGCCCAGGTGCGCGCCGAGATCAAGGAGCGGGCGTGGGGGCAGATCGCCGCCGCGGGCGCGTCCGCCCTCTCGCTCAACGCGATCGCCAAGCAGATGGGGATGAGCGGACCGGCGCTGTACCGCTACTTCGCCGGCCGTGACGAGCTGATCACTGAACTGATCAGGGACGCGTACCGCAGCCTGGCCGATGCCTTCGGCGAGGTCGCGCGGTCCGAGCCGGGCGCCGGCCTGGCGGCGCTGGCGCAGGCCCTGCGCGCCTGGGCGCTGGCCGACCCCCAGCGGTACTTCCTCATCTACGGCACCCCCGTGCCGGGCTATCACGCGCCCGACGACACCACCGCGATCGCGTCCGAGATCATGACGTTCCTGCTCGACGCCTGCGCCGAACTGCCCTCCGAGGGCGGGGAGAGCCCGTTCGACCGGCACATCGAAGAACACCGTCAGTGGGCGGACGGCCATCCCGCCCCGCCGGCGGCCCTGCACCGGGCCCTGTCCTTCTGGACCCGGCTGCACGGCCTGCTGTCCCTGGAACTGGCCGGCCACTTCACCGGCATGCGCTTCGACCCCGGACAGCTGTACGCCGCGGAACTGGCCGACCTGCTGCCCCGCTGAAGCGCCCCGCAGAGGCGCGGGGAACTGCGCGACCAGCCGCAACGGTGCCGCAGACGACGTCCGGCATGCCGTGAGGGACGCCGCGGCACAGGTCAGAGTGACGTTCGCAGCGCGCTGAGCAGCGCCTCGGTCCGACGCGCCGAGGCGGCCTGCGCGCCGAGGCGGTCCAGCGCCTCACGGTGTGCGACGACGTCCTCGCGCCTGTCGAGGCTGGCGGACCCGGTCAGACCGAAGCGCCAGACGATGTCCGGCAGTTCCCGGGCCCGGAAGCGGAAGAGATGGAACGCGCCGGCGTGCATCGCGGGATGCGGGCCGTTCTGGAACGGCATGATCTGCACCGTCACATGCGGCAGCCGGTTCACCTCGATCAGGCGGTCGACCTGGGCGCGCATCACGGCCGGTCCGCCCACCGGCCAGCGCAAGACCGTCTCGTCCATGATCACCCACAGCCGCGGGGGTGCCTCGCGGGACAGGATCTCCTGGCGGCGCAGACACATCGCGACCCTCCGTTCGTTCGCCTCCTCCGGGGCGTGCGGAGCGTCGGAACGGGCCAGCGCCCTGGCGTAGTCGGCGGTCTGGAACAGCGGATGGACGAACTGCGCCTCATAGCCGCGGATCTGCTGCGCCGCCTGCTCCAGACTCAGGTACGAGGGCAGCCACTCCGGAAGGACGTCCCGGAACTCGTGCCACCAGCCGTGCACATTGGCCTGGCGCACCGAACTCAGGAATTCGTCGATTTCCTGCTGGTCCGTCACACCGTAGGTGCGCAGCAGTTTCTCGGTCTCCGCGAGACGAAGCCGCGCCACCTTCGCCGCCTCCATGCGGCGGATCGTCGAGTGGCTCACCCCGATCGCGGCGCCGGCCTCCTCGAAGCTCATACCGGCACGGCAGCGCAGCTCCTCCAGCTGTTTTCCGAGGATCATCCGCAGTACGGAGGGCGCTCCGCCCCAGTCGGTTGCCGAGGTCATGCGATTCCCCTCAGGGACATACTCCGAGCAATGCGATCAACCTTTACTCCAGTAAAGCACGCCCTGTCATTTTGAAATGTGCAGATTGCTGGTTGCACAAATGATCCTCCGGTGCGACGCTGGTCGGGTCAGACATGACCGCCGACGGCCGGGCCCGGCGAGAGACCTCGCCGACCGAGTGTCGACACCGACGCGAAACGGACCTGCCCGACCACGGCGCAGCCAGGCGAAGGGCGAACCGCAATGGCCTTGCTCCCTCTCCCGCATCCGGCCATGGGGTGTGCGGCTCAAGGGCCGGCCCCCCGTTCCGAGGAGTTCGGTCTGCCGGCCGGGGCGGCCTGCGTCGCGCAGGCCCGCTGCCTCGTCGGCACCCTGCTGGCCGGGTGGGGCCTCGCTGACGAGCCGGCCGACGACGCGATCCTGGTCCTGTCGGAACTCGTCACCAATGCGATCGCCCACTCCGGCGGCAGCCGGATCACCTGCCGGGTGCAGGTGCGCGGCGAGCGGGTGCGGATCGAGGTGGAGGACGAGCGGCGCGCCGCGAGCGTCCCTGCGGTGCGTGAACCGGACGCGGACGACCAGAGTGGGCGCGGCCTGCTGCTGGTGAGCAGGCTCAGCGACGCCTGGGGCGTGGGCGAGGCGGCCGACGGCAAGGGCCGGGTCGTCTGGGCGGACCTGGAGTGCGGCGGAAACGAGACGGAGGACTGAGCGCGGGACGGCCGGCGTGCCGCGGTGGCGGGGTGCCGGCGTGCCGGGACGGCCGGGGTGCGCAGAGACGACCGGGGCGCCTGGGCGGCTGGCGTGCCGGGATGGTAGAGGCGCCGGGACGGTAAAGGCGCCGGGACGGCCGGCGCGGCAGGGGCAGAAGCGGGGGAGCGGGGCAGCAAGGAGCGCAACCGCGCGGAACGGGCGAGGAAAGAGCGCAACCGCGCGGAACGCCGTCCGAGGCACCGTCCAGACCTGAGCAAGCCCTCCGGCGTGCCGTCGAGTCCATGGTCCCCGCCCGTCCTCTCCGGTCCCCGCCGGTCCGCTCGGTCGTCCGGATCCGCCCAGGTCATCGTCACCCCGGATGCCGTCGGACGGACGAGGCCGCGGAGCCGCCCCCATGCGTTCCCGCGGGTGCGCCGGTGTGCCAGACTTCGGTGATCGCCAGTGCTCACTGGTCCACCTGAGCGACGGAGTCCGTCATGACGACCGGCACCCCCGGCCCCCGCAAGATCGACACGAGCAAGGCACACCCCGCGAGGGTCTACGACTGGCTGTTGGGAGGCAAGGACAACTACCCCGTGGACGAGGCGGTGGGCGAGAAGCTGCCGCCCGAGGCCCATGACGCCGCCCGGCAGAACCGTGAGTTCATGCACCGCGCGGCGGCCTGGCTCGCCGAGCAGGGCATCGACCAGTTCCTCGACATAGGCACCGGCATTCCCACGGAGCCGAACCTGCACCAGATCGTCCAGCGGGTCCTGCCGACCGCGAAGGTCGTCTACACGGACAACGATCCGATCGTGCTGGCGCACGCGGAGGCGCTGCTGGTCAGCCGCCCCGAGGGCGTCACCGACTACATCGAGGCGGACGTACGCAGGCCCGATCAGATCATCGAACACGCCCGGGGCGTCCTCGACTTCGAGCGCCCCATCGCCATGTCGCTGATCGCGCTGATGCACTTCATCCCCGACGACCAGGACCCGTACGGCATCGTGCGCAATCTGCTCGACGCGCTCCCCTCGGGCAGTTACCTGGTCCTCTCGCACGCCGCCTCGGACCTCTTCGAGGAGCAGTCCCGGAAGGTGACGGAGGAGTACGCCAAGGGCGGCATCCGGCTCGGTTTCCGCACCCGCGCGGAGGTCGCCCGCTTCTTCGACGGCCTGGACCTCGTGGAGCCGGGGGTGGTCACGGCTCCCGAGTGGTTCCAGTCGGCGCCGCCCGCGCCCGAGGAGAGCGGCATCTACGCCGCCGTGGCCCGCATCGCCTGACCGGGGCCGCCGGTCAGGCGGCGGTCCTGGCCGCCTCGTGCTTCCAGAAGCCCGAGAACGTGATGCGGTCCTTCGGCAGACCCGCCCGGTGCAGATGCCTGCGCCCCTCGGTGGCGAGGCTCGACTCGCCGACCACGAAGGCGTAACCGGCCGCGTCGGCGGGGGTGTGCCGCAGGAGTTCGCCGAGCGCGGCGGTGCCGGGTACGGCGCCGCTGCCCTCGCGGACCACCCAGGTGACGTTCATCCCGGCCGGCGCGTCGAGTTCGCGTACGTCCCCGGCGGTGGGCACTTCCTGGATGAGCCGCCCGACCGTGTCGCGCGGCAGGGACCGCAGGATGCCCGTGCTGGCGGGCAGACCGGTCTCGTCGGCCACGACAAGGACCTCGGAGGCGTCCGGCGGGCAGTCGAACAGCAGGCCCTGGTCCAGCAGGGCGAGCGCGTCGCCCGGCCGGGCGCGGCACGCCCAGATCGCGGCCCCTCCGTCGAGTTCGCCGGTCGGGCCGAGGTGCACGACGAAGTCGATGTCCATCTCCGCCGCGTCGGGGCGGAAGCCGGCCACGGTGTAGTTCGCGCAGTGCGGCCGTTCCTCGTCCGGGATGGCCAGGTACGGCTGCCACCAGCGTGACCCGGTGAACTCCGGCAACCGCAGCCGGTGTTGATGGGGCAGTTGGAGGAACAGGCGGAACCAGTGGTCGTAGCCCCGCCACGGAAACTCGCCGAGGTCCGCGCCGGTGACGGTCACACGGTGCATGGACGGGGAGACACGCTCGGTGCGCACGACCTCGGCGCGGAACATGCGGGGGTGCTGCGGCATCAGTCGAGGAATCTTCGCCATGAAGGAAGGTTAGCCTAACTTTAGTTAGGCTGGGTCTTGCTCTCTCGCGCGCAGCACCCGGGCCCGGGCGGCGAGGGGCACGGCGGCGGCCAGCAGACCGGCCGCGAGGGCCGCCGCGCCCCAGCCGGTGCCGGACGCCCGGCCAAGACCGAGGGCGGCATCCAGGGACCACGGTCCCGGCCCGGTGAAGCCGAGCACCGCCGCCACCGCCCCGTACCAGAACGGCACCTCGCAGCCGCCGTGTTGGGCCCAGAAACCCTGGGGCGAGGTCGCCACGGCCGCCACCGTCATGGTGCCGACGACGACCGCGCAACCGCCGGGCGTCAGCAGCCCGGTGGCGATCGACGCGCCGCCCGCCAGCTCCGCCAGGCCGGCGGTCACCGCGAGCCGTGCGCCGGGCACGAACCCCCACCGCTCGAACACGGCCCCCGTGCCCGCCGGGCCGGCTCCGCCGAACCAGCCGCGCAGCTTCTGCAGCGCGTGCCCGAACAGCAGACCGGCCAGCAGGATCCGCAGCAGGAGCAGTCCCACGGTCATCGAAGCGGCCCTCCGTCCGTGCGCCGGCTCACCGGCCGTGGGTCGTGGCGCTGCGGTAGTCGGTGTAGGTGTAGGGATTGTCGAGGACCTTCGTCTCGGGAACGTCCGGGTTCATGCCCTTGCGCCAGTCCGCCTCGCCCAGTGCCGACCGCAGGTGCTCGACGGTCCGCTCGACCTCGCGCCGTACCGCGGCCAGGTCGATGCCGAGCAGACGGTGGTCGTGCTTGACCACGCGGCCGTCGACGACCACCGTGTGCACATCGCCGCGCTGCGCCTGGAAGACCACATGGCCATAGGGGTTGAGCACCGGGAACGCGACCGGTGAGTGGTCGTTCTTCAGCAGCACCAGGTCGGCCTTCTTGCCCGCCTCGACGCTGCCCAGCTCGTCGGCGCGGCCGAGGGCCCGGGCCCCGCCGAGGGTCGCCCACTCCACCACCTGATCGGCGCGCAGGGCGCTGTGGGTGACCGTCTCCCCCTTGGCGTGCGCCTCCAGGTGCTCGCGGGCGCGGTCGGCGCCGAGCGTGCTGCGCATGGCCGAGAACAGGTCCCCGCTCCACCACACACTGGTGTCCATAGACAGCGAGACGGGAATGCCGTGCGAGCGCAGCGCCCAGGTCGTGGGATAGCCCTGGCCCGCGCTCTGCTCGCTCTCCGTGGACACCGACACCGAGCCGCCCGTCGCCGCGATGCGCTGGTAGGAGTCGGCCGACAGGGACGAGGCGTGCACATAGACCGTCTCGGGTGTCATGAAGCCGTGCTCGTGCATGAGCCGGATGCCGTCATCGCCGGTGGCGCCCCAGACACCGGCGTGGGTGGTGACGGCGACGCCGAGTTCGCGTGCCACTTCGAAGGCCGGTCTCTCGGGGAATGCGGGGTCGCCCGTGCCGTCGAAGGCCAGTTGCAGGCCGAGCAGGTCGTCGCCGGTGATCCGGCGGCGCACGAAGTCCCGGAACTGCGGTGCCGCGGTCCACTGTGCCGGGGGCTGCTGGATGTTGCCGTAGGCGAGCACGTACCGGCCGGGCACCGCCCGCAGCGCGTCCACGGCGGCGTCCGCGTGGTCGACCGTCCGCAGCCCGTGGGACCAGTCCACGACGGTGGTCACCCCCGCGTCCAGCGCCTCGACGGCGGCCAGGAGGTTCCCGGCGTGCACGTCCTCGGGGCGGAACACCGTGCCGTGTTCGAGGTAGTACCAGACGAAGTACTGGGTGAGGGTCCAGTCGGCGCCGTAGCCGCGCATCGCCGTCTGCCACATGTGCCGGTGCGTGTCGATCATGCCGGGCATCAGGATGCCGTCGGTGGCGTCGATCTCCGCGGTCCCGTCCGGAACGGCGAGCCGCGGGCCGACCGCGGTGATCCGGTCGCCGGTCACGAGGACGTCGGTGTCCGTGAGCACCCGGCGGGCCCGGTCCATGGGCAGCACCGTGCCGCCGCGGAAGACGACGGGACGGCCCGGTCGGAACGAGGTGGACTGGCTCATCTGTGCATCTCCCGCTCTGTCACGCGCAGTAGTGTCCATGGCGGGCGAATGTCCGTATGGCGGCGGTGTGCTTGCCGCCCGATGGTGTTCGGGCGGATGCTTCGATGTCAATACCGGGTACGGCGGGGGCCTCGGCGCTCTTCGGGAACCGGCGTCCGCTCTGCGGCCGGCCGTGGCCCGTCCTGGCGCGTTGGCCGGGACCGGATGCCGGTCTCGCTGCGTAGAGTGCCTGTGTGATGCCGTCCGCACAGCGGACGGCCGCCGCCGTGACATCGACAGGAGGAGTTCCCATGCCCCGCGAAGGAACCGGGCCCGACTTCATCGAGGCGCTGGCCCGAGGTCTTGAGGTGATCACGGCGTTCCGGCCCCAGCAGCCCGTGATGTCGCTGACCGATGTGGCGGCGGCGACCGGTCTTGCCAGGCCGACCGCGCGGCGCATCCTGCTCACCCTGGCCGAACTGGGCTACGTACGCCACCAGTCCGGCGGTTTCGCGCTCACCCCGCGCGTCCTCGACCTCGGGGTCGCCTACGTGCGCTCGATGGGGCTGTGGGACGTGGCCAGGCCGCACCTGGAGCGGCTGGTCGAGCGCACCGGTGAGTCGTGCTCGATCGCCCAGCTCGACGGCTCGGACATCGTCTACGTCGCCCGGGTCTCCGTGCCGAAGATCGTCACCCTCGCCGTGCAGATCGGCACCCGCTTCCCCGCGCTGCCCACCTCGCTGGGCAAGGTCCTGCTGGCGGCGCTGGCGCCCGACGACGCCGCCCGGATCCTCGCCGAGCCGAGCCGGTCGGGGCTGCGGCCCGTGTGGCAGCCGGACCGGGCCGAGTGGGAGGCGGAGCTGCGCGAGGTGCGCGCCCGGGGCTGGGCGCTGACCGATGAGCAACTGGCGCGGGGCATCCGCTCGGTGGCCGCCCCGCTGCGGGACGGATCGGGCCGGGTCGTGGCGAGCGTCAACGTCAACGCGCACGCCGCGGAAACCTCGGTCCAGGTGCTCCTCGACGACCACCTGCCGCTCCTGCTGCAGACCGCCGGCGAGATCAGCGGGGACTTCGCCCGCCTCCAGTCCGCGCCGCACACCACCCGGCGGACCGGGGCGGTCACGCTGCCTTGACGCGCCCGTGGTGTGCGCCACAGAATCGCCGGACGGACGAATGTCCGTCAAGCGGACAGGAAGGCAGGGGCGATGCCGCGAAACGCCGGGCCCGCTCGGCCGGAGACCACGCACAGCACACCAGGCTCCGGCACCCCGGACACACCAGGGCCGCTCTCCGGGGTGCTGGTGGCGGACTTCTCGCGGATCCTCGCCGGGCCGTACGCCACGATGCTGCTCGCCGACCTCGGCGCGGACGTCGTCAAGGTCGAAGGCCCCGGCGGCGACGACACCCGCAGCTGGACACCCCCGGTGCGCGGCGAGGTCTCCACCTACTACCTCGGGATCAACCGGGGAAAGCGCTCGATCGTCCTCGACCTGCGCACCGAGGACGACGCCGCGCTCGCCCGGGAACTCGTCCGCCGCGCCGACGTCCTGATCGAGAACATGAAGCCGGGCGGCATGGCGAAGTACGGGCTCGACTTCGCGACGGTGCGGCGGGACAACCCCGCACTCGTCTACACCTCCATCACCGGCTTCGGCTCCGGAGCCGGCCGCCGGGTGCCCGGCTACGATCTCATGGTCCAGGCCGTCTCGGGCCTCATGAGCCTCACGGGCGACCCGGACGGGCCGCCGTACCGGGCGGGTATCTCCGTGTTCGACGTGATGGCCGGCAACCACGCCGCGATCGGCATCCTCGCCGCGCTGCGGCACCGGGACGCGACCGGCGAGGGCCAGCTCGTCGAGGTGAACCTGCTGTCCTCGGCGCTGACCGGCCTGGTCAACCACAGCTCCGCCTACGTCGCCGGCGGCACCGTGCCGTACCGGATGGGCAACGCCCACCCCAGCGTGTTCCCCTACGAGCCGTTCCCCACCGCCGACCACGACCTCATCGTGACCGCCGCCAACGACGGGCAGTTCCGCAAGCTGTGCGAGGTGCTCGGTGCCCCCGCGCTCGCCGACGATCCGCGCTTCGCCCGCAACGCCGACCGCACCGCACATCGCGACCGGCTCCGGCCGCTGCTCGCCGAGCGACTGCTGACGCGCGGCGCCCACGAGTGGTTCGAACTGCTGGTGGCGGCCGGGGTGCCGAGCGGTCCGATCAACACCGTCGACGGCGGCTTCGCCATGGCCGAACGCTTCGGGCTGGACCCGGTCGTCACCGTGGGGGAGGACGACCGCGCGGTGCCCACCACCCGGCACCCGATCCGGTTCTCCGCCACCCCGGCCGCCTACCGGCTGCCACCCCCCGAACTGGACGAACACGGCGCGCAGTTGCGCGCCTGGCTGGCCGCGCCCGAGGAGAGCGACCATGGCTGACCCGACGACTCCCGCGGGCTACCCCACCGCCCTCGGCGCGTCCGACCCGAGGACCATCACCCTGCTCGGACACGACCTGGCCGAGGACATCATGGGCTCGGTCGGCTTCGGCGAGCTGGCGTTCTGGCTGGCCGCCCAGCGGCGGCCCACCCCCGGCGAGCGACGCGTCTTCGAAGCGGTGCTCGCCGCGCTGGCGGACCACGGATTCACCCCCACCGCCCTCGTCACCCGGCTGACCTATCTGTCCGCGCCGGACTCGATCCAGGGCGCGCTGGCCGCGGGGCTGCTCGGCGGCGGCTCACGCTTCCTCGGCGTCACCGAGGACACCGGCCGCTTTCTGCACGACGTGCTTCAGTCCCTGGCCGGTGCGCTGCCCGCCGACGAGGCGGGCTGGGACGAGGTGGCGCTGCGCGCGGTGCGCGAGCGGCGCGATGCCGGGCAGCTCGTCCCCGGGCTCGGGCACCATGTGCACAAGGAGGGCGATCCCCGCACCGCGCGGCTCATGCGGATCGCCACCGAGGAAGACCGCTTCGGACCGCATCTGCGGCTGTTCGCCGCCATCGGCCGGGTCCATCCCGCCGTACTGGGACGGACGCTCCCGCTCAACGGGGCCGGGGTGTGCGGCGCCGCGCTCGCCGACCTGGACCTGCCCCTGCCGCTGCTGCGCGCCTTCGCGCTGCTGGCGCGCACGGCCGGGCTGATCGGGCAGCTCGCCGAGGAACTGCGCCGACCGGTCGCACGGGAGGTCTTCCTGTCCGTCGACCGCAACAGCACCGCCGCCCCACCGGACCCCTACGCACCGCAACCGCTCACGGAGCGCCGGCGCGGCGGCTGACCGCCGACACCGCGCCGCGGCGCGCACCACCTTCCCGCACCCCGCATCCCGTACCAGGCTCCCGCACCCCATATTCGGCTCCCGCCCCCTCGCACTCGGCGCCCGGCTCTCGCAACCCGCGCCCCCGACCGCAGACCAAGGAGCAGCAACGTGTTCGTCGACGAGGACAACATCACCGAGCTGGCCGTTCAGCGCTGGGCCACCGCGCACTCCCCGCGGCTGGCGGAGCTGATGGGCGCGCTGGTCCGCCATCTGCACGCGTTCGCCCGGGGAGTGCGGCTCACCGAGGACGAGTGGGCGGCCGCGATCCGGTGGCTCACCGCGGCCGGTCAGATCTGCGACGACAAGCGTCAGGAGCTGATCCTCACCTCGGACGTGCTCGGGCTGAGCACGCTCGTGGTCCAGTTGAACAACCGTTTCGGGCCGGGGGCGACGCCCGCCACGGTGCTGGGCCCCTTCCACATCGACGGCTCACCGGCCGCAGCGCGCGGCTTCGACATGTCCGACGGCATCCCGGGAACCCCGCTGTTCGTCACCGGCAAGGTCACCGACACCGGGGGGCAGCCCGTCGCGGGCGCCGTGCTCGACGTCTGGCAGGCCGACGCCGACGGCGCGTACGAGGCGCAGCTCCCCGAGGTCGACGAGGCGCGCCTGCGGGCCAAGTACCGTACCGCGCAGGACGGCAGCTACTGCATCCGCACCATCGCACCGCGCGGGTACGCCATCCCCATGGACGGTCCGGTCGGCGAGCTGATCCGCGCAACCGACATCAGCCGTTTCCGGCCCGCGCACATCCACTTCCTCATCGACGAACCCGGCTACCGGAAGCTGATCACCCATCTGTTCCAGGCGGGCAGCGACTACCTGGACAGCGACGTCGTGTTCGGTACGAAGGACGCCCTGATCGTGCCGTTCACCGCACACCCGGCGGGCGGCGCGCCCGACGGAAGCCGCCTCGACACGCCGTACCTGCACGCCGAGTACGACTTCGTCCTCCAGGCCGGCTGACGACCCGGGCTCAGTCGAGGACCGCGACGGCCTCCACCTCGACCAGGTGCTCGGGTACGTCGAGCGCCGCCACGCCGAGCAGGGTGGCGGGCGGTGCGGGGGTGACGCCGAGGCGCGCCGCCGCCCGTTCGATGCCCGCCAGCAGCTGCGGCATCCTGTCGGCGGTCCAGTCCACGACGTGCACATTCAGCTTGGCCACGTCCTGGAAGGAGGCGCCGACCGCGGCCAGGGCGGTGCCGACGTTGAGATAGCACTGCTCGACCTGGGCGGCGAGGTCGTCCCTGCCGACGGTGACGCCGTCCGCGTCCCAGGCGACCTGACCGGCGATGAAGACCAGCTTCGAGCCGGACGCCACCGACACCTGCCGGTAGACGTCGATCTCGGGCAGTCCGCCGGGGTTGACGAGGGTGATGGCCATGCGTGCGGTCTCCTTGCGTCCTTCGAACCCGAGGCCCGCCGGCCCGGGGCCACAGCGGCTCGTGCTCTCTTGTGGTTACTCGGAAACCGTAGGAGAGTGGTCGCCGACATGGAAGAACGCACTTTTCGGTGACTGGGGAACCTCATGGTGACCAAACAACTCAAGGGCACGCCCGATGACGCGGACCTCACCCGCGCCGACTCCCTGGCGCGCGAGATCTTCTCGGACGTCGCGAACAAGTGGGCGTTCCTGATCATCGAGTCCCTTGGCGAACGCACCCTGCGTTTCAGCGAGTTGCGGGACGAGATCGAGGGCATCAGCCACAAGATGCTCACCCAGAACCTGCGCATGCTGGAGCGCAACGGCCTGGTCGAGCGGACCGTGTACCCCACCGTGCCCCCGCGGGTCGAGTACACCCTCACCGAGCCGGGCCAGGGCCTCAGGGCGACCGTCGACGGCATGTGCGCCTGGACCCACCGCTACTTCCACCACATCGAGACATCCCGAAGCCGCTTCGACTCCTGAGGCCCGAGCATGGATCGCCACGGTACGACCCCCACGACCGTCCCCGCCGGTGCCCCTGACGTGCCGGCCTTCTCCGTTCTGTGCGCACGGGCCCGGGCCCTCGCCGGGTCCGGACGGCGCGCGATGCTGGGCATCGTCGGCGCACCGGGTTCCGGAAAGTCCACGCTGGCCTCGCACCTGGCCGCCGCGCTCGGCCCGGACACGGCCGTCGTGGTGCCCATGGACGGGTTCCACCTGGCCAACGGCGAACTGGAACGGCTCGGCCGCCGGCAGCGCAAGGGCGCACCGGACACCTTCGACGCCGCGGGGTACGTGGCGCTGCTGCGCCGACTGCGCGAACCGACGGGGGAGTGTGTCTACGCCCCGCGGTTCCACCGCGAGTTCGAGGAGGCCGTCGCCGGCGCCGTCCCGGTCCCGGCCGTGACGCCGCTGGTCATCACCGAGGGCAACTATCTGCTGCTCGACGACGGCCCCTGGGCGGGTGTCAAGGCGCTCCTCGACGAGACGTGGTACGTCGCCACCGACGAGGAGACACGGCTGGACCGGCTCATCCAGCGGCATGTCGCCTACGGCAAACCCCTCGCACAGGCCCGGGCGTGGTCGCTGGGCACCGACCAGCGAAACGCCGACCTCATCGCGGCCACGCTGGACCGGGCCGACCTGGTGTTCGCCCCACCGCCCCTCGCACCGGTGCCGCACGGCACGGGTCAGGACGTCCCGTCCGGAGGGTGACCGTCGGGTGGCGGCGGATGCGGTCTTGGCCGCGCACGCGGCACGCGGTACGGTCGCTGCGACATCGACGACGGTACGACGGAAGCCGGTGGGAATCCGGCACGGTCGCGCCACTGTGTGCGAGCGCCCCCAGGCGCTCGTGAGTCAGACCCGTGGCCGTCGTCCTGTGCACCACCGAGAGGGGACGCGAACTCCCCAAGGAGGTCCGCCATGGCGCAGCATGTCGCCCGGCCGTCAGTCACCACCCCCTCCGTTCCCGCCGCACTGCCGCTGAAGGCGATAGCTCCCTGGGCGGTCTTCTTCGGCATCCTGATGCTGATCCTGCTCTACTTCGTCGGCGCCGAGCAGGGCGCCACCTCCGTGTTCAGCGGCACGGGCGTCCATGAATGGGTGCACGACGCCCGCCATCTGCTCGGCTTCCCCTGCCACTGACGCGAGGGGACGAAGCCCGCATGAACTCCGCAACCGTACGCGGCCTTCTCCTGCGGGGCATGCTCGCCGGCCTCGCGGCCGGTGTGCTCGCCCTGATCGTGGCCTACTTCCTCGGCGAGCCGAGCGTCGACAAGGCGATCGGCTTCGAGGACGCCCACGCCCACGAGCACGGCACGGAGGTCGTCTCCCGCTCCGTGCAGTCCACCGCCGGCCTCGCCACCGGTGTCCTCGTCCACGGGGTCGCCTTCGGCGGCATCGCCGCGCTCGCCTTCTGCTTCACCCTCGGGCGCGTCGGCCGGTTCGGGCCGCGGGCGACGGCGCTGCTGCTGTCCGGCGGCGCGCTGCTCGTCGTGTACGTCGTGCCGTTCCTGAAGTACCCGGCCAACCCGCCGTCGGTGGGCGACGCCGGCACCATCGGCAGACGGACCGCCCTGTACTTCCTGATGCTGCTGCTCAGCGTGCTCCTCGCGATCGCCGCCACCCTCCTGGGCAGACGGCTCGCGTCCCGGCTCGGCCCGTGGTACGCCACCGTCGTGGCGGTGACCGCCTTCGTCGTGGTGATCGGCCTGGCGTATGCGTTCCTGCCGGTCGTCGACGAGGTGCCGGCGGGCTTCCCGGCCACCTTGTTGTGGCGGTTCCGGCTGTCCACGCTGGCCGTCCAGGCCGTCCTGTGGGGCGGATTCGGCCTGCTCTTCGCGGAGTCGGCCGAGCGGCTGCTGCACCCGAAGCCCGCAACGGCCGCTACCGCGAAGGCGGTTCCGGCCGCGCACTGAGGCCGCGCCCGAGCCGTGCGCCCGGCCCGCCGACGGCCCCGGAACCGTCCGGGGCCCTCCGGCGGCGGTACCCGGCAACGGCGTCAGGCCGAGGCGCGCAGGTGCCGCCGTGCCCACTCCTCGAAGCCGGTGAGCGGGATGCCGAGGGCACGTGCGTATTCCGGGCGGGCCGGCTGGCCGGTCTCGTTCATCATGTCGTGCCCGGTGCCCATGGCGGGCATCCCGGCGGCGACGGCCTCCTCCAGGGTCATGTCGGGGGCGGTCAACTCCGTTCCGAGGACACGGGAGAGCGTCTTGGCGATGTCGCGCATCGTCAGATAGTCGCTCGCCAGTTCCAGTTCCACGCCGTCGAACCGCTCGGGTGCGGCGACGGCGGCGGCCGCCGCCCTGCCGATGTCGTCGACCGCCACCAGCGACAGCCAGGTGTCCGGCTTCACCAGGCTCACCAGACCGCCCTCGACGCCACGGGGGAACAGGAACGCCTCGGAGAGCAGGAAGTTCTCCATGAAGAAGCCCGGCTTGATGAGCGTCCAGTGCTCGAAGCCCGCCGCACGGACGCGGTCCTGGATCCCGGTCTTCGTGGAGTAGTAGGGCTCCATCGCGGCCCAGCGGCCCTGAGCCCAGCCAGGGCTCTGCGTGTGCTGTCCGGCGCCCGACACCGACGTGTGCACGAACTGCGGCACGCCGGCGGCAAGCGCGCCCTCGATCAGATGGACGGCCTGCGCGAACTCCCCTTCGAAACCACGTCCGTTCAGGTCGGGCATCTGCACCGAGAAGACGGCGCGGGCGCCTTCGGCGGCCCGGATCACGGAGTCGCGGTCGTCCAGGTCGCCGGTGACCAGCTCGGCACCGAGCGCTTCGACGGCCTTCGCCCGGTCGGTCGCCGGGTCGCGGACGAGTGCGCGGACGGGAACGCCCGCCGCGAGCAGGGCACGGGCGGTGGCGCCGCCCTGCCTGCCGGTGGCGCCGGTGACCAGGACGGGTGCGGGATCGGTCGGCACGATGCTTCTCCAATGCTGCCCATGGATTAAACGGCGGGGCCCGCCGCTTCTCCTCCGGTAAGATACGGAGGGCCCCGCCATTTAGCAACCTCCGAGGTGACACCATGCCCGTCCAGCGTGCGGACGCCCGGCGCAACTACGCGCGCATCCTCGCGGTGGCCGAGGAGGAGGTCGCCGCGCACGGCGCCGACGCGTCCCTGGAACAGATCGCCCGCACGGCGGGGGTCGGCTCGGCCACCGTCCGCCGGCACTTCCCCAGCCGCGGCGCCCTCCTGCAAGCGGTGTTCCACGAACGGATCGAGCACCTGTGCGCCCGCGCCCGTGACCTGGCCGGTGCCGCCGACAGCCGGGCCGCGCTGCTGGAGTGGCTGGCCGCCCTCACGGCGTACGCCGCATCCGCCCGGGGGATGGCGGCCGTGCTCACCCAGGAGCCGGCGGGCGACCCGGACGAGGGGCACGTCGACGCCTGCGCGGCCAGGCTCGCCGAGGCCGTCGACCCGCTGCTGCGCCGCGCCGCCCAAGACGGTGCCGTGACACCGGACGTGACGGTCGCCGACCTGGTCACACTGGTCACCGGGATCGCCCTGGCCACGGAGCACCATCCCGATCCCGCAGGCGAGGCGGACCGGCTGCTGGCCCTGACCGTGGCGGGAATCAGCCCACAACGGTGACGAGGGGAGGCGGAGGTCACGACCGACGACACATAGCAGCGCATACCGCGGAGCGCTCAGGTGTCCGGGGCGGCCGGTGAGTGGCCGAGCCGCAGGTTCCAGCGGCCGGACCGGCCGCTCAGTTCGGTCGCCGTCAGCGGGGGAACGTCAAGGCGCCAGAACGCCGTGACGGGCATGTCCAGCGCATGGACGACCGCCGCCCGCACCACCTCAGGCTCGACCACGGCGAGGGTACGGCCGGTGTCCGCGACGCCGGCCAGCCAGCGCGCGATCCGTCCGCACAGGTCCCGCACCGACTCGCCGCCGTGCGGCGCGGCGTCCGGGTCGCCGAGCCAGCGGGCGACCGCCTCCGGATCGGCGGCGCCCACCTCGTCCAGGGTGCGGCCCCGCCAGCGCCCCACGTCGAGACCGGCCAGCTCCGGCGCCGCAAGGGCGTTCAGGCCGAGCGCCGCGGCCGTCTCCCGGCAGCGCAGGCTCGGCGAGGTCAGAACACGGCCCGCAGGGGGCAGCGAACCGGCCGCCGCGCGGGCCCGGCGCGCGCCGCCCTCCTCGATCGGGGCGCCGTCGTCGAAGGCGGCCCGCCGCAGCGACCCGCTCATGGCGGGGGAGACGAGGAACACTCGGCTGGTCACGGCATTCCTCCTGCCGCCGGGAACACCGCGCCCCTGTGGGACGCCGTCGGACTGTGACGCCGGTCAGCCGGCGGCGAGGAGTTCGAGGGTGTCGATCACCCGGTTCGAGAAGCCCCACTCGTTGTCGTACCAGGCGACCACCTTGATGTGCCGGCCGTCGACGCGGGTGAGAGCCGAGTCGAAGACGGACGAGGCCGGGTTGCCCGTGATGTCGGACGAGACGAGCGCGTCGTCCGAGTATTCGAGGATGCCGGCGAGCGGCCCCCGCGCCGCGGCCAGGTACGCCGCGAGCACGTCCTCACGGGTCACCTCGCGGGCGACGGTCGTGTTGAGTTCGACGATCGAGCCCACCGGCACCGGCACCCGGATCGAGTCGCCCGACAGCTTGCCGTCGAGGTTCGGCAGCACGAGACCGATCGCCTTCGCGGCACCCGTCGTGGTCGGCACGATGTTCACGGCCGCGGCGCGGGCACGGCGGGCGTCGCGGTGCGGGCCGTCCTGCAGGTTCTGCTCCTGCGTATAGGCGTGCACCGTCGTCATGAAGCCGTGCTCGATGCCGGCGAGTCCGTCGAGCACCGCGGCGAGCGGAGCGAGCGCGTTGGTCGTGCAGGAGGCGTTCGAGACGATGGTGTGCGCGGCCGGGTCGTACGCGTCGTTGTTCACGCCGAACGCGAGCGTCACGTCGGCGCCGTCCGACGGCGCGCTGACGAGCACCTTCCTCGCGCCCGCGGCGAGGTGGGCGCCGGCGGCCTTGGCCGATGTGAAGCGGCCGGTCGCCTCCAGCACGATGTCCACGCCGAGTTCGGCCCAGGGCAGGCGCTCCGGCTCGCGTTCCGCGAGCACCCTGATGCGCCGCCCGTCGACGACGAGGACGTCCCCGTCGACGGTCACGGGCCGGCCGAGCCGGCCGGCCGTGGTGTCGTAGGCGAGCAGCCGCGCGAGGACCGTGGGTTCCGTGAGGTCGTTGACGGCGACGACATCGAGGTCGCTGTCGCGCTCCAGCAGTGCGCGCAGCACATTGCGTCCGATGCGGCCGAATCCGTTGACGGCGATGCGAGTCATGAATGGTGTCCCTTCCGTTCACCCTCAGCCTCCCGGGCGGCGTCCGCCGCCAAAAGCGGCGCGAGTGCCATGGTTCGAAAGGATCACGCCACGCGGCTTCGGGGACCTATTCGCCCTGGGTGAAGGTGCGCCGGTATTCACTCGGCGTGGTGCCGAGGATGCGCTGGAAGTGCAGCCGCAGATTGGTGCCCGTGCCCAGACCGACGTCGGCGGCGATCTGCTCCACGCTCCGCTGCGAACGTTCGAGCAGTTCACGGGCGAGGTCGATGCGGGCGCGCAGGACCCACTGCATCGGCGTGTACCCGGTGTCCTCCACGAAGCGCCGCGAGAAGGTGCGCGGCGAGACCGCCGCGTGCCGGGCGAGCACTTCGAGGGTGAGGGGATCGCCGAGGCGGTGCAGTGCCCATTCGCGGGTCGCGGCGAACCGCTCGCCGAGCGGCTCGGGCACACTGCGCGGCACGTACTGTGCCTGACCGCCGCTGCGATAGGGCGCCGCGACCAGCCGCCGGGCCGCGTGATGGGACGCGGCCACCCCGAGGTCGCGGCGCAGGATGTGCAGGCACAGGTCGATGCCGGAGGCCGCGCCCGCCGACGTCAGCATGTCACCCTCGTCGACGAACAGCACGTTCTCGTCGACCCGGACCAGCGGATGCCGGGCGGCCAGCGCCCGGGTGTAGTGCCAGTGCGTGGTGGCGCGTTTGCCGTCGAGCAGACCGGTGGCGGCGAGCGCGAAGGCGCCGGTGGAGATCGCGGCGAGCCGCGCCCCCCGGTCGTGGGCGGCGATCAGCGCGTCGACCACGGCCCGCGGCGGGTCGTCCCGGTCCGGGAACCGGTAGCCGGGGACGAACGCGATGTCCGCCCAGGCGAGCGCTTCGAGGCCGTGCGCCACGTGGTACGACAGGCCGTCACCGCCGGTCACGAGCCCGGGCTCGGCGCCGCACACCCGCACCTCGTACGGCATGCTCGCGCGGGTGGTGAACACCTGCGCCGGAATGCCGACATCGAGGGGTTTCGCGCCGTCGAGCACGAGGACGGCGACGCGCTGCGGACGAGAGGGCGGCACACGCACAGGGTACGCGGGCGGCGGCGGCCCCGGCGTGACGGCCGGGCCGCCCGTGCCCGGCCAGGCGCCGGATATTCGGTGGACAGCACGGCGGCCGATCGCGAAGGGTGGCGCCATGCGGGAGACGCAGGAGGAGACCAGCACGGTACAGCAGCGCAAGGTCTGGGACGCCGACGCCGCTCGGCGGTACGACACACCCGGCACCGGCATGTTCACGCCCGAGGTGCTGACACCGGCCGTGGAACGGCTCGCGGAGCTGGCCGGCGGCGGTGCGGCCCTGGAGTTCGCCGTCGGCACCGCCCGGGTGGCGATCCCGCTCGCGGCGCGCGGAGTCCGTGTCACCGGCATCGAACTGTCACCGCCGATGGTGGAGCAACTGCGGACCAAGGCGGACGAAGCGAGCCTCCCGGTGGTCATCGGTGACATGGCGAGCACCGCGGCCCCCGGCGACTACACCCTCGTCTACCTCGTCTTCAACACGATCTCCAATCTGCTCACGCAGGCCGAGCAGGTCGAGTGCTTCCGCAACGCGGCCCGCCATCTCGGGCCCGGTGGCCGGTTCGTGATCGAACTGTGGGTGCCGGAGCTGCGCAAGCTGCCGCCGGGCCAGTCGGCCACCGTGTGGCAGGTGGGGGCCGAATACATCGGTCTGGACACCTACGACGTCCTGCGCCAGCGGGTCGTGTCCCATCACCTCGACTTCGACCAGGCCGGTCAGGCGCGGGTGTTCCGCAGCCCGCACCGGTACATCTGGCCGGCCGAACTGGACCTCATGGCCCAACTTGCCGGGTTCGAGCTGGAGTCCAGGCACGCGGACTGGACCGGCGCCGAGTTCACCGAGGACTCGCGCTCACACGTGTCCGTCTACCGGCTGCCGCCGACGTAGACCACAGCGGAGGCCACGGCGGCGGACATGGCCGGCGCACCCGGTCCGCGAGCCGGGTCGGATCCGTTCGCGAACCGCGACGAACCGGCCCGGCACCACCCGAGTCGACGACCGGCGCGGCCCCGGCCGGTGCACCGATGTGTGACCTCGTCGGGGCCTGCGCCAAAGAGGGATCGAGCAGACGAGGGCGTGGCCTCGGCGGGTCAGGTGGTGGAGCGCAGGCGGCGGACCCGGTGCTGGGTGCGTCCGGACTGGCGGGGCAGCCAGACCCGGTCGGCCGGACCGCCGTCGCCGGGCGGGCGCTCGTCGCGGTACGCGACGTACAGGCGTACCGCGTCGTACAACCGGTAGCGGCTGTGCCCGTTCCTGCCGAACTCGCTGACGTAGGTGATCTGACGGCTCAGCAACTCGTCGAGCAGGTCCACCGCGTGCTGCCGGGACGGCGCCGCGCGCCCCACCACGTCATCGACGCCGAAGTCGCCGCGCACCGCGCCGAGCCGGCGCAGCGACGCCGCGATCGGGGCCGGTAAGACCCGGTGGCAGGCCGCCACGCTCGCCTGCAACGACAGATCCCCGACCCGCAGGAACGGCAGGCGCTCCCGCTCGTCCGCCAGACGGTCGGCCAGGTCGCGCAGCGACCGGTGCGGGCGCGCCGACAGCCACAGCCCGGCGATGTGCAGGGCCAGCGGCAGCCGCCCGCAGGAGCGCACGATGCTCAGCGCGGCCGACGGCTCCGCGCCGGTGCGTGCGGCGCCCGCGAGGTCCGCCAGCATCCGGTGCGCGTCCCGTGGGTCGAGGGTGCCGATCTGGTGTGTCAACTGCCCCGGCAGCGCGGAGAGTTCACGTCGCGCTGCGACCAGGACGGCGCTGCGCGCGTCGTCCACGAGCAGCGGCCGTACCTGCGCCTCGCTGTCCACGTTGTCGAGGACCACGAGGACGTGCCGGCGGCTGAGCGCGTCCCGCAGCCGGGCGCCGGCCTCCTCCGGGCTGCGCACGGCGGGCGCCTCGCCGAGCGAGCGGAGGATGCGGCGCACGAGCATGTCGGGCGTGAACGGGTCGCCGGAGGCCGGATGCAGATCGACGAACACCTGCCCGTCCGGGAACCGGTCGCGCACGCCGTGTGCGACCCGCAGCACCAGGGACGTCTTGCCCGCGCCCGGCGGGCCTACGACGACCGCGGGCCGTGCACGGTCGCGGGCCTGCCGCGACGAGAGGTGGGCGCGCAGGGAGGCGACGATCCGCTCCCGCCCGACGAGGCGGTTGCGGGGCGCCGCGGGCAGTTCCGCGGGCAGCGGCTGCGGGGTCCTTTCGGGGCGTGGCCCGGCGGGGTGCTCGGCGCGGGAGCCGCGCAGCAGCCGCGCCACCTCGGCGGGTGACAGGCCGAGGGCCCCCGCGAGCAGGAGCAGTGACTGCTTCCGGGGCCGTGCGGTGTGACCGGTTTCGAGGTTGCGGATCGCCCGCACGCTGAGCCCCGACTTCTCCGCAAGGTCCTCCTGGGTGAGGCAGGCCGCCTCGCGCGCGTGGACCAGCGCCGCCGCAAGCGCGTCCACCGTGGATGTTTCGCTCACTTCACGCCCATTTCGTGGTTCGGTGCTGCCCCGGCGTCCGGGCGCCGGGGCGGTGGTGAGCCCGCGGGGAGCCGACAGCCGTGGCGCTCGCCGCGCGGGGAGATGCGTCGGGATCTGGGGCCGGGCCGCAGGCGGCCGTCGCCAGAGCGAGGTCGGTGAAAGGGAGGGGACGTCGGCGGCGTCCGCGCGGGGTGCGGGGCCGGGGGAGCCGGGCGCCGCGCGGTGCGGCGGCCGTTGCGGTGGGCGGTGACGGGCCGTTGCCCGGGCGGGGGTTCAGTCCGCCGGGCGCGTCAGCGTCACCGTGAACTTGTAGCGGGAGCCGCGGTACACCGAGCGGACCCACTCGACCGGTGTGCCGTGCGCGTCGCGGGAATGACGGGACAGGAGCAGCATCGGCAGGCCCACCTCGGTGGCGAGCAGCGCGGCCTCGCGGGGAGTGGCCAGCGAGGTCTCGATGGCCTCCTCGGCCTCCGCGAGGCGCACCCCGTACGCCTCGGCGAGCGCCGTGTACAGCGACCGGTGGGCGGCCAGGGACCGGTGCAGTCCGGGAAAGCGCCGGGCGGACAGGTGTGTCGTCTCGATGGCCATGGGCTCGCCGCTGGCCAGCCGCAGCCGCTCGATGCGCAGCACGCCGTCGCCGACGGCGACGCCGAGCAGCGCCGACAGCTTCTCGTCCGCTTCGACCTGACTGATGTCCAGTACCCGTGAGGCGGGTTCGAGGCCCTGGGCATGCATGTCCTCGGTGTGGGAGGTGAGCAGGAGGGTGCGGTAGAGCTTGGGCCGGGCGACGAAGGTCCCCTTGCCCTGGACGCGGTCCAGCCGGCCCTCGCCCACGAGTTCCTGCAACGCCTGCCGGACCGTGGTGCGCGAGGTGGCGAGCCGGACGGCGAGTAATCGCTCGGCCGGCATCCGGGAGCCGGGCGTCAGCGCCTGCGTCATCGCGAGGACCTGCTGCTTGACCTCGTAGTACTTCGGGACGCGTGGCGCGCGGCCGGGCGCGGCCCGGTGCTGCGGGGTGCTGCTGACGTGGGTGGTCATGGCCTGCCTTCCCGGCTCGGTCGCCGGACCCCGTTATAACCCTCAACCGTGCTGTGGTCTAGTCCAGATGAGGAATGCGGTCCGCGGCCGTGTCCGGTGCGACGTTCTTCGCCAATGGGTCGAGATCGACCGTCCGGCGACCTTGACGCTGCACAAAAGTCTAGGCCAAGCTCCCTCGTGCAGGTCTACACCATTAGCGCGTCGGCTCCCGTCGGCGTGCGGTGGCGGCGTGCGCGGAAAGCCGCCGGGCGAGGTCCGGCGGCGGCCTGTTCTCCTTCCCCGTCCCTCCTCTCCTTCTCTTTCCACCTCTGCATCACGCGGCGGCGCGCGGCCTGGCCGACGGTGCCGTGAAGGGATGACGCCTTCGATGACCACTACTGCCACCGGCAACGACACCCTCACCCGCGACGCGCTCGCGGTCCTGCAGCCGGGGTTCGCCGGCACCGTCGCACCGGACTGGGTGCGCCGCCGGGTCGGTGAAGGTCTCGCCTCCGTAGCCCTGTTCGGCCGCAATGTGGTCAGCCAGGAGCAGGTCGCCGCCCTCACCGGCCAGCTGCGGGCCGAACGGGACGATCTTCTGGTGGCCATCGACGAGGAGAGCGGCGACGTCACCCGCCTCGACGTGCACACCGGTTCCGCGTTCCCCGGCAATCACGCGCTCGGCGCCGTCGACGACCCGGACCTGACCCGGCGCGTCGCCCGCGAACTGGGGCGGCGGCTCGCCGACTGCGGCGTCAACCTCAACTGGGCGCCGTCCGCCGACGTCAACGCCGACCCGGACAACCCGGTCATCGGCGTGCGCGCCTTCGGCGCCGACACCGACCTGGTGGCGCGGCACACGGCGGCGTACGTGCGGGGCATGCAGTCCAGCGGCGTCGCCGCGTGCACCAAGCACTTCCCGGGGCACGGTGACACCAACGTGGACTCCCATCACGCCGTGCCGCGCATCGACGTCGACGAGGACACGCTGCGCCGGCGCGAACTCGTCCCGTTCCGCGCCGCCATCGAGGCCGGCACCCAGGCCGTCATGAGCGCGCACATCCTCGTCCCGGCGCTGGATGCGGAACGCCCCGGGACCCTGTCCCGCCGCATCCTCACGGAACTGCTGCGGGGCGAACTCGGCTACGACGGGCTGATCGTCACCGACGGCATGGAGATGCAGGCAATCGCCGGGGCCTACGGCCTGGAACACGGGGTGGTCATGGCGATCACGGCGGGCGCGGACGCGATCTGCGTGGGCGGCGGGCTGTGCGACGAGGACACGGTGCTGAAGCTGCGGGACGCGCTGGTCGCGGCCGTGCACCGCGGTGAACTCCCCGAGGAACGGCTCGCCGACGCCGCGGCCCGGGTGCGGCGGCTTGCCCGCTGGACCGCCACGACGCGGCGTACCGCGCGGGCCGAGGCGACACCGGACGAGGAGGTCGGACTCGTGGCCGCCCGCCGCGCGCTGCGTGTGCGCCGCGAGGCGCAGGCGGCACCGGTCGACGGACCGGTGTACGTGGCGACCTTCAACCCGGTTCCGAACATCGCCGTCGGCGACGTGACCCCGTGGGGGGTCGCCGGCGAACTGGAGCGGCTGCTGCCGGGCACCACGGGCGGCTCCTTCACCGGGGCGGACGCGGGCGCCGATGCCTTGGCGGCGGCGGGGGATCGTCGGATCGTCGCCGTGGTTCGGGATGAGCATCGGCATGGGTGGATGCGGTCGGGGCTGGATGTGTTGCTTGCCGCGCGGCCGGAGACGGTTGTGGTCGAGATGGGGATACCGCAGTCGCCGCCGCGGGGTGCCGTGCACATCGCCACTCACGGAGCGGCCCGCGTCTGCGGCCAGGCCGCGGCAGAAGCCATCGCCGCGCTCTGACCCGAGCATCGCTACATACCTGGGCCGAGGGCCCCGCAGCGCGACCGCGCCGCGGGGCCCTCGGCGTGTCCGCGCCCGGCCCACGGCGCCTCCATCGTGGGCCTCAACCACCGGCAGTTCGCAGGCACTTGGCGGGCAGCTTCGACCGGAGCGCGTTGACACCACAACTGGTCTAGTCCAAGTTGTAGGAACCTCAGTTCGATCATCGTGGCGATCTGGGACTCAGCCACTCGGCCGCTGAAGAACTCGATCCCTGGAGTGATTGCATGCCGACGCATGACCCCTATCTGTACCGCGCCGCCTCGCAGCGCCCCTACTTCAGTGCGGACGGCGAGAGCTACCTCGCACAGACACCGCTGCGCGACCTCGACAAGTCCCGCCCGCTGCGCGTGCTGTCCGAGGACGACTTCGCCTTCTGGCAGACGTACGGCTACGTCGTCGTCCGCAACGCCATCTCGCCCGGCGCCGCGAAGAGCCTGCTCGAATTCGCCTGGGAGTTCCAGGGCCTGGACCCCGACCGGCCCGAAACCTGGTACGAGGAGCGCGAGTTCCGCTCGGACCTGGACCGCGACCTGCATGTCTACGGATTCGTCGAGGCGTACCACCACCAGCTCATCTGGGACAGCCGGCAGACCCAGCGCGTCTACGACGCCTTCGTGGACGTATGGGACTGCGAGGAGCTGTGGGTCACGCTCGACCGGCTCAACCTCAACCCGCCCAACCGGGGCTCCCGTTCACGCTCCCTCATCGCGCCCACCGACGAGGGCTTCGACATCGAGCTGCACTGGGACGTCGACACCACCCTCGGCGTGCTGCCGCAGCGGGTGCAGGGCATCATCGCGCTCAACGACACCCAGCCCGAGCTGGGCGGCTTCCAGTGCGCGCCCGAGCTGTTCCGCCAGTTCGAGCCGTGGCGCATCGAGCAGCCCACAGGCCGCGACCCGATCAGGCCCGCGATCGACCGCTCCGAGTTCCCGGTGGTGCGGCCCGATCTCCAGGCCGGCGACCTGCTGATCTTCAACGGCCTGCTGGCACACGGAGTTGCCCCCAACGTCTCCGACAACGGTGTCCGCGCCGTCCAGTACCTGTCGATGATGCCGGCGATGGAAGAACACGAGGCACTGCGGCACTCCCGCGTCGAGTCGTGGCGGACGCTGAGCACCCCGGACTGGAACGCCACGCTGCTCGGCGACGCGCGACGGCCCGAGGCGCTGCGGTACGGGCCGGCCGCCCTCAGCGACCTGGGCCGCAGGCTGCTGGGACAGGAATCCTGGAGCGGACGGGCGTGCGCCGAGTGAACCACGTCGGACGCCCCGACCGGATCTGCCTGGCCCTGCCCACGAACCGGGCGTGCGCCGCCACCATCGCCGCCATCGGCGAGGAGGCGGCGTACGCGGCCCGCCACTTCGACGTCGAGGTGCGCCTGCTGATCCTGGACTCCTGCGACGACGCCACCCGGGCCGTGCACGCCCGCGCCGTGGCACAGCTCGCGCCCGAGCCCCATGTGGTCGTGCACCACCTCGGCGAGGCGGAGCAGCGGGACTTCCTGCGCGGCGTGATCCAGCGCTCCGGCATCGCCGCACCCGGCGCGATGCTCCGGCTCCTGCTGCCCGCCGACGTCTCCTACGGCGCCTGCACGAACCGTGCCTTCCTCTTCGCCGCCGCGCTCGGCTGCCGCTCCGTGCACCGCAGGGACTCCGACAGCACCTACCAGGCCCTGGACGGCACCCCGGTCTTCCCCATCCACCACGAACTGCGGTCCCTGGGCAGGCCCGCGGCCGAGGCGTCCGCGGACGTGACCGAAACGCTCCTCGACCCGGCCCACGCCGCGCGGACGGTGTCCATGGTGGGTTCCTCGTTCATCGGCGAACTCTCCGTGGACATCGGCGAGATCGCCCGCCTCGACCCGGGCGTCTACCACGACGTCGTGAGCCTGTGGGCGCCCGTCGACTGGCCGGAGAAGGACAAACGGCAGCTGGTCGAGGAGTCGTTCACCGGCGCCGGCTCCGCCCCCTTCACCGAGGACCACTCGACGCTCACCGTCGTCGACCCCATGCGGGTGGACATGTGCAACATCAGCTTCGACCACGCGGTCTACGAGCGCGTACCGCTGCCCCCGGCGACCAGCACCATCGGCAGCGACTACTTCCTCATCCACCTGGTCCACGACGCCGCGCTCCCCGGCGTGCTGCACAACCGCACCATCGAGAACTTCTACACTCCGGAACGCCGGACCGACGCCGGGTTCGTCGCCTACCAGACGCGGTTCGTGAAGTTCCTGCTGTCCATGCTCTACTTCAACCACGTCTACGCACGGATGGCCGAGGCGGGCGACGCGCTGCTCGACCCCCGCGGGCACGTCCGGGCCGACACCGTCGTCGAGTTCCTGCGCGAGAGCACCGGCCTCGACCGCTCCGAGAACGTATGGCGGCTGGACCGCGTCGACACCTCGTACCGCAAACTCGGCGGCCGGTACGAGGCGTTCGCCGAGCTGCTGGCCACACGCCGGCAACGACTCCTCGACGAGGCCGAACGGGACATCGAGGACTTCGCCCTGCTGACCGGCGCCTGGGCGCGGCTCGTCGACGCGGCCCGGGACCAGGGACTCGGGAGCACGGGCGGGTGAGCATGGACCTGTCCCCGCGGCTGTCGGCCGCCCTCGCCCGCGCCACGTCGGACCGCATCGTCTACGACCTCACCGGGATCGAGCACCACTACGATCAGCTGCTGCGTGAACTGCCGCAGGTCGCCGTGCGCTTCGCGCTGAAGGCGTGCCCCGTCGACGAGGTGCTGGCCTGCCTCGCGGACCGGGGCGCCGGCTTCGACGCGGCGAGCCCCGCCGAGATCGCCCAGGCGCTGCGCACCGGCGTGCCCGCCGACCGGATCCACTACGGCAACACCGTGAAGTCCGACGCGGACATCGCCGAGGCACACCGGCTCGGGGTGCGCACCTTCGCCACCGACAGCGTGCAGGACGTCGCGGCGATCGCCGCCCACGCCCCGGGCTCCCGGGTGTTCTGCCGGCTGGCCACCAGCGGCGACGGCGCGCTGTGGGGCCTGAGCCGCAAGTTCGGCTGCACACGGGACGACGCGGTGCGGGTGCTGTCCGCGGCGGCGGCGGCCGGCCTGACACCGGCGGGACTGTCGGTGCACGTCGGCTCGCAGCAGATGACCGCCGACGCCTGGCGGCAGGCGTTCGACTCGCTCGGCGACGCGATCACCGCACTGGACGGGCGGGGCATCGCCCTCGACCTCGTCAACCTCGGCGGCGGCCTGCCCGCGCTCGGCTACCTCGACCGGCAGGGACGCCCGCTCGAACCGCCGCTGGACAAGATGTTCGCCGTCATCCGCGACGGCATGGAACAGCTGCGGCACCTCAGCCCCGCACCCCTCGACTTCGTCATGGAGCCGGGCCGCCACCTGGTGGCCGACCACGGCGCCGTCCGGGCGCACGTGTACCGGCTGACCAGCCGTGAGCAGCCCGGCGGTGAGACGGCGCACTGGCTGTACCTGAGCTGCGGCAAGTTCAACGGACTGTACGAGATGGACCAGCTGCGCCACCGGCTCGTCTTCCCCGGCCACCGCGGCGGGGACCGGGTGCCCGCGGTGATCGCCGGACCGACCTGCGACAGCGACGACGCCTACGCGAGCGGCCCCCGCGCCACGCGCGTGCCGGCCGCCGCCGCCTCGGGCGACCCCGTCTGGATCCTGTCCGCCGGCGCCTACGCCACCAGCTACACGACCCGGGGATTCAACGGATTCAGTCCGCTGCCGTACACCTGCGTACGCGACGGACACACCGGTCCCGTCCCGACCGCGGAGAGGACGCACTGATGGGCCACCCGCCGCGCGTCCGTGCCATCGCCGACGCCGACTGGCCGCACGTCGCCACCCTGGAGGCCGACACCTACGCGGGCAGTGCGCTCATCGAGGGCCTGGACGCCCTGGAGTCCCGGGGGCGGGCCTCGCCCGGCACCTGCTTCGTCCTCGACCTGGACGGCCGGATCGCGGGCTATGCGCTCGCCCTGCCCTACCCGATGTTCCGCTATCCCGACCTGACCCGGCCGGAGCGGCTGACCCACCACTCACGCAACCTCCATCTGCACGACCTCGTCGTCGCCGAGCCGCTGCGCGGCAGGGGCCTGGGGCGCCGGCTGCTGCGCCGTCTCACCTCCGTCGCCGCCGCCCGCAGATACGAACGGATCTCGCTCGTCGCGATCGACGGGATGGAGGGCTTCTGGCGGGCCCAGGGCTACCGGACCCATCACGAGGTCCGCGTCCCGCCCGGCTACGGCGAAGACGCCGTCTACATGTCGACAGGGGTGCCCGCGAGCCGGCCCCTCGAAGAGGAGGAAGCGGGTTGACGAACACTGTCCACGTCCACGACGCGTCGCGCCGCGCCAAGTGGGCCATCGCCGCGCTGTTCTGCTTCCTCGGATTCCAGTACGCCACCTGGGCCGCGCGGCTGCCCACGCTCAGAAGCGAACTCGGTCTGTCCGAGACGGAACTGGGGCTGCTGCTGATGGCCTGCGGTGCCGGGGCCGCCGCCTCCTTCCCGCTGGTCGCGTTCCTCATGCGGCGGCTCGGCTCCCGGCGCCTCGCCCTCGCGTCGGCACTCCTCCTCGCGGCGCTGCTCCCGCTGCTGTCCGTGGCGCCGAACTACCCGGTCGCCCTCCTGATCATCTGCTGTGACGGCGTCGGCGTCGGCGCGCTGAACGTCGCCATGAACGCGCAGGGCGCCGAGCTGGAGACGAGGTTCCGGCGCACCGCCATGTCCCAGCTGCACGCCACGTTCAGCGCCGGGCTGCTCGGCGCCGCGCTCCTGGCCTCCGCGGTGAACCTGGTGACCTCGAACGTCACCGCGCACTTCGCCGTGGCCGTCGTCCTGCTGATGCTGCTGCTCGGCTACGCCCGGCCCGGGCTGCTCACCGAGGCGGCGCGGCAGCCGGCCGAGACCGCCCCGAACGACACCGGCGCGCAGGCACCCGAGGGAGCGAGGAAACGCCGTCGGGCGCTGACCGTGCCCTCGCGCACGACGCTGTGGATGGGCTGCGCCATGGCGTTCGGCACCGTGACCGAGGGCGCCATGAACGACTGGTCCGCGCTCTACATGAAGGACGTCGCCAAGGCGTCGGAGACGGTGGCGCCGATGGGCATCGCCGTTGTCTCGGTGATGATGCTGGTGGCCCGGGTCTTCGCCGACCGCTGGCGCACCCGCTGGGGCGACGGACGCGTGGTGCGCGTCGGCAGCGCGGTGGCCGGCATCGGTCTTGCGCTCGCCCTCCTGGCCGGCGGGGTGGTGCCCACGCTGGCCGGCTTCGCCTGCGTGGGTCTCGGCGCGGCGGCCATCACACCGTGCGTGTACGTGGCCGCGGCGGCGAAGGGGTCCGACGCCCTGGCGCTGGTGGCCGCGATGGGCACCACCGGGCTGCTGGTGGGTCCCGCCCTGATCGGCTTCATCGCGGGCGCGGCCGGCCTGGTCCCGGGCATGGCCGCGGTGGCGGCCTCGGCGCTGATCGTCTGCCTGTCCGCGCCGCGGATCCGCTGGGGCTCCCTCGTCCCGGCGGCCGCCGAGTGACCGCCGGCGGGGCGCACCGGGACACGGCGGTCCCGCGCCCGGCGGTGTCCGATTCGTTCAAGGCGGGGTTTGACGACAGGGCCTAGGGTTGCCGCCATGGACACCCTCCGCGCGTCACGTCACCTCAGCATCCACATCGACCGCTCCGTGGCGGACGTCTACGCCTATGCCTCCGACCCGGCCAACCTGCCGGCGTGGGCGCTCGGGCTTGGCGGCTCCATCGAGCGGATCGACGGTCAGTGGGTCGCCGAGTCCGCACCGATGGGCCGGGTCGTGGTGACGTTCGTGGCCGCGAATGACCTGGGCGTCCTCGACCACGACGTCACGCTGCCCTCGGGAGAGACGGTCCACAACCCGCTCCGTGTGATCGCGGACGGCACGGGCAGCGAAGTGGTGTTCACCCTGCGCCGCAGTCCGGGAATGACCGACACCGAGTTCCAGCGGGACGCCGACATGGTCGCCGCCGACCTGCGCCGCCTCAAGCAACTCCTGGAATCCACGACCACGGACTGACCGACCGGCCGGGGCACGGCGCGCAGCCGGGAAGCCGTCCTCGGCTCCGGCGATGTCGAAGCCGACGACGCGCGTCGCGGTGGGCCATGGACGGGCGGCGTTCTTCCGGGTGCGGGCGAGCGTCCGCATGCCGCACAGCAGGGCGCCGACCCGGGCCGGGTTCCGGCGGCCGCCCGGACCATCGGCTCGGGGCCCCGCAGCCGCGGCCCGGTGCGGCACCCGGGCGGGCGGGGCGCGGCGCCGGGCTATGCGGCCAGTAGGCGTCCGACGGTCTTCTCCAGGCGGGGCAGGGCGCGCTGTCCCATCAGGGCCAGCGCGATCGACGCCGCCACACCGAGCCAGGCGACGGGGCCGAGCGGGGTGCAGCCGAAGAAGCGGCTGACGCCCGGGGTCTGCACCAGCGCCGCGAGCACCACGGCCGAGCCGAGCGAGGTGAACCGGACCAGGCGGCTGTCGCGGCGGTCCAGCAGGGTCTGGGCGAGCTGCGCGCCGACGACGCCGCACAGGGCCATCGTGCTGGAGCGGCGGGCCGTGCCGGGCGTCCAGCGGCCGATCAGCCAGGCCGTGACGGCGCCCAGACACGTGGTGAGCGCCCGGTGGCGGATCTGCGTGAGCAGCGGGGCGCCGAGCACGGCCGACGCCGCTTCCGGGGAGTCCACGGCCCGCGCCTGCGACGGCTCTTCGGGCTCCTTGCGCGTGACCGCGACCGCCATCGCCGGGAACAGGTCGGTGAACAGGTTCACCAGCAGCATCTGGCGGGTGGACAGCGGCGCCCTGCCCGACAGCAGCGTGCCGACCAGCCCGAATCCGATCTCCCCCGCGTTGCCGCCGATCAGGATGGCGATCGCGTCGGCGACGCTGCGCCACAGGGCGCGGCCCTCGCGCACCGCGTCGATCAGGACCGTCAGGTCGTCGTCCGTGAGGACCAGGTCGGCGGCGTTGCGCGCCGCCGACGACCCCCGGGCGTTGATGCCGACACCGACGTCGGCCGCGCGGATCGCCGCCGCGTCGTTCGCGCCGTCCCCGACCATGCCCACCACGCGGCCGGCGTCCCGCAGCGCCTCGACGACCTTGAGTTTCTGCTCCGGGGCCACCCGCGCCACCACGGTGGTGTCGCGCAGCATGCGGGCCCTGGCCGAACGGTCGGCCGCCGCCAGCTCGCTGCCGGTGATGACGGCGGTGTCCTCGGGCCAGCCCAGCGCGAGCGCGATCGACTGCGCGGTCTGCGGATGGTCGCCGGTGAGCATCACCGGTCGTACGCCGGCCTCGCGCAGGCCGCGCACGAGCGTCTGGGACGTGTCGCGCGGGGTGTCCGCAAGCCCCAGCAGACCGGTGAACTCCAGGTCGCCGAGGTCCTGTTCCAGCACGTCCTCGGGGTCCTCGTCCGCGCTCAGCCGGCGCCTGGCCACCGCCAGGATCCGCAGTCCGTCCCCGGCGAGGGTCCGCGCCGCCTCGGAGATGCGCTCGGGCAGCCCGGCGCAGGCGGGCAGGACGGTCTCCGGGGCGCCCTTGACCACCAGCAGGAGCGGGCCCTGACCGGCCCGGCCGACCGCGGCGGCGTATCCGCGGGCGGCCTCGAACTGCCTCCCCTCCGACTGCGTCCAGTGCGGGTCGGGTCCGGTGGCGTCGAGCACCGCCTCGTCCGTGGCGTGCACCGGCCGGTCCGAGCCGCCGTTGAGGCGGGGACAGGCCCGGGCGGCGACGCGCAGCGTGTCGGCCGCGGCCGGGTCGCCCACCGGGTGCACCGTGCCGTCGTGGTCGGTCGCCTTCGCCAGCCGCAGCCGGTTCTCGGTGAGGGTGCCGGTCTTGTCGAAGCAGATGGTGTCCATGCGGCCGAGCGCTTCCAGGGCCCGTGTCGTGCGTACCAGCACACCGCCGCGGCTCAGCCGCCGGGCCGCCGCCAACTGTGCCACCGTGGCCACCAGCGGCAGACCCTCGGGCACGGCCGCCACCGCGACGGCGACCCCGCCGCTGACCGCCTCCCGGATGGACGTGCCCCTCAGCAGCGCGAGGCCGGTGATCGCGGCTCCGCCCGCGAACGTCAACGGCAGCGCCCCGGCGGTCAGCTCGCGCAGCCTGCCCTGTACACCGGCGGCCGGCGGGGTGCGGGCGGCGAGCCGCACCGCACGGGATGCCTCGGTGCGTTCGCCGGTGTCCACCACCACGGCACGGGCGTGCCCGACCGTCACGGTCGTGCCCTCGAACACCATGGAGCGCCGGTCGGCGACCGCGGCGTGCGGGGTCGGCTCGGTCTGCTTCTCCACCGGCAGTGACTCCCCGGTCAGCGCCGACTCGTCGACCTCCAGGCCGTCCTCCCACAGCAGCCGGGCGTCGGCGGGCACGACGTCGTCGGTCTGCAACTCGATGACGTCTCCCGGTTCCAGGTCGGCGGCGTCCACGGTGTGCGGCTTGGCCCGCACGCTCGGGGCGAGCCGCGCGGTCCGCTTCTGCTGGGCGAGCAGCCCGGACACGGCGCGTTCGGCGCGCAGCCGCTCGATGCCGCCGACGAGCGCGTTCAGGTCCAGGGCGCCGAGGACGAGCAGGGCGTCCACGACCGAACCGAGGATCGCGGAGGCGGCCGAACCGACGGCCAGCACGGGGGTGAGGGGGTCGTTCAGTTCGTCGCGTACGGCCTTGGCGAGACGCACCGTCCACCAGGCGGGGGTGAGAAGGGCGGTGTGCGACGCGGCCTGTGCCGCCCGGTGGGCCTGGGCGGACGCCTGGTCCAACGGGCCGTGTTCCGCGGCCGGCCGGTGCTCCAGCCGGTCCAGGGCCTCGTCCGCCTCCATCTCGTGCCAGTGCACCCGCGGTCGTGGGACGGGCGGGCGGGCCGCGGCGACGCCGAGCGCCGCGCGGGCGGCGGTCAGCAGGGCGGTGGCCGCCGCGAGGTCGACGGGGGCGTGCCGCAGTCCCGGCAGCGCGGACCGCCGTCCCCGGCCGCCCTTCGACCCGCCGACGGCCACCAGCAGTCCGGACAGCGCGGCGCCCGAGCGGGCCAGGGTCTGCGCCCGGCCGCCGACGCGCCGGGCCGCCGGTATCGCGGTCAACACCCGCCACACGTCGGACAGTCCGTGCAGGGCGAGCAGGTCCGCACCCCATACGACGGCGCCGCCCGCGTCGGTGAGGGCGCAGGCGATGTCCCCGGCGAGCAGTCCGTCCAGCACGACGTGGCTGTCGCGGGAGCGGATCCGGGCGACGGTGATGACGGCGCCCGCGTCGTCGCCGAGCCCGTGCACCACGTCGTCCAGCGGTCGCCGTGCGTCCACGACCTGGTCGGCGAGGCCGGTGAAGTCCTCCAGCGCGGGGTCGTCCACGAGGACGACATGCAGTTTGGCCCGGCGTGCCGCGTCCAGCACGGGTTCCGCCCACGGGTCGGCCTCTCCCCGTTCGGTGCGCAGCGCGCTCGGATGCAGCACGAGCGTGCCCGCCATCTCCAGCTCCCGCAGCCGCTCCGGCTCGCGGGCGAGGATTCCCGACCGGGCGAGCGCGGCGCCGAGCAGGGCGTGGAAGGCGGCGGGACCGTAGCGTGCGGCCTTCGGCGATCCCGAGAGCACCGCCTCGGCCGCCTCGGCGACATCATGCTTGACCAGCAGGGTCGCCGCCGCTCCGAGCACGCTGCCGAGCGAGGCGTGGGTGGCGTAGTGCTGGGCCGGGGAGCCGCGCAGGGCGGGGCGCGGGGAGCCGCGGTCGGCGATGCTGATGCGGTCGGGTCCGCTGAGCTTGTCGTGGTGCGTGTCGAAGAAGGCCGCCCGGGAGACGGTGTCCGCGAGCTGGCAGGCGCGCAGCGCTCCGTCGAGCAGCAGCGAGGCGGGGGTCTGCCCGGCCCCGTGCGCGATGGCGTTCGCACAGGTCAGCGTCATGTCCATGCCGAAGTGGCCGATCCGGGACCGCAGCAGGGCGCGAAAGCGCGGATTCTCCCGCAGCAGCGTCACGACGGCGGTGACCACGCGGGGCGACGGCGGCAGCCGCAGGAAGTACGCCGTGATCGCCGCGCTCGTACCCAGTGCGTCGGCCGCGAGCAGGGCCGCCGCCGCGCGCACCCCGGCCGGGTCGGCCGGATGCGTGGTGTCCTCGGGGCCGCCGTCGGCCGGGACGAGCCCGCAGCGGTCCGCCAGCCGCAGCGCGTGCTCGACGACGTCGTCGCCGACCGCCTCCTCGGTGCCCGCCACCACCAGGCGGCCCAGACCGTCGTCCCAGTAGGCGACGAGCACATCCGGGTGCCGGCTCACCTCCTCGGCCAGCCGGCGGGCGAGCCGGCGGGTCCGCTCGGCCGACTGGCGCGGGTCCGCGGGCCGCAGCGCGAGATGGGCCCGCGCGCCGGCGCGCCACTGGGCAGCCGACCCGGGCAGGGCGCTGCGCGCGACCCGGGCGACCCGCACCGCGCCGTCCATGCCCCGCACCCCGGCCCGGGCCGTGCCGGCGATCGCCCCGGCGGCGATTCCGGCCGCGGGCACGGCAGCCCGTGCCAGCAGCCGCGGCGCCGTGGGCAGTGCCCGGACGGCGGCCGACGGGACGGTCAGCAACCCCAGAACCATCGCGCATCACTCCCTGGGTGCGGCTCAGCGGGTGGTGCGTCCTCGCTTCGCCGTCGTCGTACGGCCGCTCGAACCGCTCGTCGTCGTACGCGTGCTCGTGCCGCTCTTGGCGGTCGTGCCCCGCGGGGCCGCGGGCGCGGTCTTCTTCTGTGCCGGTGCCGACTTCTTCGGTGCCGGTGTCGGTGCCGGTGCCCGGCGGCCGGTGCTCGCTCGCTGCGGAGCGGCGGCGGCCGTCGTCGGCGCCGCCGAGCCCGTGACGGCGCCGGTCGTCGCCCTGCCCGCGGCTTCCTTGGGGCGCGCCTGGGTGAGCCAGACGACCGCCGCGCCGGTGAGGGCGACGGGCCACTCGACCGCGCCGACCGCCCCGAGCACCCCGGCGCCGGTGTAGACGACCAGCCGCCGTCCACGGGGCGAGACGGATTCGACCTTGTCCAGTATGCCTTCGCCGGCCCTGGTCAGCGCCTCGGCGCCGGGCACCTTGCGCACCGCCGAGGCCGCTGAGCGCAGGGGCGCCACCGCGCCCGAAGGCGACTTCTGCTCGGCCATGACCGCTCCTTGCCTGCGCTGGTATCACTTGCGTCTGTCCGAGTGCCCCGAAACACGCACCCCTCCCACCTCGCGCGAAGGTCGTTTCCACCGGGTGCCGCCGTGGATACTGGCCGAGTGATCCCTCAGCTCGAACAGTCGCCGGCCGTCCCCGCCGAGGTGCACGACTACCTGGAGGAACTGGTCCGCCGCACCAGCGCGGTGTGCGGGCCCGCCCTGGTGAGCGTCGTCGGCGTCGGCTCCCTGGCGCTCGGCGACTACCGGCACGGGCGCAGCGACATCGACGTCACCGTCGTGGTCGACCCGGCGCCGCCGCGGCCCGTGCTGCGCGACCTGGCCCGCACCCTGTCCCACCCGGGACTGCGCTGCCCCGCGGCCGGGCTCGAACTGGTCGTCTACGCGGCGGACTTCGCCGCCCGGCCGTCCGGCGCGGCCGGGTATCTGCTGGACCTCAACACCGGCGCGCTGCTGCCGGACCGGGCAGGCTTCGACGCCCGCTCCCCGTCGTTCTGGTACGTCATCGACCGTTCCGTCGCCCACCAGTGCGGTGTCCCGCTGTACGGCCGGCCCCCGCGGGAGGCGATCGCCGCGCCGCGCCCTCGCGAACTGCTCACCGCGATCCGCGCCTCCCTGCGCGAGCACAGCGACGGCGAGGGACACCTCGCGGACAACCGCGTCCTCAACGGCTGCCGCTCGGTGGTGTTCTGCCGCACCGGCCGCTGGCGGGCCAAGCGTGCCGCGGCACGCGAGATCGCCGCGGCCGAGCCGGACTTCCGGCCGCTCGTCGAGGCCGCGGTACGCAGTTTCGAGCGCCCGCGCGCAGCCGCCGAGCCCCTTCACGGCGCAGCGGTGCGGGCCTTCTTGGCCTGGGCGCGCGACCGCGTCGACGAGAGCGCACGGGCGGCCGGGAGCTGAGGGACCCCGCGTCAGCGGGCCGGCGGGCGTTCCCGGTCGCCCGCCGGCCACGGGGTGCGGCGCCGGGCCCAGTCGGGCGTCCAGACGTCGACTCCCGTGTACTCAGGGCGCAGCGCGGCGAAGTGGTCGCGCAGCGTGCCGAGTGCGGGGTGCGGGTTGCCGGTGTGCCACAGCAGGGAGTGCGGGTAGACCGGCGTGGGCCGGTGCAGCGGGATGCGCCGCAGGTCGTGGCCGACGGGCCAGACCAGCGGGGTCCGCTCGCTGAGGAAGGTCGCCAGCGTCGAGGACGCGGCGATGGTGTCGAGCAGGGCCTCGACGCCGAAGTTGGGTCCGACCGTGTCGATGGTGCAGCCGAAGGCGGCGGCCAGTTCGTCGTAGTAGGCGGTCCACTCGGTTCCCGGGGCGTTGCCGGGCATCCACACACGCTGCCCCGCCAGTTGCGCGGGGGTCACGGCGCCGGCGGTCGCGAACACGTGGTCGGGGCCGGTGAACAGCTGGAGCGGTTCGTCGTAGACGGGTACGGCCTCGATGCCGTCGGGCAGTTTGAGCCCCGGCATGGCGACGGCGCGGAAGGTGGCGTCCACGGCGCCGGAGCGCAGGGCCGCGACGGCGGTGTCCGCGTCGAAGAGGGTCACCACGTCGAGGGCGATCTCGGGGTGCGCCCGGTGGAAGTCGCGCAGATGGCCCGCGAGCGAGAGCCGGCGCCCGATGACGTCGACGCGCAGCGCCCGCCGGCCGGGACACACGGCGGCGACGGCCCGGTCCCGGGCCGTCAGGAGATCGCGGGCGTGCGGCAGGAAGACCTGCCCGTCGATGGTCAGCCGGGCACCCTGCGCCGTGCGGGTGAACAGCCGCACACCGAGGTCCTTCTCCAGCGCGGCGACACGCTTGGAGACGGCCTGTTGCGTCAGGGACAGGTCGACGGCCGCCCGCTGGAACTGCCCTGACTCCGCGACCGCGACAAAGGTGCGTACGGCGTTGAGATCCACGCGGCCACCCTAACCGCACAACATCCGGTTGTGCGGCGCCGGTCCGATGGTCCACGACTCTCGACGGAGCCGACGGATCACCGCGCGATCACACAACTCCTCGTTGTCACCCGTCAGGGGCGGCGCGGCACAACCTGCCCTACTGGTCGCGGAGTTCGGGCGGCAGGGCGGGGGCGGGCACGTTCTGGTAGGCCACAGGGCGCCGGAACCGGTCGATCGCCGCCGTACCGACGGACGTCGTGGTCGGCGCGGTCGAGGCCGGCCAAGGGCCGCCGTGCTGCTGGGCGTCGCTGACGGTGACCCCGGTCGGCCACTCGTTCCAGATGACGCGTCCGGCGTGCTCGGCGAGCAGGTCCAGCATCCGCCGCCCGTCGTCGTCCAGGGCGGCGCCGCCCTGGACCGTGCCGGTCAGGGTGCCCTCGAAGCCGGCGAGCGCGGCCTCGACGTCGGCCAGGGCGCCGTACTCGACGAGGAGCGAGGCGGGCCCGAACACCTCCGTGGCGATGAGCGAGGGGTCGGCCAGGACGGCGTCGGTGGTGGTGCGCAGCAAGGCGACGTCCGGGTTCCCGTCGGCTCCGGGCGCGCGCAGCGCCACGGTGACCCCCTCGCGTGCGGCGAGGCCGTCGAGCGCGGCCGTGTAGCCGGCGCCGATGTGCTCGTTCAGCATCGGTCCCGCGCCGAGCGACGGCAGCGCCGCGACGAAGGCGTCGGCGTCGGGGACGAACACGACACCCGGCTGTGTGCAGAACTGGCCGGAGCCGAGGGTGCAGGACGCGGCGAACCCGGCGGCGATGTCCGCGGGCCGTTCGGCCCAGCCCGCCGGGGTGACGACGACCGGGTTGGTGGAGCCGAGTTCGCCGTAGAAGGGGATCGGGTCGGGCCGGCCGGCCGCCAGGTCGAACAGGTGCCGTCCGCCGCGCGTGGAACCGGTGAAGCCGACCGCCTTGATCCGGCGGTCCCGTACGGCGTCGGCGCCCGTCCGTTCGCCCTCGACGAGCTGGAGCAGGTGGTCCGGGGCGCCCGCGGACCCGAGCGCGTCGGCGGCGACGGCCGCGGTGAGCCGGGACAGCTCCGGATGTCCGGGATGCGCCTTGACGACGACGGGGCAGCCCGCCGCGAGGGCGCTGACGGTGTCCCCGCCCATGACGCTGAAGGCGAAGGGGAAGTTGCTCGAGGCGAAGACCAGGACGGGGCCCAGCGGGACCATGGTGCGCCGCAGGTCGGGGCGGGCGCCCATCGGCCAGTCGGCGTCCGCGTGGTCGACGCGTACGTCGTCCAGGGCGCCGGCGGTCAGCCGCTCGGCGAACAGGCGGCACTGGAAGGTGGTGCGGCGCAGCTCTCCCGACAGCCGGGCCTCGGGCAGGTGCGACTCGCGGCGCGCGACGGGGACCAGACGTTCCGCGGCGGCGTCGAGCGCGTCGGCGGCGGCGGTCAGCCAGCGCGCGCGGTCGGCGGGCCGGGACCTGCGGGCCGCCTTCGCGGCGGACGCGGCCCCGGCCAGCACGGCATCGAGCGGTTCGGCGGGGGACAGGGCGGGGGTGGTACGGGGTGCGGTGGTGCTCACGATGGGCCTCGGAAGGGTCAGGTGACGATGTCGTGGGAGGCCATGTCGGCCAGCGTCCACTCCTCGACTTCGGTCAGGTGGATCGCGGCGGCCTCCTGGGCGGCGGCGATGTCACGGGCGGCCATGGCGTCCAGGATCTCCAGGTGCCGCCGGGTCGATCCGGCGAGGCGGTGCGGGCCGGTGGCACCGAGGACGCGCAGCCAGTACACGAAGGGTTCGACCGACTCGCGGGCCGCGATCAGCCGGCTGTTGCCGGTGCTGGCGATGATCTCGCGGTGGATGCGGGTGTCGCTGGCGAAGAACGGCTCGTAGTCGCCCCGCTCGGCCGCCCGGATGGCGGCGACGGCCTCGTCGCGCAGGTCGGCGATCTGCTCCAGCGGCATGGCCTCGGCGGCCACTCCGGTGGCCAGCCACTCGAGACCCTTGCGCAGTTGGCACACCTCGTGCACGTCGTTGCGGGTCGGCCGGGTGACGAAGGTGCCCGAGCGCGGCCGGGTCTCGACGAGCCGGTCGTGCTCCAGGCGTTGCAGGGTGTCGCGCACCGGGGTGCGGGAGACGCCGAACTCGGTCGCGACGGCCTGCGGGTCGAGCCGGGAGCCCGGGGCGTAGACGCCGGTGGTGATCCGCTCGCACAGGATCGAGTAGAGCTGCTCGGAGATCGACTCCACGACGAGCGGGGTGGTGCCGCGGCGGCTGTGGACGGACGGGGTGGCCATGATCGCCCTTCTTCTCCGACGGTCGCTGCGGCGCCGGTTTCCCGGTGGGGTCCCGGCGCCGTGGATACAGCATCTAATCGATCAGGTTAGCCGCTTGCAGGGCGGTCCTGATGCGCTCGCGTTCGGCCTCGGTGGCGGGCCGGAACGGGCGGCGCGGCAGACCGGGGTTGCGGCCCTGCAGTTCGAGCGCGGCCTTGAGCGTGGCGGGCAGGTTGGGCGCGTCGATGGCCCGCCAGACGGTGAGGATGCGCTCGTGCAGTTCGAGGGCCCTGGCGTGGTCGCCCGCCTGCACCGCGTCCCACAGTTCGACGCTCAGCCGGGGGGTGACGGTGGGGATCGCGGCGAGGGCACCGTGGGCGCCCATGACGAACGCGGGGTAGTGCAGGTCGTCCAGCGCGGCGAGCACGGTGAACCGGTCGCGCAAGCGGTGCAGGAGATCGGCGAGCAGATGGATGTCGCCGCCCGACTGCTTGACGGCCACGACCTGCGGGACGTCGCGCAGCATCTCGATGGTGTCCACGGGCACCAGCGCCCACGGCACGACGTTGTAGAGGACGATCGGCAGGTCGGTGGCCTCGCCGATCTCGCGGTAGTGCGCGACCGTCTCCTCGGGGGACGGGGCGAACACATAGTGCACGGGGGTGACCTGGAGGGCGTCGACCCCGGCCGCCTTCAGCGCGAGCGAGTAGCGCTTGGCCTGTGCCGTGCTGTTCTGGATGACGCCGCCGATGACCGGAACACGCCCTGCGACCTCGTCGACGACGGTGGCGCAGATCGCCGCGCTCTCCTCCAGGGACAGCGTCTGGCCCTCGCCGGTGCTGCCGCAGGCGCAGATCGCGGTGACGCCCTGGTCCAGGAGGTACTTCACCTCGCCGCGCAGCAGGTCGAGGTCGACCTCGTCGTTCGCGTCGAACGGCGTGACGACGGTCGAGATCATGCCGCCGAGCCGGATGTCCTTCACGTTGGTCTCCCGGGTATTGCCGCGCCCTCAGCGCGGATGTAATGTCTGATGCATCAGATGTTAACACGCGGTCCCTCGTCAGGAGAACCGTCGCTTTCAGGACACGGCCGGTGCCCGTGCAGCATGAAGGGACCGAACCGACCGTGTCGTCCGAGCCGCCATCGCAATGGAGCGAGCATGCCCCAACCGCCCGCCACGCCCGACGCCCGGGCGTCCCTGCGTAAAGTCGTCACCGCCAGCGCCCTCGGCACCACCGTCGAGTACTACGACTTCACCCTCTACGCGACCACCGCGGCACTGGTCTTCGACAAGGTGTTCTTCCCCGACGCCTCGCCCCTGGTGGGCACCCTCGCCGCCTTCGCCACCTACTTCGTCGGCTACGCCGCCCGCCCGCTCGGCGGCATCCTCTTCGGCCACTTCGGCGACCGCCTCGGACGCAAGAACGTCCTCATCATCACCATGCTCATGATGGGGCTGGGCACCTTCGCGATCGGCCTGCTGCCCTCCTACGACAGCATCGGCATCGCCGCCCCGATCCTGCTCGTCGCCATCCGGCTGCTCCAGGGCCTCGGCATGGGCGGCGAGTACGGCGGCGGAGTGCTCATGGCGCTGGAGTACAGCCCGCGCTCCCGCCAGGGCTTCTTCACCTCACTGGTGCACATCGGCACCCCCGCGGGCGTGCTCATACCGGTGGGCCTGGTCACCGTCCTCGACAACGCGTTGCCGTCCGGCTCGTACGACTCCTGGGCCTGGCGGCTGCCCTTCCTCGCCAGCATCCTGCTGGTCGGCGTCGGCATCTGGATGCGCCTGAACGTCACCGAGAGCCCCGAGTTCGTCAAGATGCGCGAGGACCGCGAGGTGCAGAGCCTGCCCGTGCGCCAGGTGCTGACCCGGCGGCCCGCGACGGTCCTGTTCTCCGTCCTCGCCAAGGTCGCCGAAAGCGGCCTGTTCAACATCTACTACGTGGTGGCCATCACCTACGTCACCACGGAACTCGACCTGCCGAAGAGCCCCGTGCTGCTCGCCGTGCTGATCGCCTGCGCCGTCGAGTGCTGCACCCTGCCGTACTTCGGCGCGCTCTCGGACCGCATCGGCCGGCGCAAGGTGTACATCGCCGGTGCCCTCTTCCAGGCGATCCTGGCCGTGCCGTTCTTCCTGCTGCTGCAGACCGGCCAGTTCTGGGCCTACGTGTTGGGTATGACCCTCGGACTCGGCTTCGGGCACGGCGCCATGTACGGCGCTCAAGGTGCCCTCTTCTCCAACCTCTATCCGGTCAACGTCCGCTACACGGGGCTGTCGGTCACCCAGCAGATCGGCGCCACCCTCGGCGGCGGGCTCTCCCCGCTCATCGGCACCGCCCTGCTGTCCGCGGCCGGCGGACACTGGGCCTGGCTGATCGTCTACTGCGTGGGCGTCGCCGTCGTCTCCGCGCTGGCCACCACCCGGCTGGGGGCCGGCGAGGCGCCCGCCCCCACGTCCGGCGCACCGGCCCCGCACCTCCCCGAAAGGACCCAGGTCTCGTGAACAGCCTGTTCCTGCCCGAGCAGCACCCCGTGGAGCAGGCCCTGCGCGGCCTGACCCTGGCCCACCCCGACCTGCTGCACCTCACCGAGGACCCGCTGTACGTCACCACCCGCGACCGCCATCCCGGGCGGCGCGTGGGCATCGTCTCCGGCGGCGGCTCCGGCCACGAGCCCCTGCACACCGGATTCGTCGGCCGCGGCATGCTGGACGCCGCCGCCCCCGGCCGGATCTTCGCCTCGCCGCACAACCGGCAGGTGTACGAGGCGTCCCGGGCCGTCGCCGGCCCGGACGGTGTGCTGCACGTCGTGAAGAACTACACCGGCGACCGCATCAACTTCGGCATCGCCGCCGAACGGCTGCGCGCCGACGGCATCCCCGTGCGCCGCGTCCTCGTCGACGACGACCTCGCCACCGACAGCGCCGAGACCGCCACCGGCCGCCGCGGCACCGGCGCCACCGTCATCGTGGAAAAGCTCCTCGGCGGTGCCGCCGACCGCGGCCTCGGCCTCGACGAACTCGCCGGTCTCGGCGCCGAGTTCGCCGCGGCCTCGCGCAGCCTCGCGGTCGCCGCGCGCGCCCAGACCTCCCCGTCCCGCGGCGGCGAGGCGTTCGCACTGCCCGACGGCACGCTGGAATACGGCGTCGGCATCCACGGCGAACGCGCCGCCGCCACCCTGGAACACCCCGGCTTCGAAGAACTCGTCGACCGCATGACCCAGCAGGTACTCGACGCGCTGCCGACGGCCACCGGCCGGGTCCTGCTGCTGGTCAACGGGCTCGGCGCGACCACGCTGCTGGAGTTGCACGCCGTCCACGCACGGGTGGCCGAACTGCTGGACAAACGCGGCCTGAGCGTGGCCGGCCGGCTCGTCGGGACCTTCGTCCCGGCCCTGGACATGAGCGGCTTCTCCGTCACGGTGACCGCCCTGCGCGAGGACTGGACCGCCTTCTGGCACGCACCGGCCCGCACGCCCGCCTTCCCCGCACTGGAGACGATCCGTTGACCATCGACCGGCATCTCGTCCTGCGCACCTACGCGCAGGCGGCCCACACCGCGCACGACACCCTCACCGCCCTCGACCAGCTCTCCGGCGACGGCGACTTCGGCGACAACCTCCGCGAAGGGCTCGACCGGGTCGTCTCGGCCCTGGCGGCCCGGCCCGCCGAACCGCCGTTCGCGGTGGCCGCCGAGGTCTTCCTGAACGAGGTCGGCGGCACCAGCGGCCCCCTGCTCGGGCTGCTGTTCCAGGAGATCGCGGGCGCCCTCGCCGCCGGGGACGACCGCGCGGCCTGGGCCCGCGGGGTACGCGAGGGACTCGCCGCGATCCAGCGGGTCGGGGAGGCGGAGCCCGGGGACCGCACCATGGTGGACGCCCTGGTCCCGGCGCGGGACGCCCTGGAGGCGGGCAAGGACCTGCGGGACGTCGCCCTCGCCGCGCTCGCGGGCGCCCGGGCCACGGCCGCGCTGCGGGCCCGGCGCGGACGCGCCTCCTACGTCGGTGAACGCGCCGTCGGCTCGGCCGACCCCGGCGCCATGGGGGTCGCCCTGCTGTTCTGGTCCCTGGCCCGGGCACAGGACCGGTCACCGGGCGAACTGACGGACTTCCTCGGGACCACGCACGAGCCGGGCCAGGACCCGGCGCCCGACCGTAAGACCCCCGCACACCAGGGCTGACCCCGGGCGCCGGGGCTGCCCCGCGCCAAGGCGCGGGGCGGCCCCGGCCCCCACTCCACGAGCAACACCCTGAGCGCCGACTCCGAGTGACGTCCGATCACGGCAGACGTGGCCCGGGCGTCCCCCGCGACGAGCACGTCCACGACGCCGCGGCGCTTGGCGCCGGTGCCGGCATCGAGCGCAAGGGCCGGCCGACCGCGCACCGCACCCACCCAGGGGCGCGGGGAACTGCGCGCTCAACCCCTACGTACCCGCACATACCCACCCTCCGCACCCACCCAGGGGCGCGGGGAACCGCGCGCCCAGCCGCAACGCACCAGCACATACCCATGAACTCCCCGCCTCCGCCGCCCTGTTGCCCTCCAGGCTGATCATCCTGGTACCGCCGGGCGTGCCACCGGCCCCCGCGCGGCCCGCGTAACGGCTTGGTTTCCGAGGTTAATTTTCCCGCCCGACGGGTTGGCCGGGCGGCCCCCCGCTCATTATCGTTCGGCAACCTCACTCAATCGTTCCGCTGAACGAATAGTCGAAAAGGGGCGGTCGGTCCATGCCCGACATCCATGACCCACGACGGCGCTCCGTCCTCGCCGGCGCCGCCGCGCTCGGCACGTCGTGGCTGCTGTCCGGCTGCACGGGAGCCTCGGCCGCCCCGGTGCCGCCCGCCGGCGACCGGCAGGACGCCCCCGACAGCGGCGGCACCCTGCGCATCGCACGGCCCCCCGCCTCCGACGCCGAGACGCTGGACCCGGCCGGCGCCCTGTCGGCGTACGAATACCTGGGCGCGCTGTACAACCGGCTGATCAGGGTCGGCGCCGACGGGGCGCTCGCCGCCGACCTCGCCGAGTCGTGGGAGCCCGACGCCAAGGCCCGCACCTGGACGTTCCGGCTGCGCAAGGGCGTCACCTTCCACGACGGGCGCGCCTTCACCTCGGCCGACGCCGCCTACACCCTGCGGCACATCCTGGACGAGGCGACCGCGTCCCCGCAGGCGGCCGTCCTCGCCCCGCTCATCGACCCGGCCGCGCTGCGCACGCCCGACGCGCACACCCTCGTGGCACCGCTGAAGACCCCCAACGCCGAGTTCCCGAGCCTGCTCACGCACTACAACTGCTACGTCATCCCGGACGGCGGCGCCCGCGCCGCCGGGCGCACCGGCATCGGCACCGGCCCGTTCAAGCTGGAGTCGTTCACCCCCGCGGGACCCGGGCGCGTCGTCGCCTTCGAGGACCACTGGGCGGGCCGCCCCGTCCTCGACGCCATCGCCTTCTACTCCGTCGCCGACATGTCGGCCCGCTCCAACGCGCTGCTGGCCGGCCAGGTCGACCTGCTGTCCCAGACCAACCTGGACTTCGCCACGGCGCGCGTCGTCGCCGCCTCCGACCGGGCCACCGTCGCCCGCGTCAAGGACGCCCAGTGGTACGTGCTGCCGATGCTCACCACCGAGAAACCGTTCACCGACGTCCGTGTCCGGCAGGCGATGAAACTGGCCTACGACCCCGACCACGTCGTCAAGGTGGCGCTGCAGGGCGCGGGCACGGCGGGCTGGGACAACCCGGTGCCGCCCAGCGACCCCGCCCACCGTGCCGAGCACCCCGCGCACGACCCGGAACAGGCCCGCCACCTGCTGAAGAAGGCCGGGCACGAAGGGCTCGCCGTCGAGCTGTACACCTCCGCGTACGACCCGCTCTTCACCCCCATGGCCCTCGCCTACCAGGACTCGGCCAGACGAGCCGGCATCCGGGTCAAGGTGAAGACGGCGGCGGCGGACTCGTACTACACGCAGATCTGGATGAAGAAGCCGCTGATGGCCACCTACTGGTTCACCGGCCGGCCCGTCGACCAGCTCTTCACCCAGATCTTCCGCGGCGGCTCCGCCTACAACGAGACCGCGTGGTCCGACGCCGCCTTCGACGCCCTGCTCGACCGGGCCCGCGCCGAGACCGACGACGCCAGGCGCCGCGACCTGTACGGCGAGGCGCAGACCATGGTGATCGACCGGGGCGGGGCGATCACCCCGATGTTCGCCGACCGGCTCGTCGGCATCTCCCGCGCGGTGCGCGGCTACGCCGAACACGGCTTCGAGTTCGACTACCTGGGCATCGGCCTGAAGGGAGCCTGAACATGCTCGCGTTCCTCGCCCGGCGCGTCTTCGCCGCCGTGGGCACCCTGTTCCTCTCCTCCGTGCTCGTCTTCCTCGCCGTGCAGGCCCTGCCCGGCGATGTCGCCGGGCAGATCCTCGGCAAGGACGCCACCCCCGACGCGGTGGCCGCCCTGCGCACCGGACTCGGCCTGGACCGGCCCGCCTGGGAACGCTACCTCGACTGGATGGGGGGCGCCCTGCACGGCGACTTCGGCACCTCGCTCGTCTCCCAGCGGCCCGTCGGCGGCGAGGTCGCCGCCCACCTCGGCAACTCCGCGCTGATCGCGGGCGTCACCGTCCTCTTCGCGGTGACCGGCTCCCTCGTGCTCGGCGTCGTCGCGGGCCTGTACCGGGACCGCTGGCCCGACCACCTCATCTCCACCGTCAGCCTGGTCGGCATGAGCGTGCCCGAATTCGTCGTCGCCACCGTGCTGGTGCTGTGCTTCTCCATCGCCCTGCCCTGGTTCCCGGCCGTGGTGCTCTACGGCCCCGACGCGAGCGTCGGCCAACTCCTGCCCGCGGTGTGGCTGCCCGCCCTCGCGCTCGCCGTGGTGATGGCCGCGTACATCGTCCGGATGGCCCGCACCTCCGTGATCGACGTGATGGCGAGCGAGTACGTGACCACGGCCCGCCTCAAGGGCCTGTCCTCCTGGCGGGTGGTCACCCGGCACGCGCTGCCCAGCGCCCTGCTGCCCACCCTGCACGTCATCGCGCTCAACGTGGCCTGGCTGGTCGGCGGCGTCGCCGTCGTCGAGAACGTCTTCAACTACCCCGGCATCGGCAAGCTGATGCTGTCCTCCGTGCAGAACCGCGACCTGCCCGTCATCCAGGCCGTCGCCCTCGTCAGCGCCGTCGTCTACACCCTGTGCAACCTCGCCGCCGACCTCGGCGCCATGGCCCTCGACCCCAAGCTGCGCACCCGTGGGAGGACCCGATGACCACCCTCGACACACCGGCGCCCGCCGCACCCGCGACCGCCGCCGCCCGCGCGGTCCGCGCCTGGCACACCCTGCGCTCCTCACGCACCGCCGTCATCGGCCTCGCCGTCGTCGCCGTCCACGTCCTGATCGCCCTGCTCGCCCCGCTCCTGACCTCCTACGACCCGGTAGCGAGCGACGCGGGGCAGGCGCTGCTCGGCCCGGGCGGGCACCACTGGGCGGGCACCGACCAGTACGGGCGCGACGTGCTGACCCGGGTGCTGCACGGCGGCCGCTACGCGCTCGGCGTGTCGGCCGCCGCGACCGTGCTCACCGTCGCCCTCGGCACGGTCATCGGCTGTGCGGCGGCCCTGCGCGGCGGCTGGTTCGACGACCTGCTCGGCCGGGTGCTGGACGCCGTCCTGTCGGTGCCGTCGATCCTCGCCCTGCTCGTCGTCGTCACCGCGCTGGGCACCGGCCCCGCGGTCATCGTCCTCGCCGTCGCCGTCGTCTACGTCCCCCAGGTCGTCCGCGTGATCCGCGGCGCCGCGCTCGCCGTCGTACCCGCCGACTACGTCACCGCGGCCCGCGCCCGCGGCGAGGGAACCTGGTCGATCCTGCGCCGCGAGGTCCTGCCGAACATCGTCGACGTGGTCTGCGTGGAGTTCGCCATGCGGGCCTCCTGGGTGGTGCTGCTGATCTCCTCGCTGTCCTTCCTCGGCTTCGGCGCCGCGCCGCCGACCCCCGACTGGGGGCTCATGGTCGCCGAGAACCGCACCGCCATCACCGTCGTCCCGCTGGCGAGCCTGGCGCCGATCATCGCCCTGGCCACCCTCGTCGTCGGGCTCAACCTCGCCGCCGACGGCCTGTCCAAGGCATGGGGCGTCGACCGGATCAGAAAGGGCACCCGATGACCTCGACCGTCTCCGCCGCGCCGCCCGCCGACCGGGCCACCGCCCCCGTCGTCCGCGTCCGCGCCCTCTCGGTCGCCTACCGCGCGGACGGCCGGGACATACCCGTCGCCCACGAGGTGTCCTTCGAGGTCGCCCCCGGGCGTACCCTCGCCCTGGTCGGCGAGTCCGGCAGCGGCAAGTCGACCGTGGCCGCCACCCTGCTGGGGCATCTGCGGCACGGCTCACGGATCACCGGCGGCTCGGTGACCGTGGCCGGATCGGACGTCTTCGCCCTGCCCGCCCGGCAGTTGCGGCGGCTGCGCGCCGGCACCGTCGCCCTGGTCGCACAGAACGCCGGCCACGCCCTGACCCCGACCATGCGCATCGGCCGGCAGATCGCCGAGGCCGGCGGCGACGTGCCCGTGACCGAACTGCTCGACCAGGTGCGGCTGCCCCGCCCCGCCGAACTCGCCCGCCGCTACCCGCACGAACTCTCCGGCGGCCAGCAGCAACGCGTCGCCATCGCCATGGCCATCGCCGCCCGCCCCAAGGTCCTCGTCCTGGACGAACCCACCACCGGCCTGGACGTCGTCACCCAGCGCGGCGTCCTCGACCTGATCGGCGCCCTGCGCGACGAACTCGGCCTGGCCGCCGTACTGGTCAGCCACGACCTCGGCGTCGTCGCCCACACCGCCGACGAGGTGACCGTGCTGCGCTCCGGCCGCGTCGTCGAGTCGGCACCCACCCGCCGGCTGTTCGCCGCGCCCCGCGATCCCTACACCCGCCGTCTGCTGGCCAGCGTGCCGCGCCTCGACGACACCGGGCTCGCGCGGGCCGGCGAGGACGGCGAACGGGAGGTGCGGCAGAGGAGCGCCGTGCCCGCCGACGCCCCGGTCGCCGTCACCGCACGGGACGTCACCATCGACTACGGCACGACCCGCGCCGTGCACGGCGTCTCCTTCGACGTGCGGCGCGGCGAAGTCCTCGCCCTGGTCGGCGAGTCCGGCAGCGGCAAGTCCACCCTCGCCTGGGCGCTCGCCGGACTGCGCACCCCGTCCGGCGGCACCATGACCCACCCGGCCGGCGACCTCGCCCGCCCCGCCCGCGACCGACCGCGCGAACTGCGCCGCCGGGTCCAGCTCGTCTTCCAGAACGCCGACACCTCCCTCAACCCGCGCCGCTCGGTCGGCGACGCGATCCGCCACCCGCTGCGCCTGTTCGGCACGGCCGCCCACCGCGCCGAGGCCGCGGACCGCGCCAGGACCCTCATCGCCGACGTACGCCTCGACCCGGCCCTGGCCGACCGGCTGCCCGCCCAGCTCTCCGGCGGCCAGCGCCAGCGCATCGGCATCGCCCGCGCCCTCGCCGGCCGCCCCGACGTGCTGATCGCCGACGAGATCACCACCGCCCTCGACGTCTCCGTACAGGCCGACGTGCTGCGCCTGCTGGACGACCTGCGCCGAGAACACGAGCTGGCCTGCCTGTTCATCAGCCACGACCTGGCCGTCGTACGGGGCATCGCCGACCGGGTCCTCGTACTGCGGCACGGCGTGGTGGTCGAGGAAGGGCCCACCGAGGCCGTGTTCGCCGCCCCCGGCCACCCCTACACGCGTCAGCTGATGGCCGCAGCCCTCGAACCCGACCCGGACGCCCGGCCGCGCGCCGGCCGCACACCGGACGCGGCCCCGGACTGGAAGGACGCCGCCGCACCGGACGACGCGTGGACGGACCTGGGCGACTGGCACCGGGTGCGCCCCTGGCACCCGGTGACCCCAGAACCCCACGAAGCGGCCGCCGCCGCGGCCGAGGAAACGGAAGGAGCCGCGTGAAGTACCGCGCACACTTCGAGCGCCGGGTCGTGAGCGAGGACCTGTGGATCCCCACCCGGGAAGGCACCCGGCTGCACGCCCGCGTCTGGCGGCCCGCCGACGCCGAACGCGACCCCGTGCCCGCGCTCCTGGAATACCTGCCCTACCGCAAGAGCGACTGGACCGCGCCCCGCGACGCCCAGCGCCACCCCTGGTACGCGGGTCACGGCTACGCCTCCGTACGCGTCGACATCCGCGGCCACGGCGACAGCGAGGGCACGCCGGGCGACGAGTACGACGCCCGGGAACTCGCCGACGGCGTGGACGTCGTGGAATGGCTGGCCGCCCAGCCCTGGTGCACCGGCCGCGTCGGCATGTTCGGCATCTCCTGGGGCGGCTTCAACGCCCTGCAGATCGCGGCCCTGGCCCCCGAGCCGCTGAAGGCGATCGTCACCGTCTGCTCCACCGACGACCGCTACGACAACGACGTGCACTACACCGGCGGCGCCGTCCTCGGCATCGACATGGCCGCCTGGGCCGGCACCATGCTCGCCTTCGCGTCCCGGCCGCCGGACCCGGCCGTGGTCGGCGCCGAGAGGTGGCTGCCGATGTGGCGCGAACGCCTCGACGCCCTCGAACCGCTGCTGCACACCTGGCTCGCCCACCAGGAACGCGACGCCTACTGGCGGCACGGCAGCGTCTGCGAGGACTACGGCGCCATCGACGCCGCGGTCCTCGCCGTCGGCGGCTGGCACGACCCCTACCGGGACACGGTGCTGCGGCTGGTGGAGCACCTGCCGCACGACCGGGTCCGCGGCCTGATCGGCCCCTGGTCGCACCAGTACCCGGACCGGGAACTGCCGCCCGGCCCCGCCATCGGCTTCCTCCAGGAGACCCTGCGCTGGTGGGACCAGCACCTGAAGGACCGGGACACCGGGGTGATGGCCGAACCGCTGCTGCGGACCTGGATCAACGACCCGGTACCGCCCGCCACGACCTACGACGTGATGCCGGGCCGCTGGGTCGGCGACGACGCCTGGCCGTCGCCGAGGGTCACCTGGCACGCCCGCCCGCTCGGAGCGGACACCGCGCCCGTCACCGTCCGCTCCCCGCTGCACACCGGCGTGGACGCCGGCCGGTTCTTCCCGTTCGGCAACGCGGGCGATCTGCCGCCCGACCAGCGCGAGGAGGACGGGCGTTCGGTCTGCTTCGACACGGCGCCGCTGGACGAACGCGTGGAGATCCTGGGCCGCCCGCGGGTCCGGCTCCGCCTCGACAGCGCCATGCCGCGCGCCCATGTCGTCGTCCGGCTGTGCGACGTCGCCCCCGACGGCTCCTCCACCCTCGTCACCCGCGGCGTGCTCAACCTGCTCAGCCGCAACGGCCGGGACCGCGCCGACGACTGGAATCCGGGAACGCACGAGGACGTCGAGATCGAACTCACCGGCATCGGCTACGCGTTCCCGCCCGGCCACTGTATCCGGGTCGCCGTCAGCGACGCGTACTGGCCCTGGGTATGGCCGCACGGCGAACGCGGCGAGCTGACCGTGCTCCCCGCCCGCAGCAGCCTGCTGCTGCCGGTGCGCGCCGTGGGGCAGGAGCCGCCGATCCGGTTCGAGGAACCCGAGCAGGCACCGCCGCTGCCCGTGACCCACGACCGGCCGGCCGTACGGCGCCCCGAACGCCTCGTCACCCGGGACGTGGCGGCGGGGGAGTGGACCCTCCAGGTCGATCCGGACTACGGCGGCTCGCGGACCTATCCGGACGGCCTGAAGTACGAGGAGAGCGCCCGCGAGACCTACCGGATCCGCGAGACGGACCCGCTGTCCGCCCGTGCCGTCTCCGAGTGGACGATCCGGCTCACCCGCGGCGAGGATTGGCGGGCCGAGGTGGTCGCCCGGACCGGACTGCGGGCCACGGCCACCGAGTTCATCATGGACAGCCACATCGAGGCACGGGCGAACGGAGAGACAGTGGCCAAGCGCGCCTGGCACCACACCACCTTGCGGACGTCCGGATGACGGCGGCCAGGACCCCGCGCCGTGCCGTGGCCGCCGCCGACCGCACCCGGCAGCCCACCGAGGTGCGCCGCCGCCTCATCGTCGAGGCGGCCGTCCCGCTGATCGCCGAACGCGGCTACGGGTCGGTGGGTGTCCGGGACGTGGCGGCCGCGGCCGGGGTGTCCGTCGGCACCGTCACCTACCACTTCGGCAGCGTCCAGGAAATCCTCTCCGAGGCGATGGTCCTGCACATCGAGGGCTACTACGCGGCTCTCAGCCGGGCCGCCGAGGCCGCGACCAGCGGAGCGGAGGCGCTGCGGCTGCTGGTGGACGCCCTGTTCACCGAGGACACCGACCGCCACTGGCGGATGTGGTTCGAGTACTGGAACGCCGGCGAGCAGGACCGCGACCAGCCGTTCGCCCGCGGGCAGGCGGACCGCTACCGGGACTGGCACGAGCAGATCCGGGCCCTGGCCGCACGCGCCGTCGCCGACGGCGACGCGGACTGCGCCGACATCGACGGTTTCACGGTTCGCTTCGCCGCCCTCGCCGACGGGCTCGCCCTCCAACGGCTGCGGCAGGCACCGCCGTTGACCACTCAGGACGCCCGCCGCCATCTGAACCGGCTGATCGAGACGGAGCTGGCACCGCGCCACCCGCGCCCGGCCGTGCCCGGCGACTGACCGCGCCCACGCCGGAGTAGGCGGAGCCGGATCCCGGTGGCGGGCGCGCGTCCGCCACCGGGATCCGGCTCCTTCGGGATGCCGTGGCGGGGGTCCGGCGAGTACACTATTCACTGCGTGATGAATTACTGGTGGCCAACCGCTGCTCTCCGGAAAGGCAGGGCCGTGATGGAACGGACCACATGTTGTGTCGTCGGCGGCGGTCCCGCGGGCATGGTGCTCGCCCTGCTGCTGGCCCGGGCCGGCGTCGAGGTGACGGTCCTGGAGAAGCACGACGACTTCCTGCGTGACTTCCGCGGCGACACCGTGCACCCCTCGACGCTCGCCCTGCTGGACGACCTGGGCCTGGCCGAGAGGTTCGCCCGGCTCCCGCAGCGCCGGGTGCACACCGTCCAGATGCCCGTCGGGGCCGGCCGGTCCCAGGTCACGGTCGCCGACCTCGCGGTGCTGCGCGGCCCGTACAACTACGTGGCCATGGTGCCCCAGTGGGACCTCCTGGACCTGCTCGCCGACGAGGCCCGGCGCGAACCCGCCTTCCGGCTGCGGATGGGCACCGAGGCCGAGTCCTTCCTGGTCGAGCGCGGCCGGGTGACCGGCGTCCGCTACCGCACCCGGGACGGCCGCCACGGAGAGCTGCGCGCCCTGCTCACCGTCGCCTGCGACGGCCGCGGCTCCCTGGCCCGCTCCCGGCCGGAGCTAGGGCTGCGCCGCTACCGCTGCCCGATGGACGCCTGGTGGTTCCGGCTGCCCCGGCATGAGGGCGATCCGCGCGGACTCGTCGGTGCCGCGGGCGACCGCTTCCTGACCGCGATGATCGACCGCGGGGACTACTGGCAGTGCGCCGCCCTCATCCCCAAGGGCTCCGACGCCCGCCGCCGCGCCGCCGGACTCGACCGCTTCCGCGCCGAGTACGCCGCCGCCGCCCCCTGGATGACGGACCGCGTCGGCCGGCTGCGCTCCTGGGACGAGGTCAGGCTCCTCGACGTCCGCCTGGACCGGCTGCGCCGCTGGCACCGGCCCGGTCTGCTGTGCATCGGCGATGCCGCCCACGCGATGTCCCCGGTCTTCGGCATCGGCATCAACCTCGCCGTCGAGGACGCCGTGGCCGCCGCGCGTCATCTGGTCGGGCCGCTGCGCCGCGGCACCGTGGGCCTGCACGACGTGCGCGCCGTCCAGCGCCGCCGCCGTCCCACCACCGTCGCCACCCAGGGGCTGCAACGCCTGGCCCACGCACGCCTCATCGCCCCCGTCCTGGAGGGCCGCCCGCCCCTCGGCGATGTGCGCAGGGCCCGGCGTGTGGCCGGTCTGCTCGCCGACTCCCGGCTGCTGCGCCGGCTGCCCGCGTACTTCATCGGATACGGCGCACTGCGCGAGCGCCCCCCGAAAAGCACCGTCCGATAGCCGAGCGATCCTCGCGAGAGGGGTGTCCTCGCGGGCCCGGCTGTGCTGCGGCGCCCCCAAAGGGGCGCGGGGAACTGCGCGCCCAGCCACAACGCTCGGGCAGCCGAACGACCGTCGCACCACGGTGAGTAGAGTGCCGGTATGCGGCGGATTCTGGTGGTGGGTGTCACCGGTGCGGGAAAATCCACGCTCGCCCGGGCGGTGAGCGACCGACTGGGGCTGCCCTACCACGAGATGGACGCGCTGTACTTCGACGGCCCCGGCTGGTCCGTGAACGCCGCACTGGCCGAGGACGTGGCGGCGCTCACCGCCGAGCCCCGCTGGGTCTTCGACTCGCTCGGCTACCCGGAGGTCCGCGACCTGATGTGGGAGCGGGCGGACACCGTCCTCTGGCTGGACTACCCGAGAAGGATCGTGATGCCCCGCATCCTGCGCCGGTCCCTGCGGCGCACGGTGATGCGCGAGGTGGTCTACGCCGGCAACAGGGAGACCTGGCGGGACTGGCTGACGCGGCAGCACCCCGCCTGGTGGGCCTGGTCCCAGCACCGGGCCCGTCACCGTGAGATCGAACGACGGGTCCATGACCCGAGGTTCGCCCCGCTCAAGACTCACCGGTTCGGCCGGCCCGCCGCTGCGGCGCGCTGGCTGGCGGCCCTGTGAACCGGCGGTAGCCGAACACCCCGGCCACCCCGCCGGCGAGACCGCTGCCCGAACGCTCCCTTCTTCCACGGCGGTTGACCGGCGACCGGGAACAGCTCCGCTCACGGCCCGGCGAGCACCGGGGTGCGGGGCAGCCGGTGCCCCGCACGCCGGTGCTCACATGACGCGGCGAGTCGCCGGTCAGGCGGTCACCCGCTGCGGCTGCCGTACGGTCAGCCGCCCGGTACGGGCGAGCGCGGCGATCGAGGCGGCGCACCCGAGGCCCGTCGCGGCCAGGGCGCCCCAGGTGAGCCAGAGGGCGTCGTGCCGTACGGCGAAGTCCCACAGCGCCCCCGTGGCGAGGTTGCCGAGGGTGATGCCCAGGCCGGAGACGGTGTTGTAGAGGCCGTAGTGGGTGGCGACCAGCCGGTCGCCGGCGAGCGAGACGACGGTGTCCATCTCGAAGGGGTAGACGACCGCGCCGCCCGCCGCCAGCAGCACGACCGCGGTCAGCAGGGCGGCGACCACCGCCGCCGCGGCGCGGTGCGGCACGAGCGCCAGCGGCACGAACGCCAGCCCCATCGCCGTGAGCCCGCGCACCAGTGCCTCATGGCCGCTCCAGCGTTTCCTCGCCCAGCCGGTGAGCCGGAGCTGGCCCAGCACGGCGACGGCCGCCGACACCACGAACAGGCCGCTGGTGACGGCCGTGCCGTCCGCGCCCAGGGCGTCGGCGGCGGCCAGCGGGAGGGCCAGATAGACCTGGAACGTCAGGACGTACGAGCCGATCATGGCGGTGGCGAAGAGCAGGAACGGCCGGTTGGCCACCACGCCGCGCCACTGCGCCAGCACCCCCTCGCGCCCCGCGCCGGTGCCGGCCGCCGCGTCGCGCCGGGCCGGCAACGCGCGCCACTGCAGCAGGGTCAGCGCGCCGAAGACGCCCGCCGCCGCCGTGCCGACCAGCCTGAAGTCGGTGGCCAGCAGGCCGAGTCCGACCAGCGGACCGAGCAACATGCCCGCCTGGTAGTGCACGTTGAACACGGCGAACGCGTCCACCCGGCGCTCACCCGCCTCCACGGCGAGATAGGCGCGCACGGCCGGATTGAACAGCGCGCCCGCGAACCCCGTCGCCGCGGAGGCGACGACCAGTGCGGGCAGGTTGTCGACCCAGCCGAGCAGTCCGAAACCGACCGTGCGCAGCAGACAGCCCGCCATGATCGGGGCCTTGTAGCCGTAGCGGTCCGCGAGGGTGCCGCCGATGAGGAACATGCCCTGCTGGGAGAAGTTCCGCACGCCCAGCACCAGTCCCACCGCCCAGGCGGCGAGACCGAGCGCACCGGAGAGATGGACGGCCAGATAGGGCATGAGCATGTAGAAGGCGAGGTTGATGGCGAACTGATTGGCCATCAGCAGCCTCACGGCGGGCGGGAAGGAGCGGGTCTGCCGCCACAGGTTCCTCATCGCGCGGCCCCCGAGAGCCGGGGGAGGCCGCCGCCCGCGAGCGGGTCGGTGACATGGGTGCAGCGCGTCCAGCGGGTGACGGCCCGCTCGCCCGCCTCGCCGATCTCGTCCGGTTCGTCGGCGGGCGGGTGCCCGAGCAGACCGTGCCGCCGGCAGTAGGCGTCGTCGAAGACGGTGCCGACGTAGCGCTGCGGTCCGTCGGGGAAGACGGCGGCGATGCGGTCCTCGGCGGGCAGGGTGCGGGCCAGCCAGCGGGCGACCAGGGCCACCGCACCCACGCTCCAGCCGCCGGTGGCGTAGTGGTGCCGGGCCAGCCGGCGCGCGGCCCACACCGCCTCGGGCGCGGCCACCCAGTGCACCTCGTCGAAGAGGCCGTAGGCGACGTTGCGCGGGTAGATGCTGCTGCCCAGGCCGCGCATCAGACGCGGCGCCGCGGGCTGGCCGAAGATGGTGGAGCCGGTGGTGTCCACGCCGACCACGCGCAGCCCAGGGAAGAAGCCGCGCAGCACGGAGGCGATGCCCGCGGAGTGGCCACCGGTGCCCACGGACACCACCAGGGCGTCGATACGGCCGAGTTGGGCGACGAGTTCGTGGGCGAGCGGGGCGTAGGCGGCCACGTTGTCCGGGTTGTGGTACTGGTCCGGGCACCAGGCGTCGGGGTCGGCGGCGAGCAGTTCGGTGACGCGGTCGCGGCGGGCCTGCTGCCAGCCGCCTTCCGGATGCGGGTCGCCGACCAGGTCGACCTCGGCGCCGTAGGCGGTGAGCAGGCCCGTCATCAGGGGCTCCATGCCAGGGTCGGAGACCACGGTGACCGGGTGGCCGTACGCCGCGCCGGCCAGGGCCAGACCGAGGCCGAGGGTGCCGGACGTCGACTCGACGATGCGGGCGCCCGGCAGCAGCCGGCCGCGCTCACGGGCGGCGCGGACCATGTACAGGGCGGTGCGGTCCTTGATGCCACCGGGGTTGTGCCCTTCGAGCTTGGCCCAGAAGCCGCGCCCTGCGGCCGTGAAGGGGTCCCCGATCCACAGGACGGGGGTGTCGCCGACGAGACCTGCGGGGGTGTGCAGCGGATGCTTGGCGTCGGCGAGCAGCCCCGCGGGGCAATGCGGCGCGGACGCGTACGGGACGGGTGAGTGCTGGACGGGGCGGTGCTGGACGGGTGAGTGCTGGGCGGGGGACTGCGGCACCGGTGTGCCGTCGTGCTGCTGCATGGCGTGCTTCTCCCGCGGCCGGTGAACACGCTCAGGTGCCGGCCGCCTGGTTCGAAGGAGCGGGGGTCCGGTCGGTCGGAGCGCGGCGCGGCGGCAGGCACGGGGCCATGGCACGTCGCGCGGCTCGCGGTCCGGTCAGGACCTCCACACGCCCAGGCGGGCTCTCGACCGGCCGGCCGTGGCCGGTCCGGGCGCCGGACCGGCGGGCGGGCCCGTCCTCGCGGCGGGGAGTGCTTCGTCACCGCCGGTGGTCGCCTCGGCCTCGTCCACGGCGGGGACGGGCGAGGCGATGTCCCGGGGCGGCTGGACCGTGGGCTCGTCGGTGTCCCAGCACTGCGCCAGGTCGTCCCCCGAGGGCGGCGCGGGACGCGTGACCGGTACGGCGAAGGGCGGCGACGCCTGGCCGCAGGCGGCCCCGGCCGGCAGGGGGGTGTCGGCCCGTACGGATCCCGCCGGGACCGGGCCGTGGGCGCAGCCGAGCACGTGGACCAGCGCGGCGAGCAGCACCACCAGTGCCGCTCCGGCCCGTGTCACGGGCCGGTGCTCGCGACGTACCGACCAAGCCACCATGGGCACACAACGTAGTCGATCATGTGCATAAAGTTCCGGTGAGGCATGCCGGGCGCGGCCCCCGCGCCGTCCGGGACACCGCGCCGGCGCCGGTGACCGGCCCGGAAGCCCGCCGGGGCGGCGGGCCCGCGGCGCGGGGACGGCGACATGTGTGCGATCACCGCATCGGGTGAACGCAGAGCGGTGTGCGCCCGTATCTCCCCTCGACAGTCCGTCCGCCGCGCGGACGACGCCGGCCCCCAACGGAGCGAGCGACGTGCCCCAGCAGCAGCGATCACACCCCGGCCGCACCCCTTCCCTCGCCCGTCTGGTCCGCGCAGCCGCCTACGCCGCAGGCGTGGCCCTGCTGCCCCTGTCCGCGGCCTGCGGCGGGGGCGAGGACGACGCGGCGCGTCCGCCAGGGGCGTCGGGTACCCCCGCGATCTCCGCGGTGCAGGCCCAGGTCGTGGCGCCGGCGAAGGTCGAGGTCATCGCGCGCCTGACCGACTGCACGGCCAAGATCCGGATCGAGGCGGACGAGCTGCGGCAGGGCGTCTGCCACACCGAGCGCGCCGACTACCTCATCACCACCTTCCCCGAGGAGCGGTTCCAGCGGACCTGGCTGGACACCGCGGCCATGTACCAGGGGGACTTCCTGGTGGGATCCCGCTGGGTGATCAGTGCCGAGCGGGAGTCGCTGGAACGGTTCCGGACCAGGACCGGCGGCACGATCGTCCACATGTCCGGGACGGGCCCGAGCCCGGCGCCGACGCCCTCCTGACACCTGGCGTCCTGCCGATACGGCCGCCTCCTGGGACCGCCGTCCTCTGTGGTGCGGTCAAGGACGGCCGGGACGGAAGTCGCCGATGACGTACAGGGCCTCGTCGTCGACCGCGTTCTTCTCCCGGTCCAGCGCGATACGCGTCGGGTGTCCGTCGGCCGCGAAGTCCGCCTCGGCCGTCGCGGCCCCCTCGCGCCGTGCCCCGTCGAGTTCGGCGAGCAGGTCCTGAAGGGTGGGTACGACGGCGGGTGACCGCTTCACCACGCGGCGGGCGCTCTCGTCGAGTCCGACCGCGTCCACCACCTCGCCGTCGCGGACGGTCACCCGGAAGGTGCCGATCAGCGCCCGTTCCCCCGCGGTCGACGTCAGCGTGTACGTGTACGCGGAGGGCTCCTTCCAGCCGGTCACGGGTGCGACGGCGGGCTTTGTCCCCACCGGGACGGTCTGCCCGCCGCACGCGGTCGCCGCCCCCAGCACCGCCGCGGTGAGCACGAGCCGGGACAGTGGGCAACGGGTGGCACGGGGTACGGCGTACATGGGGGTGCTCCCTTCGGAGGACGGCCGGTCGTCCCTGTGACGCCCCGGCCCCCATGACGGTTCGACCGCCGCGGCGGCCTCCTGGAGCGCCCCGGGCCAGGCCGGGTGTTTGCGCAGGTCAGCGGGCCATTAACGGAGATGACAACGGTCACCGGTGCAGTCTTTGGCGTTTGTCCCGCGCATGCGTTTCACTGCGAGTCGGGCATCCGTCGCGAACGGGGAGGCACACGAGATGAGCGAGCACGACCACGGCGTGGGGCTCGACCACGGCGCGGGCGGCCACGCGGGGCATGCGCACGGGGTGGCCGCGGACGCCGACCGCCGCTGGCTGGCCATCGCGCTCACGCTGATCACGGTGTTCATGGCCGCCGAGGTCGCCGTCGGCATCGTCGCGCGTTCCCTGGCGCTGATCTCGGACGCGGCGCACATGCTCACCGACGCCGTCTCCATCGTGCTCGCACTCGTCGCGATGCGGCTCGCCGCCCGCCCGGCGCGCGGCGGCTACACCTACGGCCTGAAGCGGGCCGAGATCCTGTCCGCCCAGGCCAACGGGCTGACCCTGCTGCTGCTCGGTGCCTGGCTCGCCTACGAGGCGGTGCGCCGGCTGATCGCGCCACCGCAGGTGCAGGGCGGTGCGATGCTGGTCACCGCGCTCGCCGGGATCGCCGTGAACATCGCCGCGACCTGGTGCATCTCCAAGGCCAACCGGGCCTCCCTCAATGTCGAGGGCGCCTACCAGCACATCCTCAACGACCTGTTCGCCTTCATCGGCACGGCGGTCGCCGCCCTGATCGTGGTGCTCACCGGCTTCGCGCGGGCCGACGCGCTTGCCACGCTCGTCGTCGTCGCCCTGATGGCGAGGGCCGGGTACGGGCTGCTGCGCGATTCCGGCCGGATCTTCCTGGAGGCCGCCCCCGCCGACGTCGACCCGGACCTGCTGGGCGACACCCTCGCCGGCCGGCCGTCCGTCACCGAGGTCCACGACCTGCACGTCTGGCAGATCACCTCGGGCCAGCCGGCCCTGTCCGCGCACGTCCTGGTCGACCCGGACGGCGACTGCCACGCCGTCCGCCGGGACCTGGAGGCACTGCTGCGGTGCGACTACGGCATCACCCACACCACCCTCCAGGTCGACCATGCCGCCGCATCCGTCCTGCACGTCACCCGCCCCGGCGAACGGACCGACGGCCCCGGCCACTGCGAGGCACCCCACGGCCCCGCCCACCGCGACGAACCCCACCCGCACTGAGACCGCACCGCCCGGCCGGGCGGTGCGGCCCGGGGCGTCCGTCAGGCCGCTGTGCCTCCGGTGCAGGCGGCACCCGGTTCCGGGGTCTGCTCGCCCTGCACGTACTTCGTGAAGAACCGCTCCACCCGCGGATCCGACGCGGAGTCCACGGACAGCTGCCGCCCCCAGGCCGACAGCATGATCGGAGCGGACTGGCCGGCGTACGGGCTCATCAGCGTGTACGGGGTCCGCCGCACCTTCTCGGCCAGGTCGCCGACGTCGCCGTCCGCCGCCTTGTCGTTGTACGTGACCCAGACCGCGCCGTGTTCGAGCGAGTGGACGGCGTTGGTCTCGTCGATCTCCCGGTCGTAGACGTCGCCGTTGCAGTTCATCCAGACCTGGTCGTGGTCCCCGCCGACGGCCGGCGACATCTTGTAGTCGACCGGCGTGCTGACGTGGTTCCGGCTCAGGTCATCGAAGGTCTTCTCGCCGTCGACCGGCGCGGCGGCGGCGGCCTTCGCCGCCTCGTTCCGCGCCTGGTCGCGGTCCACGAGGTACCAGCCGCCGGCCGCCACGCCGACGACGACGGCTGCGCCGCAGGCCCAGGCGACGATGCGGTTGCGGCGCTCCCGCGCCGCCTGGGCACGGCGTATCTCCGCTATCTTCGCGCGGCGTTCGGCGCGCTGTGCTTTGGCTCGGGACGATCCCATGGCATGTCCTTGTCCCCGCCGTGCCATGGGGGCACGGCGGTGCGGTTCGAGTGGCGGGCGGCCGCGCGAGCTGCGGGGCCGCGGCAGGCATGGCGGGCGCGCACGCGCGCCGGACCGGGGGTCCGGCGGGGTGCGGTGCGCCGCTGCTACGTCCGCTGAACCTGGAGTTGGTGGATGCCGGGTGTGTGCGTGAGGCCGGCCGCGGGGACGGGGCCCGGCGGCGCGTCGGGCGCCCGCGCGGCGCACACGTCCACCGTCCGCGGGCGCGGCACCGGCACGGGGGAAGCGGAGTTCGGGACGGCCCCGGTCGCCAGCCGGCAGTGCGCGACGCCAGGCCGGTGCCGCGCGTCCGGGCAGACGTGGCCCGCCTCCTCGGCCGCTGCCGCCGCGCCGGCGACCGCCGTGACGGCCTGACCGGAGGCGGCGGCCACCGCGTGGGACCCGCCGGGCGAGGCGTCGGTGCACACCGGGAGCACCCACATCAGCACGGCGAGCAGCGCCGCACAGCGCAGCGCCCACAACGGGACCGCGTGTCCCGCCGTGCCCCGCAATCCCTCGTGCCGGCTGTTCATCGGGGCTGATCGTAGCCAAGCCGTGCCACGGCCGGGCAGGGAGGACGGCGGTGTGCCCGTGCGGGCCAACTGCCGCAGGTGCCGGCGCGGCCGTCGCCGCCGGTGTCAGGGGTCCGTCAGCGTTGGACCGCCGCCCGTCAGCGTCGCGTCATGGGATGCAGCAGGCCGCGACGGCCGGGCATAACGTCGACGCAGAACCCCGGCCTCCCCACGGCCGGGGCGGCCGAGCAGACCCACACGAACACGGATCCCGTCGGAGGCATCCCATGACAGAACTCCTGGACGACGACCCCGAGCCCGCCGATCGGCACCCGGCCGGACGCCTGTACGTCCCGGTCCGGCCGGGACCACGGGGAGACACGCTCTGTGTCTTCCGGATCTTCCGCACTCCCTTGGGCAGCCGCACGGCTGTGGGCTTCACCTCGCCGCGGCGCCTGACCGCGACCCTCGGCCGTGAGCAGGCGTGGATCGAACTGGCCGAACCCGCGCTGCGTGCGCTGCTCGCCCCGCTCGGCATCACCCTCGTCACGGTGGACCCGCAGCTCTCCGCGCCGGCCCCCGCGCCCGCCTTGCTCGCCCCCGCGACGCCGGCGCCCCTGACCGCGGCGCTGACGGCCGGCGCACAGGCGGTGCCCCGATGAGCGTCGTCGACGAGCCCGTACCCACCGCCCCGGCGGCCGCCGGCCTTGCGGTGTGGCCCGCGTCGAGCACCGAGCCGCACCGCGGAGACATCGCCGTGTGCGGGGTGCCGCTGGCCGAGATGGCCGAACGCTTCGGCACGCCCGTCTACGTGCTCGACGAGAGCGAGGTGCGCGAACGCTGCCGCACGTACCGGAACGTCTTCCCCGACGCCGAAGTCCTCTACGCGGCCAAGGCGTTCCTGTGCCGCGCCATGATCCACTGGGTGGACGAGGAGGACCTGGGCCTCGACGTGTGCTCGGCGGGCGAGCTGGAACTCGCGGTCACCACGGGCTTCCCGCCCGAACGCATCGTGCTGCACGGCAACGCCAAGTCCCCGGCGGACCTGCGGGCCGCGCTGCGCCTCGGGGTCGGCCGCGTCGTCATCGACGGCCCCTCGGAGATCGCCCGGCTGGCCGCCGCCGTCGGACCCGGCGGCCGGCAGCGGGTGATGGTGCGGGTCGTGCCCGGCATCAGCGCCGGCGGCCACGAGAAGATCCGTACCGGGACCGACGACCAGAAGTTCGGGCTGTCCATGGCGGACGGCGGCGCCGAACGGGCGATCGCCCGGATCCTCGACCAGCCGCAGCTCGAACTGACCGGCCTGCACTGCCACCTCGGATCGCAGATCACCGACGTCGAACCCTACGCGCGGGCGGTGCGCCGCCTGGTGGCGCTGATGGCGCGGCTCAACGAGCGGCACGGTCTGGTGCTGCCCGAACTCGACCTGGGCGGCGGGCACGGCATCGCCTACCGGCCCGGGGACCGGGCCCTCGACCTGACCGCGCTGGCCCGCACGATCCGTACCGAACTGGCGGCGGCGTGCGAGGCCGCGGGGCTGGCCGTGCCCCGCCTGATCATCGAGCCGGGCCGGGCGGTCGTGGGCCCGGCGGGCGTCGCCGTGTACCGGGTGCTGTCCGTCAAACACACGGCCGGGCACACGTTCGCCGCCGTCGACGGCGGCATGGGGGACAACCCACGACCCGCTCTGTACGGTGCCCGGTACGCGCCCCGGCTGATCGGCCGGCGCACGACGCGGGCGACGGCCCGGGTGACCGTGGTGGGCCGGCACTGCGAGGCCGGTGACGTCCTGGCCGCCGACGTCCCGCTGCCCGACGACCTGCGGGCCGGGGACCTGCTCGCCGTCCCGGTGGCGGGCGCCTACCACCTGTCCATGGCCTCCGGCTACAACATGGTCGGCCGCCCGCCGGTGGTCGCCGTGCGCGCGGGCCGCGCACGGCTCCTGGTCCGGCGCGAGAACCTGGACGACCTCCGCGGGCGTGACGTGGGCCTGTGACGCCCGCTCCCGTGGCGGGGGTGACGCGGGGGACGGCCATGTGGTGTGGTGGAGTGGCACTAAGCAGGTCGAGTGAAGTCCGCTGCGGTTCGGCAGCGCCCCGAAGGGGCGCGGGGAACTGCGCGACCGGCCACGACGGCGCCGCAGATGAACCGACGGCATATCGTGGCATTCCCAGCGGAGCGCTTACGCAGGGGAGTACGCCCATGAGCGCCGAGACCATCTGCACGACGGCGGACGGGGCCCTTCGGTCCCAGGACCGGACGGCGGTGGTCTCCTGGTGGCTGCTCGGCCCCGCGCTGGTGATCCTGGCCATCCCGGTGGCCGACGCGTTCCTGCCGCCCGACGTCCACATCGCGCATCTGCTGGTCGTCGCCTGCGCGGTCACCGCCATCGGCGCGGGTCCGCTCGCCACGGCCCTGATCTGCGGGCTGGCCGTGCTGGCCCTCGTCGTCGCCGGTCTGGAACGGCACACCCTGGCCACCGAAAGCGTCCTCGTCGAACTCGCGGCCCTCGCCGGACTCTGCGTCCTCCTCATCGTCCTCACCCGGCTGCGGGCGCGGCGCGAGCGGGAACTGCTCCGGGTGCGCTCGGTGTCGGAGGCGGCACAGCGCGTCGTGCTGCGCCCGCTCCCCAAGCGGGCAGGACCCGTCTCGCTGGCCTCGGAGTACCGCAGCGCCGAGGCCGACGCCCGCGTCGGCGGCGACCTGTACGCCGCGGCCCGCCGCGCCGGTTCCACCCGGCTGCTGATCGGGGACGTCCGCGGCAAGGGACTGGCCTCGATCAGCGACACGGCGATCGTGCTGGGAGCCTTCCGGGCCGCGGCCCACCGCGCGACCTCACTGCCGGACCTGGTCTCCTACATGGAAGACGCGGTCTCCTGGGGGCTCGCCGAGTTCTCCCAGGCCGAGGAGGACGTCGTCGAGCGCTTCGTGACCGCCGTGATCGTGGAGATCCCGGACGACGAACCGGTCGTCCGGCTGATCAGCTGCGGGCATCCGCCGCCGGTCCTGCTGCACGGCGCCACCGCGCGGCATCTGACGGTGCCCGAGCCCGCTCCGCCGCTCGGCCTCGGCGACCTGTCCGCGGCGGCGTACGTTGCGGTCACCCATCCCTTCCAGCACGGCGACCGGCTGGTGCTGTACACGGACGGAGTCAGCGAGGCCCGTGACGAGCACGGGGTCTTCTACCCGCTCTGCGCCCGCCTCGCCGCCTGGGCGGACGAGGCGCCCGTGCCGCTGGTCCGGCGCATCTCCGCGGATCTCAGGGAACACGCGGGAGGCCGGCTCGACGACGACATGGCCCTGATCGTCGCGCACCGGGACGGCACCCGCCTGTGAGCACCCGAAGAAGCCCGGTCCACAGGCCGCACCCCGGCGCCCTTCGCTCGTCGGACCGCGGGCCGCCGCGGGCGGTGGTCTTCGGAACAACGGGAGCTGCGCGCTGACTTGGTGCTTTACCGGGTTCCTTGCAGAAAGCCCCGGCGTTCACGCCGGGGATGAATGCGTCTCAAGACTGCTCTGACGTGCACTTTTAGAGCGGACGTTTTTGCTGCTCGATGTACCGGCGGACGATCGCCAACGGTGCTCCGCCGCACGATGC